>JAZSRR010000109.1:0-18457 GCA_045538605.1 Faecousia sp.
AACCC
The DNA here is from genome assembly GCA_045538605.1 of Faecousia sp. Classification (GTDB taxonomy): domain Bacteria; phylum Bacillota; class Clostridia; order Oscillospirales; family Oscillospiraceae; genus Faecousia. Next base: position 6 of record JAZSRR010000109.1, read on the forward strand.
CATCAACTGACTGGAAATCATCCAGGGTACTGTAATATTATGGTGATATCCCACCACAAGCCGCATTATACACAAATTGGGCATAATTGTCAATAGTTTATAAAAATTTTCTGTGTTTTTTTAACAAATTGTGCAAATTTCCTCACAAATCGAACAAAGTTTGTTCCGGGCTTTGCAGGTGCAAATGGTCATAAGCCAGCTTTGTAACGCACCGTCCTCTGGGGGTCCGGGTCAAAAAGCCCAGCTGCATCAGGTACGGCTCGTATACATCCTCTAAGGTGATGGCTTCTTCACCGATGGTGGCTGCCAGGGTTTCCAGACCCACCGGGCCGCCGCTGTAATTTTGGATGATAGAGGTGAGCATCCGCCGGTCGATATTATCCAGACCCAGGGCGTCCACCTCCAGCCGGGAAAGGGCCAGATCCGCCGCGTCTTTGGTAATTACGCCGTCGCCCAGCACGCAGGCAAAGTCCCGCACCCGGCGCAAAAACCGGTTGGCGATCCGGGGCGTGCCCCGGCTGCGGGTGGCAATTTCCATTGCGCCGGCAGGGTCGATCTCCATACCCAAAATGGTGGCGCTGCGGGTAACGATCCGGGAAAGCTCCTCCGGGGTGTACAGCTCCAGACGCAGGCTGACGCCAAATCGGTCCCGCAAGGGCGCGGAAAGCTGACCGGCGCGAGTAGTAGCGCCCACCAGGGTAAACTTGGGCAGATCCAGCCGGATGGAATTGGCGCTGGGACCCTTGCCCACAATAATATCAATGGCAAAATCCTCCATTGCCGGGTAGAGAATTTCCTCAACGACCCGGTTTAGCCGATGGATTTCGTCAATAAACAGGATATCCCCGGGGTTCAGGTTGGTCAGCAGCGCCGCCAGATCTCCGGGCTTTTCGATTGCCGGGCCGGAGGTGATGCGGATATTCACGCCCATTTCATTGGCAATGACACCGGCTAGGGTCGTCTTGCCCAGACCGGGAGGGCCGTAAAGCAGGGTGTGATCCAGCGGTTCGCCCCGTTTCCGGGCAGCCTCTATGTATACACTCAGATTGCCCTTAGCTTTTTCCTGACCGGTATAGTCAGAAAGCAGCTTGGGCCGCAGACCGATTTCCCCGGCGTCTTGGGGCGCAAAGGTGGGAGAAATGATCGGCGCAGAAATATCTTCGTTAAATTCTAAGCTCATAGATACCTCCAAGTTAATGGAGAATGGAGAATGGAGAATGGAGAATGAAGGTGTCAGCTTCGCTGACGATTTGAATCATCGCCTTTGGATGCATGTAAATTCTCAATTCTCAATTTTCAATTCTCAATTTTTTAAGACCATAGCTCTCAGGGCGTACCGCACTAGTTCCTCGGTGGGTGCATTGGGGTCTGCGCCCTTTAGGGCAAGACCGATTTCACTGGGGGAGTAGCCCAGCTCCTGCAAAGCGGCCTGCGCCAGCTGCAGATTGCCTTGTTGCTGGGGCGCGGCAACCGCCATACCGGCAGAAAAGTCCAGCTCCGTAGCGCTTCCACCCATTTTGTCCTGCAGCTCCAGAATGATTCGCTGGGCAAGCTTTTTGCCCACGCCCTGGGCGGCGGTGAGCAGCTTTTCGTCTCCGGTCATAACTGCCAGAGTAAAGTTTTGCGGACCGGCAGACAAAATCGCCAGCGCCGCTTTCGGACCCACGCCGTTTACGGAGGTCAGCAGACTGTAGCAATGCTGCTCCTCCCGGCTGACAAAGCCGTAAAGGTCATAGGCATCCTCCCGAATGGACTCGGTGATATACAGCTTTGCCGACTGACCCAGCTTCAGCTGAGCGGCGGTATAGGGGGTAACCCGGCAGCCGTAGCCAACGCCGCCGCAATCAATGACGGCAAGACCAGGCTCTAAAACGGTTACTGTTCCGGAAACATAATACAACATAAGCAAAACCTCACAGATAAAGCAATGGAGAATTGAGAATTGAGAATGGAGAATTATTTCTTGGAGGCTTTCACAATGGAAACCAGAAGAGATTCCAACTCATCACAATCCGCAATAATAGATGTAAATTGTTCCTTTGTTAGGTAATTTGTTTCGCATAATAGCCGTAACCAATAGTCGGTTTCGGCGGCTTCTTTTAGTGCAATGTTTAATTTGGATATAAAATCCGGTTTGCTTTGAGCTTGCTGCGCTTCCGCTACATTTGCGCCGATGCTGGTGCCGCTGCGGAGAATTTGCTTGGAAAGCACATATTCTTTTTGCTCTGTTTGCAGATATCTGCACAAATTAACGATACGAACGGCAAATTGAAAACTTTTTTGATAAATTGCGTTGTCCATAATTCTCAATTCTCCATTCTCCATTCTCAATTATCTTTAATTGCTTTCGCAATTAAAGATGTGCTGGAGCGAGCATGGCACAGGGCGATGGCGATGGCGTCTGCCGCATCGTCCGGCTTGGGCAGCTTTTCCAGATTTAGCAGCCTGCGGGTCATATCCTGCACCTGATGCTTGGTGGCGTTTCCGTAGCCAACCACTGCCTGCTTGACCTGCATCGGCTTGTACTCAAAAACCGGGATACCGGCTTGCCGAACAGCCAGCAAAATGACGCCCCGGCTTTGGGCAACCCCAATGGCGGTGGTAACATTGTGGCCGAAAAACAGCTCCTCAATGGCAACCGCCTCGGGCTTGGTTTGCTCCAAAAGCTGCCGCATATCCTCATAAATAATTTCCAGTCGGGCGGAAAAGTCCATACCGGCAGGGGTGGTGATGGCACCGCAGCTTAACAGCCGTGTGCTGCCCCGCTGGGCATCCAGCAGCGCCACGCCGGTAATTCCGTAGCCCGGGTCGATTCCCAAAATCCGCATAGGAACGCTCCTTCCGATATCTTGTGAATATGATAGCACATTTGTTTTAATTTGCCTAGTAGTTTTTTGTGAGAGGAAGTTTTACATATTTTCGAAAAAGCCGTAAATAATGGGTTTAGAGGTGGTATTTTGGAGTGGTTTGATTGTAAAACGAAAATCGTGTCCGGACCGGACAGCCTTTCCTATCTGAAGGAAATGGGTATACAAAAGCTGCTGCTGGTGGCAGATCCGTTTTTTGTGGGAAACGGCTGGGCGGACAAGCTGCTGCGGCTATCCGGCGCGGCGGAAAGCCGGATTTTTGACAAGGTCTCACCGGACCCAACGGTGGAGCTGGCGGCAGAGGGAACCCAGCTGCTGCGTCAGTTTCAGCCGGATGCGGTGGTGGCGCTGGGTGGCGGCAGCGCTATGGACCTAGCAAAGGCAATGGTGCATTTTTCCGGGCAAAAACCCAAGCTGATCGCCATTCCCACAACCTCCGGCTCCGGCTCAGAGGTTACGGATTTTGCGGTTTTGACCCACGGTGGCGTGAAGCATCCGCTTATTTCGGAGGAAATCTGCCCGGATGCGGCAATTCTGGATGGCGCTCTTTTGGCAACCCAACCCAAAGCTTTGATTGCCGATACCGGCTTTGATGTACTGACCCACGCACTGGAAAGCTATGTGGCAAAAAACAGCAGTCCCATTACAAGGACCCTTGCCAAGGAGGCCTTTACCGTGGCGTATGCCAAGCTGCCGGCCAGCTATGCCGGGGATACCGCTGCCCGGGAGAAGGTCCATCTGGCGGCGACTATGGCAGGAATGGCATTTACCAAATCCGGGTTGGGACTGTGCCACGCAATGGCGCACGTTTTGGGAGGAGAATTCCATCTGTCCCACGGCAGGCTCTGCGCGATCCTGCTGCCCTGGGTGATCGACTGTAACGCTCAGTTTTGCCCGGAAAAGTATGCGTCTCTTGCCAAAAGTGCGGGTTTTTTTGGCTCTGCAGAGGCGGTGGCGGTGCGCAATTTGAAAAACGGCTTATGTCGGTTGCGGAAGCAGCTGGGCATGCCCCAAAGTCTGTTCGAGGCCGGGATCGATCCCCGGCTGGTGCAGTTTAAGGCAAAGGACCTGACCCGACTGATTTTACAGGACAGCTGTTGCCAGGATAACCCCATAGCGGTGGAGGACTTTATGGTGCAAAGAATTTTGGAAGGAGTGGCAAAGTGAAGTTAAAGACGACCCTGCTCGGAAAAACCTATACCTTCCGGGACTTAAAACAGGTATTGGCAATGGCCAATGAAGAAAAGACCGGCGACAAGCTGGCAGGCTTGGCGGCGGAAACTGCCCAGCAGCGGGTAGCAGCCAAGGTGGTGCTGGCGTCAGTTACCTTGGGGGATCTGTATGAAAACCCGGTTGTGCCCTATGAAGAAGATGAGGTTACCCGGATCATTCAGGACGATGTAAACCAGTATCAGTATCAAAAGATCCGCAACTGGACGGTGGCGGATCTGCGGCAGTATATTTTGTCGGAAACTACCACATCGGCGGACATTGCCCGGCTGCGCCGGGGACTGACCTCGGAAATGGTGGCGGCGGTATGCAAGCTGATGAGCAACTTAGACCTGATCTATGCGGCGGCAAAAATGCCGGTAACCGCTCACTGCAACACCACGATCGGTCTGCCGGGGACCCTTTCCTGCCGGCTGCAGCCGAACCACACCACCGATGATATTGACGGTATCACTGCGTCGGTGCTGGAGGGCTTGAGCTTTGGTGCCGGGGATGCGGTAATCGGCTTAAACCCGGTAACGGACAGTCCGGAGCAGGTGGGTAAAATCCTGCGGAAATTTCAGGAAATCAAGGAGCATTGGGAAATTCCAACCCAGAACTGTGTCCTTGCTCATATCACCGCCCAGATGAAGGCGGTGGAAAAAGGCGCGCCCTGTGATTTGATTTTCCAGTCCATTGCCGGCTCTCAAAAGGGCAATGCCGCCTTTGGCTTTGACGCATCTACGGTGCAGCAGGCGCTGGATCTGCTCCGCAGTCAGGGTACGGCGGAAGGACCCAATTTGCTGTATTTTGAGACCGGACAGGGTTCGGAGCTTTCCTCCGACGCCCATTTCGGCGCGGACCAGGTAACCATGGAGGCCCGGTGTTATGGCTTTGCCAAGCGGTTTTCGCCCTTCTTGGTCAATACGGTGGTGGGCTTTATCGGGCCGGAGTATCTGTACGATGCCCGGCAGGTTACCCGGGCCGGTTTGGAGGACCACTTTATGGGCAAGCTGACCGGCATCTCTATGGGCTGCGACTGCTGCTATACCAACCATATGAAAGCAGACCAGAACGACAACGAAAACTTAGCCGCTCTTTTGACCTTGGCAGGCTGCAACTATTTTATGGGCATTCCCCACGGTGATGATATTATGCTGGGTTATCAGTCCACCGGCTTCCGGGACACCGCAACCCTCCGGGAACTGACCGGCAAGACGGCGATACCGGAATTCCAGCGGTGGCTGGAGAAAATGGGCTTTGTGGAAAATGGTCGCCTGACCGAAAAGGCTGGCGACGGGTCGGCGCTGCTTTATTAAACACAAGAGGAGGTGAGCAGGATGAATAAACAGGATATAAGTCTAATGGTGGCAGAAATTTTGCAGGGTATGGGTGTAGAGCCGATGGTGAAAGGCTCGGACTACAAGCCGACCCAAGCCGGACCGCAGCAACCCCACAACAGCTACAGCGACGGGGACTTTGTGCCGGATATCTCCCTTTTGGATTTGCGCAAGCTTTATCAGGTGAAAGATCCAAAAGACAAGGAAGGCTACCGAAAGCTCAAGGAACAGACCCCGGCGCGGCTGGCGTCGGGCCGGGCAGGCCCTCGGTATGATACGATCTCCATGCTCCGGTTCCGGGCAGATCACGCGGCGGCGCAGGATGCGGTGTTTTCCGTGCTGCCGGAGGATTTTGGCGAACAAAACGGTTTGTTGGCAGTGAAAACCCGGTGTGAAACAAGGGAAGAATATATCACCCGGCCGGATCTGGGCAGAACCTTTGATGAGCAGACCCGGGAGAAGATTCGGGCAGGTTTGCCCCAAAAGCCAAAGGTGCAGCTGGTTGTTGGGGACGGCATCTCCTGTGATGCCATTCGTGCCAACGCAATGGAGTGCGTCCGGAGTATGGAAAAGAGTTTGAAAAGCCGGGGCATCGAACTGGGGAAAGGCTTGTATGTGGAGTTTTGCCGGGTAGGCGCCGGAGATGCGGTGGGCGATATTACCGGCTGCGAGGTTGTGTGCGTGCTGGTGGGTGAACGCCCCGGCTTGGTAACCAATGAGAGTATGTCAGCCTATATCACCTACAATCCCCACAGCGGTGTATCGGAATCTGCCCGGACGGTGGTTTCCAACATTCACAGCCAGGGCATTACGGCTACCCAGGCAGGAGAAAAAATCGCAGAACTGGTAGAAAAGATGCTGAAACTGAAGATTTCCGGGGTGGCTTTGCAAGGTGTGTAAGGTAAACGTTTTGGCGGTGCGGTATCTGGATAACGCAGAAGAAAATCTGTGCCGCGGCCTTGGGGCAGACCGGGAGTACCGGTGTCTGGGTTTTCTGACCACCGATTGCGATGATGCCACCTATATTGCCTTGGATGAGGCAACCAAGGCGGCGGATGTGCAGGTTTGCTTTGGCGCCAGCTTTTATGCCGGGGCAAAAAATGCCACCACCCCCTATGCCGGGGAAGTGCTGGGGGTGCTGGCAGGGAAAACCCCGGGAGATGTCCGGGCGGCAATGGCAGCGGCGCTGCAGGCGCTGGAAAATCTTGGCTTTTCCGAAAGCGGGGACGTGCCGTATCTTGCCCATACCGTCAGCGCCTGCGGCAGCTTTTTGGCAAAGGAAGCAGGGGTGGAAACCGGCAGCGCCCTGGCGTATCTGATTGCCCCGCCAATAGAGAGTATGGTGGCGCTGGATGGGGCGTTAAAAGCCTCGGATGTTGTGTTATGTAAACTTTACAGTCCGCCAACCCCCACCAATTTCGGCGGTGGGTTGCTTACCGGGACCCGGTCTGCCTGTGAAAGCGCCAGCGAGGCCTTTTCCCGGATCGTGGCAGAAATTGCCGGCAATCCCCGGCAGCAATGAGGGCAGACAGAAAGAGGGAAAAAGTATGGAACTGGAACAAGATTTACTTGCCCGGCAGGAGGCCCGGCAATTGGCGCGGCAGGCAGAGGCTGCTCAAAAGGAACTGGCAAAAATGTCCCAGGCGCAGTTGGACCGGATTGTACAGGCGGTGGCGCAGACCTTTGAACCGGCGGCGCTGGAGCTGGCAGAGCTGGCGGTCCGGCAAACCGGCTTTGCCAATGTGGAGGATAAAATCACCAAAAACATCTTTGCCAGCCGGCGGGTTTATGAAGCTGTCCGGGAAATGAAAACTGTGGGCGTATTAAAGGGCGAAGCCGGGGACAAGCTATGGGAAATCGGTGTGCCGGTGGGTGTGATTGCTGCCATTGTGCCCAGCACAAATCCCACCTCCACCGTTTGTTATAAAGCGCTGATTGCCCTGAAGGCCGGGTGCAGCATTGTATTTTCGCCTCACCCGAAGGCGCTCAGTTGCACCCGGCGGGCGGCGGAGATCGTGGCAAAGGCGGCCCAGCAGGCCGGCGCGCCGGCAGGCGCAGTGAGTTGTCTTTCTATTCCCAGCCTGGATGGCTGTCAGGAGCTGATGCGCGCAAATGAAACCAGGCTCATTTTGGCAACCGGCGGACCGGCAATGGTCCGGGCAGCCTATTCCTCCGGAAAGCCGGCAATCGGCGTGGGTGCCGGCAACGGACCGGCCTATATCCACAAGACGGCGGATGTGAAGCAGGCGCTTCTGAAAATTTTGAAATCAAAGACTTTCGATAACGGGACAGTATGCGCTTCTGAGCAAAGCATTATAATTGAAAAGGATATGGTTTCCAAAGTCAAAAGCATTGCGGTGGCGTTAGGCTTTTATTTTCTGACGCCGGAGGATGCAGTTTCTTTGGAGAAGGTGCTTTTTCGTACAAACGGGGCGATGAACCCACAAACGGTTGGGAAAACCGCCCCGGAGCTGGCGGCGCTGGCAGGCTTTACCGTCCCGGCAAAAACCAAGGTTTTGGTGGCAGGGGGACAGTCTGCTCCGGGGTACAGCAAAGAAAAGCTTTGTCCGGTGTTGGGTCTGTTTGTGGAAGAAAATGAAGATGCGGTGCTGGAAAGAGCCTTGCAGCTGCTGCATCAGGAGGGCAGGGGGCATACTTTTTCTGTTCACACCGAGGATATGGAAGTGGTGAAAAGGTTTGCTGTCCAGATCCCGGTATCCCGGTTTTTGATCAACAGCCCGGCAGCGCTGGGCGGCATTGGTCAGAGCACCGGATTGTTCCCTGCCCTGACCTTAGGGTGCGGTGCAGTGGGCGGCAGTGCCACCAGCAACAACGTATCGCCTATGGATTTAATCAACATCCGGCAGGTAGCGTGGGATATACCAACCCAAAGTTTGCAGGAAAAAGAGAACTATGGGGAACTGGTGGAGATCATAACGGCAAAAATTCTGGAGCGACTGGGTCGCAGGTAACAAGAACACGAATAGGAAAGTGGAGGATTTTATATGGATACCAATTCTTTGGGAATGATCGAAACAAAAGGCCTGATTGGCGCAATTGAGGCGGCAGATGCGATGGTAAAGTCTGCAAATGTGCAGCTGGTGGGTAAAGAAGCCGTTGGCGGCGGTTTGGTTACGGTGATGGTTCGGGGTGATGTAGGCGCGGTGAAGGCGGCTACCGATGCCGGCGCTGCCGCAGCGGAAAAGGTAGGCGAGCTGGTCAGCGTTCACGTGATTGCCCGCCCTCATACCGAGGTGGACGCCATTTTGCCCAAGGGCAGACTGAGCGCCGGGAATACCCCTGCCAAATAAGTAAATGACAGCGTTGCTCATTGGAGAAAAGCCGCCGCTTGCGTATACCTATGTGGCGCAGCCGCCCTATGATGCGGTTGTGATCGGTTCTCTGACACTGGGGCAGCTGCTATGCTTTTCCAACGAAGAGGTACTGTCCGCGTTGGCGGAAGGGAAACCGGTTATTTTGTATACGCCGGGACTGCCGGTTTCTCCTGGCAATCGGGCGTTGGGGGCGGCATTGGCATCCAAGCGCCGGGAGCTGAAAAACTGGGGCGTGGTGTTTACCGATGGCGGGCAGCGCCGGGTGATCACCGCAAAGCAGGCGCAGCACATGCTGGAAACCGGAGAACGGCCCGGACCGGGGGCGGTGCTGACACCCTTGGCAAAGGAAATTTTGGAGGGCAAGAAATGAAGATTGGGAAAGTTACCGGTTCTGTTTGGGCGACACGAAAGGCAGAAAATCTGTCCGGACAGACCTTTTTGGTGGTGGACACCGTACAAGGTACCATCGTGGCATCGGATCTGGTAGGCGCCGGTACCGGAGACCGGGTGCTTTTGGTTTTGGGCGAGCCGGCGGCACGGTTTTGTATGGAGGCGCCGGTGGATGCGGTGGTTGTCGCCATTTTAGACAGCGAAAAATAAACCGATTTGCGCATTTACGGGGTGCAGAATATGGAAAAAATACTCATTTATATCATGGCTGTCTTTGCCCTGGCTGGGGCGGTTGACCGGATCTTTGGCAACCGTCTGGGCTTGGGTGGAGAATTTGAGAAAGGCATCCTGACAATGGGCTCTTTGGCGCTGGCAATGCTGGGCACCATTGCCCTTGCGCCGGTGCTGGCAAACCTTTTGCGACCGGTGGTGGTGCCGGTATACCGATTTCTGGGGGCGGATCCGGCAATGTTTGCCGGTACCATTTTGGCCTGCGATATGGGCGGTGCGGCGCTGGCGCAGGAAATGACTGCCGACAATCAAGCGGCTATGCTGGGCGGTCTTTTAACCGGCTCTATGCTGGGGGCGACCCTGGTTTTCACCATCCCGGTTGCGCTGGGGATTTTGCAGGAGCAGGACAGACCCTATTTTGCAAAAGGAATTTTGTGCGGCATTATAACCATACCGGTAGGACTTTTGACCGGTGGTCTGGTGGCAGGTATGCCGCTGCTGAAAATTTTAAGGAATTTAACACCCATTCTGTTGATTGGCGGGTTGGTGTCCCTGGGTCTGTGGAAATGGGAAAAGGGAATGCTCCGGGCCTTTGGGATTTTTGGCAAAGGTGTGGTGGCGGTTGTAACCCTGGCTTTAGGTATTGCCATTTTCCAAAGACTGACGGGCTTTACGCTGATACCCAATATGGTAGAGCTGGAAACTGGATTTTATACCGTTGGGGAAATTGCCATTGTGCTATCAGGCGCGTTTCCTTTGGTGGCGGTGCTGACCCGGCTTTTGAAACGACCCTTGGGACTTTTGGGAAGAAAGCTGGGGGTTAACGAAGCGGCGGCATCCGGCTTGGTGGCGACCCTTGCCAATTCCATCGCCACCTTCGACCGGCTGAAGGATATGGACAGCCGGGGCAAGGTTGCCAATGTGGCCTTTGCGGTGTCGGCGGCGTTTGTGTTTGGCGATCACCTGGGTTTCACTGCCGGTTTTGCGCCCCAGATGCTGCCGGCGGTGATCGTAGGAAAGCTTGCCGGCGGTATTACCGCCCTTTTGGTGGCTCTGCTGCTGACGAAAAAGGAAGGCACTTGACAAATCCTTCCTTTTCGTCGTATAATGCAGACAATATGCAAAGGCATTGAAAAGAAGAGTAGGCAGATGAAAACGGTCAGAGAGCCCCGGTAGCTGAGAAGGGGCACGGAATAACCTGCCGAACATGGTCTTGGAGCTGCGCTGTCGATATTTAGGCAGTGCCGGGAAGCGCCCGTTATCGCGTTTTGAGGCGACGCAAGTCGCGAATCAAGGTGGTACCACGGTAAATTTTATCGTCCTTGCCAAAAGCAAGGACGATTTTCTTTTTAGGAGGAATGAAAATGTCAGAGAAAAAACCCTATTACATCACAACTGCCATCGCCTACACCTCGGCAAAGCCCCACATCGGCAACACCTACGAAATTGTTCTGGCAGATGCCATCGCCCGGTATAAGCGGCAGGCAGGCTTTGATGTATATTTTCAGACCGGTACCGATGAGCACGGTCAGAAGATTCAGCAGAAGGCAGAAGCTGCCGGCATTACCCCTCAGGAGTACGTGGACAATGTGGCAGGTCAAATCAAAGATATCTGGGATCTGATGAACACCACCTATGACCGGTTTGTCCGCACCACCGACCCGGAGCACACCACCAAGGTGCAGAAGATCTTTGCCCGGATGTATGAAAAGGGCGATATCTACAAGGGTAAATATGTGGGTAAGTACTGCACCCCCTGCGAAAGCTTCTGGACGGAAAGCCAGCTGGTGGACGGCAAGTGCCCCGACTGCGGCAGAGAATGCGCAGATGCCGAGGAAGAGGCATACTTCTTCAAAATGAGCAAGTACGCCGATAAGCTGATGAAGCATATCGAAGAGCATCCCGAGTTTATCCAGCCGGAAAGCCGGAAAAATGAGATGGTCAACAACTTCCTCAAGCCCGGTCTGCAGGATCTGTGTGTATCCCGCACCAGCTTCACTTGGGGTATTCCCGTAACCATTGACCCGGGCCACGTAACCTATGTTTGGCTGGATGCCCTTTCCAACTATATCACCTTCTGCGGCTACGATCCCGACGGCAACCACGCGGAGCAGTATAAAAAGTTCTGGCCTGCGGATCTGCATCTGATTGGCAAGGACATCGTCCGGTTCCATACCATCTACTGGCCCATCTTCCTGATGAGCATGGGCGAGGAGCTGCCCAAGCAGGTGTTCGGTCATCCCTGGCTGCTGGTCAAGGGCGACAAGATGTCCAAGTCTCTGGGCAATGTGATCTATGCTGACGATCTGGTAAAGCTTTTTGGCGTGGATGCGGTGCGGTACTTCGTGCTTCACGAAATGCCCTTTGCCGCCGATGGCATTATGACCTACGAGCTGATCATCGAGCGGATCAACGCCGAGCTTGCCAATATCCTGGGCAATCTGGTCAACCGTACCGTTGCTATGTCCGGTAAGTATTTTGACGGCAAGATCATGGCGCCCACCACCCCGGAAGCCCTGGACGAAGAGCTGAAGGCGATCGCTTTGGCAATGCCCGGCAAGGTGGAAGCCAAGAAGAATGAAATAAAGGTTGCCGACGCCATCGACGAAATTTTCGTCTTGCTGCGCCGCGCCAACAAGTATATCGACGAGACCACCCCCTGGGCGCTGGCAAAGGAGGAAGCGACCAAGCCGCGGTTGGGTACAGTCCTTTATAATCTTTTGGAGAGCATCCGCTTTGCCGCTGTGGCGCTTGAACCCTTCCTGCCGGACACCGCAGAGCGGATTCTGAAGCAGCTGAATGTGGAAAACGGCGGCTTGGAGAGCCTGACCACCTTCGGGCAGCTGCAACCCGGCAACCAGGTGGGCCCCGGCGAGATTTTGTTCGCACGACTGAACATGGAGGAAAAAATGGCAGAAATTGACGCATTTAACGCAGAAAAGGCGAAGGAAGCTTTGCCGCCTGTTGAAATTGAGCCTTACGCCGAGGAAACCGTAGACTTTGACACCTTCTGCAAGTCCGATTTCCGGGCAGTGAAGGTAAAGGATTGTCAGCCGGTGAAAAAGAGCGAGAAGCTTTTGCAGTTTACTTTGGATGACGGCACCGGCACGGACCGGCAAATTCTCTCCGGCATCGCCAAGTTCTACAAGCCCGAAGAACTGATAGGAAAGACACTGGTTGCCATCACCAACCTGCCTCCCCGGAAAATGATGGGACGGGAATCCTGCGGTATGCTGATTTCCGCAGTCCACACGGAAAAGGGTGAAGAGAAGCTGAACCTTTTGATGGTGGATGACGCGATCCCTGCCGGCGCAAAGCTATGCTAATATAAAAAGAAGCCTGCAAGAGCAGGCTTCTTTTTATGTAGCAATTATTCTTCCGGATTGGTTTCTTCCTCTGCCAGAGCTTCTTCGGCGGCGGTTTCCTCAGCAATCGTTTCTACTGTGGTTTCTTCCGAAATGGCTTCAGCAGCCTCTGCAGCGGCAACCTGGTTTACATAAAGTTTTTCCGGGTCGTGCTTCCGAAATGCCATAACCACCAAAACCGTGGCAGCGGCAAAGCAGCTGACCGCTGCCAAAAGCTGGCTGATCCGCACAGACCCCACCATCAGACTGTCCATCCGCAGCCCCTCGATCAAGGTTCTGCCCAAGCCGTACCAGGCAACATAGCCCAAAGCGATTTGTCCGTCGTACTGCCGCTTTTTGGACAGGAAGTGCAGCGCCACAAAGCCAGCCAAATTCCAGAGACTTTCATACAGGAAGGTGGGGTGATAGTAATGCCACAGACCGGCAACGCTGTCGTAAAGACCCATACGGAAAAAGCCTTCTGTTTCCGCGCCGAAGGCCTCCCGGTTAAAGAAGTTGCCCCAGCGGCCGATGCTTTGTCCAATCAAAAAGCCCAGGCACACCAAATCCAGCAGCGCCGGAAGCTTGATTTTTCGGATCACACAAAGGGCGATTACACCCAGCGCAGCGCCGATAACACCGCCGTAGATAGCCAGACCGCCTTCCCAGATATACAAGACCCGGATGGGATTGGCGGCAAACTCCTCCCAGGCGAAAATGCAGTAATACGCCCGGGCGCAGATAACAGCAAAGGGAACGATGCCCAAAATACCGTCTAAAATATCATTTTCCTTCAGACCGAACTGGCTGCGGCGCTTTAAGCCGTACACAACAGCCAGCAAAAGACCTACGGCAATGATGATACCGTAAAAACGGATATCCAACGCACCCAGGGAAAAGCCTCGGGGCGGGTTCAGCTCCAGACCCAGACTGGGAAAGGAGATGGTGGAAAAAGCGGATGTGTTCATTTCTCTTCCTCCTTGGCAATTACCGACAGGCTGCAGCGGGGCTGCGTAACCACCCGGCGGATCAATTCTAAAAGTTCTTCCGCTTGGATTGACTGATACAGTTCCGGGAAACGGAAATAATCAAAGCCGTTTAGCTGGTAGGCGCAAAGCCGGAAGGCAGTACTGTCAAAGCTATCCAGATCCCGGATACGCCGACCCAGAGCGCTGCGCTTCATTCGCAGAAAATCTTCCGGGGAGATGCCGGTCTGCAGCAGGTCTTGCGCCCCTTGCAAAATGGCGTCCCGGACAGCTTCCGGGTCCCGGCTGTCGCCGCCGACGCAGAGCATGGCCATATTGTCCACCGACTCAAAGCCGCCCCCGAAGGAGTTGTCGATCAGGCCCTGCTGATATAGCTGCAAATACAGCGCCGAGGATTCGCCAAAAAGCGCCTCTGCCGCCAGATCGCCCACAATTTCCTGCCGGACGGCTTCTGCCCCCCGTCCGGTAGGCTCGCACTTAAAGCCCAGCTGGAACATAGGCATTGCTACTTCCGCTTCCTTTTTTATAAAGGATTGGGAAACAGTCATATTTTCCGTCCACTGCCGGAGGGCAGAAACTTGCGCGTCATCGGTTTTGGGAAGCACCTTTTGCGCAAGCGCTACCACCTGCTCCGGGTCTACATCGCCAATCACGCACAAAAGCATATTTTTGGGACGGTAGAATGCCTGATGGCAGGCATGGAGAATTTCCGGTGTGATTTGGGCAATATCCTCTGTACCGCCTAAAATAGGGGTGTGAATGGGATGCACCGGATACATCGCCTGCATCAGATCTTCAAACACCAGAGAGTCGGGGGTGTCCCGGCTCATGCCGATTTCCTGACCGATGATTCCTTGCTCCTTTTCCACACTTTCCTTTGTAAAGTAGGGGGTAGAAACAAATTCCAGCAAAAGCTGCAGGTTTTCGTCAAACCGGTCGGTGCAGGAGAAATAATAGGCGGTGAGGTCATAGCTGGTAAAGGCATTGACCGATGCGCCCAAGGCAGCAAATTGGGACATCACATCCCGGTCGGGCATATCAAACAGCTTATGCTCCAAAAAATGCGCCACGCCGGCGGGAGCGTTAAATTCCTGACCGTCCAAAGTGAACTGCCGGTGCAGCGCGCCAAAGTCGGTTACAAAATAGGCAAGCCGCCGGGTAAAGCCCGGGCGAGGTAAAACCACAACCGGCAAACCGTTTTCCAAGGTGGTTTGATAAAGGGTTTCACCCAGCTTGGGGTAGTGTATGACTTCCATCAGTCCACCCCCTTCAAAAAGTACACGGTGTGCAGGGAAACGGATTTGGCTGCCTGCACCACCTGCTCCCGGGTTACTTCCTCGATCCGGCGCATATATTCTTCCGGCGTGTCCTTCAGACTGCTCAGCGCACCGGAGGCATAGTAGCCTTCGATAGCGCCGGGGGAATCGTGGGTGCTTTCCAAAGAACAGATCAGCGCCTGCTTGGCGGCAATCAGCTCTTCATCGGAAATTTCTCCGTCCTGACATTTTTTCAGCTGCCGGAGAATTTCCTGCTGTGTCAGATCTTTTTTGTCAAAATCAATACCGGCGTGAACGGCGATAATGCCCTTGCTGCCGTGGTAGACCGAACCAATGTCATAGCAAAGGGACAGCTTCTCCCGGACATTTTGAAACAGCTTGCAGGTCATACCGCTGCCGAAGATCGTATTAAATACCTGCATTGCCCCGAATTCTTCATCCCGCACAGTAACCGGGGTGGTAAAGCCCATTCCCAGCTTTCCTTGTGCCACCGCCATTTTTTCTTCCGTAGAGCCGGCAGGGCAAGGGTGAAAAGCGGTCTGCTCCGGTAGTGGCTGATAGTCCCGCTGCAAGCCGTCAAACATAGGCGCAACGCAAGCAGAAACCTGCTGCGCCGGGGCAGGTCCTACATAAAACAGATCCACCCGGCTTTCCCGGAGAATTTTTTCATAATGGGCAAAGGCGCTTTCCGGGGTGATTTCCGCCACCAGCTCCGCTGTGCCCAGCCGGGGGATGCTATAGGAATCCTGCTGACACATAGCCTTCAGCAGCTGTCCGGCGGCATAAGACCGCTTGTCGTTGAGCTGGGATTCAATGGCAGAGATCAAATTCACCTTTTCGCTTTCTATATAGTCCCGGCGGAAAACGCCATTTTCCAGAATCGGGCAGCGCAAAAGTTCTTCAACAAAATCCACGGCGGAGGTAAAAACCGACTCGCCATCTAAAGTATATTCATCGGAAATGAAGCTGCAGTATAAGCCGGTGGTCTGGTAATCGCCGATGCGGCGAACCAGCGCCCCAACAGAAGCGCCGTATAAGTCATCTAAGCGCAGGGTAATATCCCGCAAATCCGGGCAGCTTTCGCAGCCCCGGAGTAAAACTGCCGGAATGAGTGCGTTCAGCGCCGCTTCTTCCCGGCGCATGGGCCGCACAAGCTGCACGCTGAGTCTGCTCTGCTTAAACCGGGCGTCCCGGAAGCACCGCAGGGTAACGCCCGGCAGGATATTTATGGTTTCCAACATAGGTGTCCTCTCATCCTAAAACAAAGTAAAAATATTATATACCGCTTTCTGGAAAATAGCAACAGACAGTTGTCTTTTTTTCGGTTTTGGAGTACAATGGAGGAAATAAGCTATGGAGAATGGTATGCAGTATTTGGAATTGACAATTTTAGTTGCCCCCGGCTTTGTGGAAGATGTGGCATCTGCCCTGACTGCCCGGGGTTTTGACGATTTGCTCTTGGAAGACCAAGGACAGATGGAAACCTTTTTGGAAGAAAACCGGGCCTATTGGGATTATATTGATGAAACGCTGCAAGAAAGCTTACAGGGTCTTTCCCAAATTAAGCTGTACTTAGAGGCAACGGATACGGAAAGCAAAGGGCAGCTGGAGGCGGCGCTGCAGGTGCTGCGGCAGAAGTATCCCCAGTGGGGAAGCCTCACCCTTTCGGTGAAGGAGCTGCCCCAGACCGATTGGGAGGAAAGCTGGAAAGAAAATTATCCCCCCCAGCCGGTGGGAGAAAGACTGTATGTTGTGCCTTACTGGCTGGCAGAGGCTGTGCCGGAGGAGAAAATCCCGGTGATCTTGGATCCGGGTCTGACCTTTGGCACCGGCGCCCACCCCTCTACCCAGATGGTTATGGAGGAGATGGAGCAGCGGTTAACACCCGGCTGCAGCTGTCTGGACTTGGGCAGCGGCAGTGGTATTTTGTCCATTGCGGCTTTGCGTCTGGGCGCAAAAAGCGCCATAGGCGTAGATATTGACCCCAAGGCAGAGGATATCGCCCGGGAAAACGCCGGCTATAATCAGCTGACCGGTTTTACCTTTTTAACCGGCAATGTGCTGGAGGATAAGCAGCTGGTTGCGCGCCTGCAGACCCAGCGGTATGATGCGGTGTTTGTCAATATTGTTGCCGATGTGATCATCGGCTTAGCGCCGATTTTACCGGAATTTATGGAGCAAAAGGGCATCTTGATTTGCTCCGGTATTTTAGATACCCGGTTACAGGATGTGGCAGCTGCCTTGCAACAGGCAGGTCTGGAGATTGTAAAAACCCGGGAAAAAGAGGAATGGCGTTGTATCTGCGCCGTGAGGAACGTATGATGAAAATTCCCTATCGAACAAGACAGATCCTGAAACGGGCAGCGATCATCGCGCTGGTGGTGTTTCTGGTGGCGGCGCTGGCGGCGACCTGCTGGTTTGTGTGGCTCAAGCGCTATATTATCTACACCCGGGACGAGGGCGCAGTGCTGGATATGAACCTGCCTCCCCAAATTGACGCCGGACAGGTGGCGCAAAAGCCGGAAAATCAGGAAACGGTGAGTATTTATTATAATGAGGGCGCAAATGCCATCAACACCAGCAAGGAGCTGGAGCAAATCAGCGGCTATTATGCCGATACGGAGGCTTTACAGGGCGGGATTGCTCAGGTGGAGCAGCAGATCAGCCAGCTGGATGCCAAGGTCCCTATTATGCTGGACGTAAAGGATTCCCGGGGCAATTTCTACTATTCCTCTGCCGTTACCGGCAACCGAAACAGTAAAATCAAGCCCGAAGAAATGGATGCGCTGATTGAAAAGCTCAGTAAAAGCGGACGGTATCTGATCGCGCGTCTGCCTGCCCTTCGGGATCGGGAGTACGGTCTGCACAATGTATCGGACGGCGTGTTTGACAGCCGGGGCGCTTACCTGTTTTCCGACAAGGGCGTTTACTGGCTCAATCCCAGCCGGCAGGGCACCATCAGCTATCTGGTGCAGATCGCCACAGAGCTGAAGGATCTGGGTTTTGATGAGGTGGTGTTTGACAGCTTCCGGTTTCCGGACACCCAGTATATGCGCTTCGACGGAGATAAGACCGAGGCGTTGGTAACGGCGGCAAAGAACCTGCAAACTGCCTGCGCCACCGATAGCTTTGCGGTGTCCTTTGTCCAGACGGCAGATTTTAAGCTGCCGGAGGGCAGAAGCAGATTGTATATCGAGTCTGCCGATGCGGTCCAGGCGACCTCCCTTGCCCAGCATACCGGTCTTGCCAACCCAGCGGTGAATCTGGTGTTCTTAACCGAGGTCCACGATACTCGTTTTGACAGCTACAGCGTATTGCGTCCGCTGGACGCAGCCCACTAAAATAAAATTGCGGATGCAAGTGATGCATCCGTAATTTTTTAGTTTTCTTTTACAATGACGAAGCCATCTACTAAGTTGGCTTCCTGCAGGACGCCCTCGATGGTCAAGGACCGGTCCATCAGGTCCGTGAGG
>JAZSRR010000094.1:0-29293 GCA_045538605.1 Faecousia sp.
AATACCGTAGGAAGCATCCGTAATGTTCACCTTAGCGCCGTTCTTGTTCACCAGGTTGCCGGGGTCGGTGTACATATTTCTCTTCAGGCCCATCATAATGCCTCTGCCGTACTGAGAATTCAGATTCAAAGTAGCGCCGTCGATGGTCAGGTTGCCGCCGCAACGCAGAGTGTTGGAGGCCCAGGGGTCCTTAGAGCCGGAGGTCTGGGACAGGTTCAGGGTAGCATCCTTGATCAGCATATCGCCGTGACAAGTAATGGTGCAGCCGAAGTCATAGGAATAGTCAACAGTGCCATCGCCATCCCAGTCTGTCTTCTTATGGCTGCTTGCAAAACCAATAGAATTTGCAGTCAAAGTACCGGTGCCGGAAATGGTGGTCAGGCCGGTAGCCTTAACATAGATCGCAGCAGGAGAATTTTCAACGGTGGCTTCAAGCTTGTTATCGCCGATCAGAGTAATATTCACATTGCCGTCAAAGCGAATCCAAAAACCCATATTAAGCTGTTCGGTATGCTTCATATAGGCATCCTTCAAGGTAATGTCCAGGCTGGTAGCGGTCTGAACAATCGCGATATTGTAATCACTTTCAGTACCATTCTGTGTAAAGGACAAGCCGTCAGCAGCAGTCTTCAGGTACAAAGGCGCCGCCAGATTTGCATTCTCGTACTTAATTGCAGATTCAGAGGTATTGCCTGCAGCAGTTTTGATCCAAAGATGCTGCAAAGCAGCGGGAGTGGCAGCCGCTTCCTCCGCCAATACGGTCATCGGCAGCAGGCCAACAATCAGGCACAGAGCCAATGCGAGACCAAAGATTCTTCTTTTCATAATGATTCTCCTTTATTGTTTTTTAGGAATTCGTTTCCTTATATTTTTTAGGAATTCGTTTCCTTATATTTATTATATAACATCTATCCTGAAAATGCAAGCATTTTTTTATATATTTTCATTGAATACTGTGTATATCCCAATATAAATTTTTATAACATTCCCCTACTGAAAAAGTATTTGACAAACCAAGGCACGGGAACTATAATTCTCTTGTTATGGGCCTGTAGCGCAGTTGGGAGCGCATCACATTCGCATTGTGGGGGTCGTCGGTTCGAATCCGATCAGGTCCACCAAGCACCTTGTCAAAGGGAAAGACGGCCAATACCGCTGTCTTTCCCTTTGTTTTTACTTTCCAAAAGGAGTGCCTATGGATAAAAACAAAAAATTTTTTATTGTGATCGTTGCCGGTCTTCTGGTTTTTGTGGCGGTATTTTGTTTGATAACCTTTCTGCCAAAGACCGAGGATCTGGATTCGGAAAAAGCCAGAGCGGTCTATATGCAGGCGGCATTAGCAGATTTTTCTAATGTTGTTTTGACATCCTCC
The DNA here is from genome assembly GCA_045538605.1 of Faecousia sp. Taxonomy (GTDB): domain Bacteria; phylum Bacillota; class Clostridia; order Oscillospirales; family Oscillospiraceae; genus Faecousia. Next base: position 1,373 of record JAZSRR010000094.1, read on the forward strand.
AAAACCCAGGAAATTACCGTTGGAAACAATACGGTTTCCGACACTGCAAGCTACATTGTCAATTATAAAACCGCAGGCGAAGGTCAAAATCAGGTGCAACTGCACGAAACGCTCACATCCGGAAAGCATACAGCGGAAATCACCGAGGTTTTTCATCAGGGAACTGTGTATACTACCATCAACGAGAACCGTTTTTCCTGCAAAATGAAGCAAACGGAGTATCTGGACCGGTTAATCCCGGCAGTGCTGATCAGCCCGGATAATTACAAAAGCATTTCCGGTGTAAAGACCAACAAAGGCTATGAGATAACCTTTCATCAGGGCATCGCCCCGGAAGCCTGGTGCTGCGACGAGGAGGTTACCTTTGTCAGCAGTTCCGGTTCCGCTCTTATTCAGCGCAACGGCAAGCTTGCAAGCAGTACCTATTCCCTCACCTATATTCAGGATGATGCACAGTATCATCTGATATACCGGTGCGAAATCACCGACGGCAAAGTAAATGTTCAAGTGCCGGAAAACACCGATGACTATACCACCATTAGCTATTTGGACGGTTTGCGTGCATTGGAAAAAGCCAGCGGATATCTGACGCAGCTGGAAAATATTTCGGCAGCAAGTAAGGATGTTACCTATTTTCAGGCCTTTGGAGACCGCAGAACCCGGGAAATCTCACTGACCGCGAACGTTATTGACGCTTGGAGTGCCAAAATTCAGAGCACCGTAGCTTTTACAAACGATAGTCGACTAGGAACCGACAGCGTCCAGCAGGAAACGCGCTTGTTTGAAAACGGCGCATATACCCTAACCGGAGCAGACGGTGCTGCCATCGCCTATCGGGATATCACCGAAGAGGATATGCGGATTTATTGTCAAAATCTGCTGGTCAACACCCTCCTGCTACCGGAGCAAATTCGCGACTGTAATGCCACGGTTACCGACAGTGTATTACGCATTACCTACGCCGCCAACGATGCTTTCGGCTTGCAGATCTGTAACACCGCCTATAATGCGCTGTACCCCCAATCGGATACCCTGGTCCCAGAGAGCAGTAAAACCGAAACTGTCTATGGGTATCTGGACCTGGATAAGAATACCGGTATCCCACTCTCCTCCGGTATTTACTATGATGGCATCTGTACTGTGGATTCCATCGGATACCAGCTGCTATTCCAGGCTGACCAAACCTACACATTAATAGACAACGAGGCTTGAAGGATGTCCTTCAAGCCTCGTTTTTTATAGCATTTTCGCCATTTCCAAAGTTAACATTGCGCTGCATTTTGCAGCAGCCGCCTCAAATGTGGGATAGTCCATTTCTGCCGAATCATCGGCTTTATCGGATATTGCCCGGATAATCACAAAAGGTATTCCGTTCCGCCAGGCAGCATGGGCAATGGCCGCGCCCTCCATTTCTGTGCACAGTGCACCGGTATCGGAAACAATCTTTTCCTTTGCGGTTTTTTCGGCAACAAATTGGTCGCCGCTTGCAACCCGTCCAACAATTGCTTTTCCGGTCTGCAATTGATCCGAAGCCTTTTGCGCCAGCGCTACCAATCCGGCATCTGCCGGAAAATGCCGTACGGGCAGTCCGGGTACCTGTCCCACCGGATAAGCAGGATTGAGAATATGGCAGTCAAAATCGTGATACATTGCATCCTGGCTGATAACAAAATCACCAATATCCAATTCGTTGCACAACGAGCCGGCAACGCCGGTGTTAACCAGGTGGGTTACACCAAAGCAGTCGCACAGCACCTGCACGCACATTGCAGCGTTCACCTTCCCTACGCCGCAGACCACCACAACCGCAGGCAGTTGACCGAGCATACCTTCATAAAAAGTCATACCGGACTTGTCTGTTTGCCGCAGCTCGGTCATCTGCGACTTCAGTATTTCGACTTCAACAGTCATCGCACCGATAACGCCTAATTTTTTCATAGTTTCCACCTCACTCCGGGTATACAAGACGGCTGTCATCCGGATTTTCCAAAAGCTTGCTGTACCGTTTGCCCCAGTAATTTGCCATTGGCAGGTTCATATCCAAATAATTACCGCAATCTTTGGCGCTTGCGCCAGGGATCTCACCGGCGAAACTACCGACATAGGAAAAGCATTCCCGCACCAAAGGCAGAACATCTCGGCTGTTGTAGGCACCGGACAGCAAGAGGTAGAATCCGGTACGGCATCCCATCGGACCAAAATACAAGACGCGGTCCTTCCAATCCGGATCGTTCCGCAAATAGGTTGCAGCCAGATGCTCAATGGCATGCACCTCTGCCGTATTCATAACCGGTTCTTCATTGGGACTGGTTAACCGCAGGTCAAAGGTAGTAACTGTTTCTTTGCCCACCGAATCTTTGCGGGAGACATACAGACCGGGCTGCAGCCGGATATGGTCAATCGTAAAGCTTGTGATTTTTTCCATAAAAAACTCCTTTGCTTCGCATTTTCTTTATAATACCCGAAAAACCAGCCAATTGCAAGCAAAAGCAACAACTTGCTTTTTTATAAATTTCCCTGTATAATATAACAAATAATTTTACGAAGGGTGGGAAACAGCACTATGGATGAGCAGTATAATGTCAATAAAAATCGTACGAGAACCCCGAGAAAAAAGCGTACCCCCTTACAAATCTTCAAAGAAAATTACTTACCGTTGGCAATTGCCGGACTGGCTGCAGTTTTAATCTTGATATTTATTATCGGTTCGATCACCCGAGCCGTACAGCGAAGCCGCTATGAGTCAAAAATCAACCAAGAAGCCGCCCAAGCCAGCGCCGCTTTATTGGAAGAACAGACCAAGGAAGCAGGGACTGTACTTCAAAAGGCAAAGCAAATGGTCTTGCACTATGATTACATTGGCGCAGTTGATCTCATCGACAGCTTCTCCGGTAAAAAATCCGATTTTCCGGAGCTTAATCAGTTGTATACAGAATGTGTACAAAACAAGGAAACACTGGTAAAATGGATTGACAACAACGATGTTCTGAACCTTTCCTTCCAGATGCTGATTGCTGACCCGAGCCGCGCCTTTAAGGACGAAAAGTATGGCTCTTCCTACCAAAAAAACTTTATCACTGTGGATGAATTTACCAAAATTCTTCATAAACTTTACGAAAACAACTATATATTAATTCGTTTGTCCGACATCGTTGTTGACGGAAAACCCCAAGAGCTGTATTTACCCAGCGGCAAGAAGCCGTTGATTATTACGCAGACCCAAGTAAATTATAATACATATATGATCGACTCCGACGGAGATAAGCTCCCGGACAAAAACGGCGACGGCTTCGCCAGCAAGCTGATTTTGGATGCTAACGGGAACATTACCTGCGAGATGGTCGACACCGCCGGGCAGGTGCAGACCGGTGCTTATGACCTGGTGCCAATTCTCAATTCCTTTGTTGCCACCCATCCGGATTTCTCCTACCGGGGCGCAAAGGCTATCCTGGCGCTGACCGGTTATGACGGACTGTTTGGTTATCGTACAAATGCCGCCGCCGAAAGCACCTTTGGTACAGAAACCTACAACGCAAATATCGCAGCTGCCAAGGAAATGACGGAAGCATTGAAAAACAGCGGTTACGAGCTTGCCTGCTACACCTATGAAAATGTTGCTTACGGGCAAAAAGACAGCGCACAAATTCAGTATGACCTGAATAAGTGGAGCGCAGAGGTCTCCCCCATTTTGGGTGATATCGATACTCTGGTATTTGCCAGAAACAGCGATATTTCAGACAGCACCGCCCCCTATTCCGGAGACAAGTTTGAGACATTGCAGAATTTTGGATTTACCTCCTATCTCGGCTTCTGCAACGAGAATATTTCCTGGTTCCTTGAGCAAGCAGACTATATCCGGATGGGCCGGGTTATGGTTACCGGTGAGGCAATACAAAAACACCCGGATTGGTTTGAAGACTTTTTTGACGCTTCCGGCGTTTTGGATGCCGCCCGCTCTTCATAATCAAGCAAGACCTGCTGCAATAAATGCAGCAGGTCTTTTTTATTTTACACCCCGAAGCTCGATAATCCGGTCCCGGAGCAATGCAGCATACTCGTATTCCATCATTTTTGCCGCTTCCTTCATTTGTTTCTCCAACCGGGTAATTTCTCTTTCCCTCTCCGCCTTGGTCATTTTTACATCGCCGCGGCCTTTCCGCTCCGCCGTGGGTGAGGAAATTTCAATCAGATCCCGCACGGATTTGATAACGGTTTTAGGCACAATTCCATTGGCCCGGTTATAAGCATCCTGAATTTCCCGGCGACGCCCGGTCTCATCAATTGCCACCTGCATAGACGGGGTAACGTGGTCAGCATACATAATCACCAGCCCCTCAGCATTTCTGGCCGCCCGTCCGATTGTCTGTATAAGGCTTGTTTCCGAACGCAGGAAGCCTTCCTTGTCTGCATCCAAAATAGCAACCAGACTCACCTCCGGCAGGTCAAGACCTTCTCTGAGCAGGTTAATGCCCACTAAAACATCAAACTTTGCCATACGCAAATCCCGGATGATTTCCATCCGCTCCATTGCGCCGATATCCGAATGCATATACCGAACACGAATACCGGCATTTTGGAGATACACAGTCAGATCCTCCGCCATTTTCTTTGTCAATGTGGTAACCAGAACCCGCTCGTTTTTTGCCGTCCGTTCGTTGATTTGTCCGATCAAATCATCAATCTGACCTTCGATGGGATGGACCTCGATTCGTGGATCCAACAGACCTGTGGGCCGAATCACCTGTTCTACCGTTTGGGCAGAGCGGGTGCTTTCATATTCACCGGGTGTTGCAGACACATAGATGGTCTGATTTAGTTTCTCCTGAAATTCCGAGAAATTCAAAGGTCGATTATCATAGGCCGAGGGCAGCCGGAAACCGTAGTTTACCAGCGAATCCTTACGGCTTCGGTCTCCGGCATACATTGCCCGGCATTGTGGCAAGGTTACATGGCTCTCGTCGACAAACAGCAAAAAATCATCCGGGAAATAATCCAGAAGGGTCGTTGGGGGTGTGCCCGGTTCACGGCCCTGAATGACACGGGAATAATTCTCAATTCCCGTACAAAAACCGATTTCATTCAGCATTTCCAGGTCATAATTGGTACGCTGCGCAATCCGCTGCGCTTCCAAAAGCTTGTTGTTTTCATTAAAATATACAACCTGTGCATCGCATTCTCGGCGGATTTCCGCCATTGCCCGTTCCAGCTTTTCTCTAGATGCCACATAGTGGCTGGCAGGATAGATAGCAATGTGGTCAATATATCGCTCTACCATACCGGTCAGGGCGTTGATCTCCGAAATCCGGTCGATTTCATCCCCAAAAAATTCCACTCGAACCGCGCGACCTGTCCAATAAGCCGGGTATACCTCTAAGGTATCGCCCCGAACCCGGAACTTGTTCCGGGAGAAGTCAATATCATTTCGCTCATAGCGGATTTCCGTCAGTTTTCGCAGAATATCATCCATCGGACGCTCCTGGCCAACCCGGAGGGATATGACCATACTCTTATAGTCAATGGGATCGCCAAGACCGTACAGGCAGCTGACCGATGCAACCACGATGACATCCCGGCGTTCAAACAAAGCCGCTGTTGCGCTGTGCCGCAGGCGGTCAATTTCTTCATTGATGGCAGAATCCTTTTCGATGTAGGTATCCGTGTGGGCAATATATGCCTCCGGTTGATAGTAGTCATAATAGGAAACAAAATACTCTACCGCATTGTTGGGAAAGAACTCCCGAAACTCACTGCAAAGCTGGGCGGCAAGGGTTTTATTGTGAGCAAGAACCAGAGTGGGTCTGTTAACATTGGCAATGATATTCGCCATTGTAAAGGTCTTACCGGAACCGGTAACACCCAAAAGCACCTGCTCCTGCAGTCCCATTTCCACGCCCTTAGTAAGTTTTTCAATCGCTTCCGGCTGGTCGCCCGTAGGACGGTATTCCGATCGCAAATCAAATCGGTCCACAATATAGCCCCCTTTCCACTAGTTAGTTTTTTTTACAATGTATTATACCGCAATTTATCCGATATGTAACATAGGACAACCTCATTTTTTCTATCTAGGGATCGCAGCAGCCGGCAGGTGTATAGCCATCTTCTAACAGTTCCTGCCGAGAAATATAGGTAATTTTTATGTTTTCCGCTTTTATACTTTGCCCCTGCTTGCAGTCTGCTTTGTGGATTTTCTTTGAACTGGTATTGAGAATATATTGCTCCTGTTCTGTCTGCGCGGTTTGCTCCTGCAAAACACCTTCCATAGCACTTTCACCGGTTTTGTAGTCGATCACAATACCCGGTTGGTTGTTATAAGCGAAAATATGGAAGCAGATTCCAGCGCCGGAATCCTCCACAGACATTGCCTCCATTTGTACCCCACGGGCGACCAAGCAGTTTTCATCAAATATGGGGGTAACCCGATAAAGTACATGGTTTCCCGTTTCCTTGATATAGTCGGCAACCATATTTTCAAAAGGAAGCATTCCTTCCACATTTAAGTACCGGGTGCCTGTAATCAAATTTTCCGCATTATCGTTTTCGCCGCATAGCTGAAAACCGATTAAGTGGCAACGGTTGTATAAGTTCGTTCCGTCTATAGTATCGTATTGCGCCTGCACCCAACCGGACGGCTTGATATGACTGATACTTTCCCGGTCCTCAGTAGGCATTGTCTCCGGACCTAGGCAGGCCATTGCCACGCCGCATCTTTCTAAATAATCCAGTTCGGAATAGCTTTCATAGGCAGTTTCCGAATAATCTTTCGAGGTAAATTCCGGTTGATTATCATTTAACACCACATAGGCCTTACCAGAAAATTCCGGAACATCTTGCACCGAATGGCTGTATACCACAGAGCGCGGATAACAACCACTAAGAAGCAATAACAAAGCAAGAAGGATCACCCATATCCGTTTCATTGGGAATACACCTCCATTGTGATTTTCTCGTGGGAATTGCCGGGGAATTCCTCACTGCTGACGCAGGTGAAGTCCGGCTGCAGCTCCGGGAAAAACAAATCTGCCGGGTAATTCCGATTCCAATGAAAAATAATCACCGTCTTTACGGAAGTGAGACGGGACTTAACATCAACATTTTCGACAAAACAGTAGTCATTCTCCCCCGCCTGCGAAAGAAAATCCTCGTCAATCCGGATATTGGGCGTCTTTTCTGCAAATAAATAACCGGAGTAGTTATTCATCCAAAGCATCCCTTCCTGGGTTAGCTCACAAATTCTTTGGCAGACAAGCTTATCCGAGCTCTGTCTGCGGTTATGGAACAGCATTCCCCTATTGTTATCCAAACAAACAATCAGCTTCATCGCAGCACCTGCTCAAACTCGTCCCAAATTGTATCCGGTGCGTAGTAATTAGACTGCACCATAGAAACATACTCATCATCCGCCACAACGATATGGTCTGTCAGTACAACATCCACCATTTTTAACGCCTGCGCAATTTGATAGGTGGTCTGAACATCCTCAGAAGAAGGCAGCGCTACACCGCTGGGATGATTGTGGGCAAGCACAACGGAGGTGGCGTTTTCCGTCAAGGCGATGTCCACAACTTTTCGTATGGAAACACCGGCAGAGTTCACACCGCCCTCTTCTACCAGTCGGCAAGCCAGCACCTTACACTTAGCATCCAGGCACAGCAGGAATACTGTTTCGTAATCTCTGCCGTTAAAACGAGGCTTTAGATAATCCCCGCACTCGTCAATTGACCGGAGAACACAGATCTGATTACTGCGATTGACGTGATAGTACCGCAGAAGCTGTTTCAACAGTGTAATGAAAACAGCCGAAGTCTCCCCGATCCCCTCTACCTTCATCAGTTCCTTGATCGGCGCATCAATAACCTGCGCCAGGCTGCCAAACCGTTCCAGTAAACGATGGGCAATTTCATTGGTATCGATCCGGGGAATACTGTAAAACAGCAATAGCTCCAGCACTTGATGCTCGTTAAAGCTGTCCAGCCCCTGCTCCATAAACCGTTGACGGACACGACTGCGATGGTCCTTGTGAATTGACATATTGCACCTCAAAGAATTCCACTTGCTATTTTTCTTAAAATCCGTTAATATAAGTATAAGACAAATGTCGAAAGATGTCGATAGCTTTTTGAAAAAATCTTGGCTCAGCCGGAGGATTAGACCCGATGGAACACACAGAATATCTAAATAAACTGATGTGTCCGGCCTTTCTCGTGAAGGACGGTGTCATTACACAGGCAAATCCGTCCGCTTTGCAATGCGGTATTGCTCTGGGCACAAGCATCGCCGATTACATGGAATTCGGCAAAGAAGAATACGAAAGCTTTGCCGGCGGCAGGCTATGCCTGACCTTGCACATTATGCAGACACCCTATAATGCCTGTGTTACACAATCAGAGCAATTTCACCTAATTTGTCTGGAAAGTCCCTATGAAGCGCCGGAGCTGCGCGCCTTTGCCTTGGCTGCCCAGCAGCTGCGCGCGCCCCTTTCCAACGCAATGGCCAGCGCAGAGCTGTTAAAAGACAGCCTGCCTACAGACGAAAAGTCTGTTATGCAATTTGCACAAATCAACCAAAGTCTGCACCAGTTGCTCCGCGCCGTCAGCAATATGTCTGATGCTGCCCTTTACAAGGCGCAGCAGCTGCAAAAGACAGAGACCCGGGATGTAACAGCGCTGTTTGCGGAAATTTTGGAAAAAGCAGCGCAGCTTGCTGAAAAAGCTGACCGCAAACTGGATTGGAAGGTACCCGGTACAGCCATTTCTTGCGCAGTCGATACACAAAAACTGGAACGCGCGATTTTGAATCTGCTTTCCAATGCACTCCGGCACTCCCCTTCTGACAGCACAGTGTGCGCGCAGCTGAAACGGGTAAATAACCGGCTGTATTTCTCTGTAGAGAACCAAAGAAATACTTTCCTGTCCGCCGACCCTTTTACAAGATATCTGCGGGCACCCGGATTGGAGCCGGGGCCGAGCGGTGTGGGCTTGGGTATGTCCATCGTTCACTCAATTGCTGCTGCTCACGGCGGTACAGTGCTGATGGAGTTCCCCACAGAGGACACAGTGCGTTTCACCCTTGCTATGGCAATACGCACCGCTAAACCCGGGAAGCTCCGTTCTCCTATTCTGCTGCCTGTGGATTATGCAGGTGGTAACGACCGGACACTCTTAGAGCTGTCCGACGCGTTGCCCTGTTCGGTTTATATGGATCTTTAACAAAGAAATCCCCGAAAAAGTCGGGGATTTCTTTGTTATTACAAGTAACGCTTCAAATATTGGCCGGTATAGCTTTTGTCAACTTCAGCAACCTGTTCCGGAGTACCGGTTGCCACCACATAACCGCCTTCATCGCCGCCCTCCGGGCCTAAATCGATGATATAGTCTGCTGTTTTGATTACATCCAGGTTATGCTCAATCACCAGCACTGTATTGCCATTATCCACAAGCTTTTGCAAAACATCGATCAGCTTATGCACATCCGCTGCGTGCAATCCTGTGGTAGGCTCATCCAAAATATAGATGGTGCGTCCGGTGGCTGGTCTTGCCAGCTCCGTTGCTAATTTTACCCGCTGGGCTTCACCTCCGGAAAGGGTCGTGCTGGACTGTCCAAGCTTTACATAGCCAAGTCCAACCTCCACAAGAGTTTGGACCTTTTTCCGGATTTTCGGCAGGTTTTCAAAGAACTCCACCGCCTCTTCTGCGGTCATATCCAGAATTTGGGCAATGTTTTTTCCTTTGTACCGTACTTCCAGAGTTTCCCGGTTATACCGCTGCCCCTTACATACCTCGCAGGGTACATACACATCTGCCAAAAAATGCATTTCGATTTTCACAAGACCGTCGCCGTTACACGCCTCACACCGACCTCCCTTTACATTGAAGGAGAAGCGGCCGGGACCGTAACCGCGGGATTTTGCATCCGCTGTGGAGGCAAACAGATCCCGGATATCGTTGAACAGACCCGTATAGGTCGCCGGATTGGAACGAGGCGTACGACCAATGGGACTTTGATCAATATCGATCACCTTGTCCAAATTCTCTAAACCTTCCACGCAGCAGCAGGCGCCGTGTCGAATTCTGGCATGGTTCAGCTTCCCAAGCAATGTCTTATTTAAGACCTCATTGACTAAGCTGGATTTTCCCGAGCCGGATACACCGGTAACGCAGGTCAGTGTTCCCAACGGAATCTCTGCATCAATATCCTTCAGGTTATTTTCAGTAGCCCCCCGGACGGTCAGTTTCTTTCCGCTACCCTTACGGCGACTACCGGGTACCGGAATTTTCTTAAACCCGGACAGATACTGCCCGGTTACAGACCGTGGGCAGTCCAGAATATCCTGCAGGCTGCCGGCAACCACAATTTCACCGCCGCGGCTGCCAGCACCAGGACCCACATCCACAATGTAGTCTGCTGCTCGCATAGTATCCTCGTCGTGCTCGACCACGATCAAGGTATTTCCCAAATCCCGAAGCCGTTTCAATGTCATCAGCAACTTATCGTTATCCCGCTGGTGCAGACCGATGGATGGCTCATCCAAAATATACAGAACGCCCATCAGGGATGAACCGATTTGGGTCGCCAGCCGTATCCGCTGACTCTCACCTCCGGACAAGGTTGCGGAGGCTCTGGACAATGTCAAATACTGCAGACCCACATCGGACAAAAATTGCAGACGGGACTTTAGTTCCCGGACGATCTGCTGGGCAACAATTGCCATATTGCCCTCTAAATGAAGCTTATCCAGGAATTCCAGATTCTGCCGGATGCTCATATTGCAAAAATCCATTATGCCGATACCACCCACCGTTACTGCCCGGGCAATATCGGAAAGGCGCTGTCCGCCGCATCGGGGACAAGGTGCAGAAGCCATACACTCTTCCATTTCCTTCCGGGCGGAATCCGACTGGGTTTCCCGGTAGCGCCGGCTGATATTGTTCAAAATACCCTCCCAGGGCTGCTCCAGAACACCCATACCGTTGCCACGGTTATAGGTCATACGCAACTTTTCCCCCTTGGTTCCATTGAGGATAATGTCCATAGCTTCCGGACTTAGCTCCGAAACCGGAGCTGTCAGAGAAAAGTGGTATTTTTTTGCCAGCGCCTCAAAGTACATCCGGAAAACAGAATCCGTACGAACACTGTTCCAACCACTGACTTGAATAGCTCCGTCAAGAATGGACTTGGTTTTATCCGGGATCACCAGATCCTCGTCCACAATCAGACGGAAACCAAGACCGGTGCAGTCCGGGCAGGCGCCGGCAGGATTGTTGAAGGAGAACATTCTGGGTTCTAATTCTGTCAGGCTGATACCGCAATCCTCACAGGCATAATTCTGGGAAAAGCTGATTTCCTCCCCGCTGTCCGGTAAGTGAATGGTAACCAATCCGCCGGAGCTATGACAGGCAGTTTCCACAGAATCCGTTAAACGGCGGCGCTGACCCTCTCGAATAACCAGACGGTCCACCACCAGCTCAATGGTGTGCTTCTTGTTCTTCTCGCATACAATCTGCTCGTTCAAATCATAAAGTATCCCATCCACACGAACACGGGCAAAGCCGGATTTCCGGGCATCCTCAAAAACCTTGATATGCTCACCCTTTTTGCCCCGGATAACCGGAGAAAGTACAATAAAACGGGTTCCCTCCCCCAAGGCTTCAATCCGGTCAACAATTTGGTCGATGGTTTGGCGGCTGATTTCTTTGCCGCACTTCGGACAATGGGGAATGCCGGCTCTTGCCCACAGAAGACGCAGATAGTCGTAAATCTCCGTTACCGTACCAACGGTGGAGCGGGGATTTTTGGAGGTTGTTTTCTGATCAATGGAGATTGCCGGAGAAAGTCCGTCAATGGCGTCCACATCCGGCTTATCCATTTGTCCTAAAAACTGTCGGGCATAGGAGCTTAAGCTTTCCACATAACGACGCTGACCCTCAGCATAGATGGTATCAAAGGCAAGACTGGACTTGCCGGAGCCGGAAAGACCTGTAAACACCACCAGCTTATCTCTGGGGATGGTCAAGTCAATATTTTTTAGGTTATTTTCTCTGGCGCCTTGAATGAAAATCTGATCGTTCATAGTGCCTCCTGCTATTTTGCAAAAAATGTTCCTTATATTATACCACGCTATGACAAATTGCACAAGCTGAATTTCCATTTGAATTTTACTTTCAAACAGAAAAACCCGGGGGTATACCCCGGGTTCATTTCAGATGTTCTCCTGCAGATAGGCAAGCATCGCCTGCCGACCTTCCTCTGTCAGTGGGAAAGTGGCGCTGCCTTCCATTTGGCTTTTTTCGTAACAAAGCGCACCGTGCCAGAATTCGGCAGTCATACTGCTGTTTGCAAAATCCACCTCTTTGGGCGTTGCCTTTACCACATTCGGAACGATACGAAACCGGAACATTCCGCAAGAGCCCGTGAAGGTGTTTTCCATTGCAAAGGTGTGCAGATTGGGAATATACAGTTCCATTACAGTCCCTCCATCAGTTCTTCCATTTGATCCAGCAGCTGTCCGAACAGGTTCAGCGCATCGTTGATGGGCTTCGGTGTTGTCATATCCACACCCGCATCCTTGAGTAAATCCACAGGACTTTTGGTGCAACCGCCGGACAGGAAATTCAAATACCGTTCCACTGCCGGCGCGCCCTCCTGCAAAATCTGCCGGGAAAGCGCAATAGCGGCGCTATAACCGGTTGCATACTGGAAAACATAATAATCATAGTAAAAATGGGGAATTCTCGCCCACTCCAACCCAATTCGGTCATCAGTAACCACATCCGGACCATAGTACAGCTCGTTCAGGCGACGATACTCCTTGCAAAGCACGTCCGCGGTCAAGGTCGTCCCCTCCAGAACCATCTGCCCGATGTTTTTTTCAAATTCCGCAAACATGGTCTGACGGTACAGCGTACCCCGGAATTGGTCCAGGAAATGATTGATCAGGTATGCCCGTTCTTTTTTATCGGAGGTCTTTTGAAGCAGATACTCCATCAGCAGCGCTTCATTACAGGTAGACGCTACCTCTGCCACAAAAATCTCATATCCTGCATCCACCGGAGCTTGATGCTTATTGGACAAATAAGAATGAAGCGCATGCCCCATTTCGTGGGCAAGGGTAAACTGACTGTCTAAAGTGCCGGTGTAATTGAGCAGAACGAACGGATGCACATTCGCCCCGGCAGAATACGCGCCGCTGCGCTTACCGGTATTTTGGTATACATCGATCCAACGGTTCTCGAAGCCTTTCTTCAGGATTCTCCGATACTCCTCTCCCAAAGGTGCCAGAGCATTGTACACGGTCTCCTTAGCCTGGGTAAAGGGGATCTTTTTATCCACATCCTTGACGATGGGTGTGTAAATATCGTAAAAATACAACTCGTCCAGCTCCAACAGCTTCTTCCGCAGACGGATATACCGGTGCATCTTATCCAAGTTCCGGTGTACCGCCTCAATCAGATTGGAATATACCTGGGTGGGGACATTGGTACTGTCAAGGGACGCATCCAGCGCACTGGGATACTTCCGTGCCTGAGCAAAGAATTTCAGCTGTTTGTTTTGGGCATCCAGCAAACCGGCGGCGGTGTTACGGAATGCGCCAAAACCATCATAGAGATTTTCATAGGCGCCTTTCCGAAGCTGGCGGTCCGGGCTCTCCAGGTAGGAAACAAACGTGCCCTGACTTAAGGGGTGGCGGTCTCCCCGACTGTCCACCGCGTCATCAAATTTCAAATCCGCATCGGCAAGCATTCCGTAGATTTTATCCGGCGCATTGGCCATTTCTCCCATACCGGCCAGCAGCTTTTCCTCTGCAGCCGACAGAATATGCGCTTTGCGGCGACGCAAATCGGTCAAACTTCTGCGGTAGCGCTCCAAACCGGGGCAGTCGGCATAAAATGCAGACAGTTTTTCATCAGGAATCGCCATAATCTCCGGTGTTTCAAAGCTGGTAGCAGAGCTTAACGCCACCAATGCACTCATCAACTTTCCGGTTTGCCCTTGGTAGTAAGCATCCCGGGTGTCTTCATCGGCTTTACGCATAACATAGTTGGCAAGGTCCCTAATCTTACAGTTGGTTTTTTCCATTGCCTGCAAAAAGTCAAATAAGCTTTCTCCGCTTTCGGATAACCGTCCTGCAAAGGAAGAAAGATAGTTCTTAGCATCCTCAAGGGTGGCAAATTCTGTCTCCCAAGCCTCTTCCGTTGCAAATAAATCCTCTGTTGCCCAGGTGTCCTCCACCGGAATCTCACAGCGCTGCCGTACCCGATTTTCCTGCTCCATAAAAAACCTCCGCTACACTTTTTGTTATTATAACACACAGATCTTAAAAATCAATCATCCCCCCTTGCCAAGTATATGGATTTATGCTAAAGTATCCCCGGTGATAATATGAAAAAGAAATTACGGGGCAGCATATTTCTGCTCCTGGCAACCATTATCTGGGGTTCTGCTTTTGTGTCCCAAAGTGTAGCTATGGACTATATTGGACCATTCAGCTTTCAGGCAATCCGAAGCATTATTGCAGTATTGGGTCTGATGCCGGTCATATGGCTTTTGGACAAGAGAAAAGATAAGGGTGCTTCCTTTATCCAAAAATGGACGGACAAAAAGCTATGGAAGGCCGGTATTCTTTGTGGTATCCCTTTGTTTTTAGCCTGCAATCTGCAGCAGGTAGGCTTGGTAGATACCGATGCGGGCAAGTCCGGTTTTTTGACTGCGATGTACATTGTGATCGTTCCTATATTCGGTCTTTTTCTGCGTAAAAAAGCCAGTATTATGATGCCCATCAGCGTTGTGATTGCCGTGGCGGGTCTGTACTGTCTGAGCTTTAGCAGTGCAACCAGTATCCAAGTAGGCGATTTACTCACGATCGGCTGCGCATTTATGTTTGCCATTCAAATCACGCTTGTGGATCGATATGCTCCAGATCTGGACGCTCTGCGGCTGAATGCGGTGCAATCCCTCGTTTGTTCCGTCCTATCCTTCGCGGTTGCGCTTTTTACAGAAACAATTACCGTTTCTGCAGTTACCGCCTGCACCATTCCCCTGCTTCACGCAGGTCTTTTGTCAATGGGCGCAGCCTACTCGCTGCAGATTTTGGGTCAGCAGGATATTGAACCTACCGGCGCATCGCTGATTATGAGCTTAGAGTCTGTGTTTGCCGTTTTATTTGGCATGCTGATATTACACGAAACAATGCTGCCTCGCGAGATTTTCGGCTGTATTCTGATGTTTATTGCCGTAATTCTCTCCCAAATCCCGATTAAAAAAAAGGTACGTACATAAAAAAGTCCAGGACAAAAGTCCTGGACTTTTTAATATGCAAATTCTCTGTCTTCTCCGGCGCCGATTTTGGTTGCGTGGATGGTTCTCGTGGATTTATTCACGGTAAACACATCAAAGGAGCACTCCGTAACCGTGCCAAACACGCGCTCTTCTTTTCTTTCCTGAACGTTTTCGTTATGACCGTCGCACCGGGTGGTGATACGATCAACTCCGTCCACACATTCCCAGGTATCTGCATGCACATGTCCGCTAAAATAGCCGATTAGCTCTCCTTTTGCTTTTGTGAAGTCCACATCCACAGAAACCATATCATAATGATTATCCGCCGTTCCGGGATATGTTCCCCGATAGGCGGTTTTGTTTTTGAAGGCGGACAAAACGCCCTGCATCAGCTGCCCGTCGCCAACCTCTTTATACAAGGTAGAATGTCCGAAAACCACAACAGCATAGTCATCGGCCAGACCCTCAGACAGGGCACGGTTTATCAGAAAATCAAACTGGGGCTGGGTAAACCGGTATAGCCACATTTTTGGATATTTTGCTGTTCCATCTGACTGCAAAGCATATTCGTTACATTGGGTATTTAATCCTATGTATCGCACTTTCCCTACAGGGTCGTCAATATAATAGGCGCAGCGATTTGCTGAAAACTGCACCCCGGGAATTTTCGCAACCTTACTGTAAATCAGCTCATGAAGCTCCTGGGGCGTAAAGCTGTAAACATAGGTTTCCCGCAGGTGGGGTGGCTTCGGTGTGCTGTCGGCATACTGATTGTCTATCTGCCCATTGCCATCCCGGTCCAGCTTCGCGTATACGCCATCGTGATTTCCCTCCGTTTGCAGAAGACGGTCTCGGATGGGTGAAAGCATTTTTTCAATTTCTTCCCAGTCAGAAAGAACCGTTTCTTTATCCGGTCGGCAACGGCGGCTTTGGACATCCCCTGCCAAAATCGCATAAGGAATTCCACAGGCGTTCATAATCACATCCGCCAGCTTTGGCGCAAAGGAGACCGGTGGCTGGGTATAGTGGATATCTGCCAGCATTACAAAGCTGAAAGTATCTTCCGTCTGCAAAGCCTTGACTGTCTGTATTTTAGAAGGCAGATATGCCTGCCAATACCCGGGTAATGTTGTCATTTATCTATTCCCTTCTCCAAATCCTGGGCAATCAGGCGTTTCATTGCCTCAATGCCAACTCGGATTGCGGCGGTGGTGTCCTCCGTCATAGGCATCGCAAGGCCAGCTTTTTCCCGCTCCTGATTCCAGACCGCGTGGAAGCAGCTGCCGCAGCGCACTCCCAGCGCGGCAGCTACCACAAACAACGCCGCCGATTCCATTTCGCTGGCTTTTACGCCAAGCCGTTTCCAGCTTTCCCATTTCTGCTCCAGCTCATAGGAAACCGGACTGTTTTGGGGTGCGTGCTGGCCATAGAAGGAGTCTTTGCACTGTACAACGCCCATATGGGTTCGGTAGTTTAATGCCTCGCCCGCTTCTTTCAGCGCCTGGGCAACACCAAAGTCCGGCACAGCAGGAAATTCAATGGGCGCATACTCCATAGAGGTATGCTCAAATCGAATCGCGCCGGTGGCGATCACCACATCTCCCGGCAGAACATCCATGGCAATACCGCCGCAGGTACCGATGCGGATAAAGGTATCGGCGCCAATTGCGGTCAACTCTTCCATTGCAATGGATGCAGAAGGACCGCCAATACCGGTGGAGCATACAGATACCTTCTGCCCCATCAGTTTTCCGGTGTAAATATTGTATTCCCGATTTTGTCCGACGTGGACCGGCTCATCAAAAAAGCTGGCAATGGCTTCACAGCGACCGGGATCTCCGGGTAAAAAACAGTATTTACCTACATCACCCACATTGCACCGAATATGAAATTGGGTTCCAATATCCTGCATACGCTATCCTCCTTAAAACAGGCTGACTTGACTGGTTTCCGGTAAATCCCCAAACGCACCTGCCTGCTTCAGCATCTGAATATGGGTTTTGGAAACCTTGGGGCAAGCAAGAGAGAATTCCTCAATGGACAAGAACGCTTTACCCGCTCTGCCGGCTTCGATATCAAAGGCTGCGCTTTCACCCAGACCGGATATTGCCACAAAGGGCGGGCGGATTTTCCCATCCTCGATTAAGAATTTTGTAGCACTGCTCTTGTAGATATCAATGGGTAAAAACTCATAACCCCGTAAATAAAACTCATAGGCGACCTCCAAGGTGGTCAGCAAGTCTTCATCCTTGCTGGTAGCCTCCTCATTGGCTTCAATTGCCCGAATGTTGGCAACAACACAATCCTTGCCGCCAGTCATCAGCGCCGTGTCAAAGCCGCCCTTTTGGCTGCGGCGGTAGAAATACGCCGCATAGAATGCCAGCGGATGATTGACCTTAAACCAAGCGATCCGGAAAGCCATCATAACATAGGCAACCGCATGAGCCTTGGGGAACAAATACTGGATCTTCTTACAGGAATCGATGTACCATTCCGGCACGCCGGCATCCTTCATCTCCTGCTCGGCGCCGTCGGGCAAGCCTCTGCCCTTTCGGACCGTTTCCATAATCTTAAATGCTCGTTTTTCCGGCAGTCCACAGGAAATTAGGTACACCATAATATCGTCGCGGCAGCCGATGGTGCCGTCAACCGTAGCCGTGCCGGAAAGAATCAGATCCTTAGCATTGCCCAACCACACATCTGTTCCGTGAGAGAAGCCGGAGAGCCGCACCAGGGTATCAAACCGGGTGGGCATCGTGTCCTGGAGCATTCCACGGGTGAACCGGGTGTTGAATTCCGGTATCGCCACAGCTCCGGTGGGACCCAAAATCGGGTCATTTTCATAGCCCAATATCTTGGAGGAGGTAAAGATAGACATGGTATCCTTATCATCCAGGGGAATTTTCTTAGCATCCACACCGGTCATATCCTCCATCATCCGGATCATAGTGGGATCATCGTGTCCCAGCATATCCAGCTTCAGCAGGTTTTCTTCCATGGAGTGGTATTCAAAATGGGTGGTGATCTGGTCGGAATTGGGGTCATCCGCCGGATGCTGCACCGGGCAAAAATCCCAAATCTCATTTTCCTGGGGAATAACGACCAGGCCGCCGGGGTGCTGACCGGTGGTGCGTCGGACACCGACACAACCGGTAGCCAGTCTGGTTTCCTCCGCCTTGCTGACGGTTTTTCCCCGTTCCGACAGGTATTTCTTCACATAGCCGAACGCGGTTTTATCCGCAACCGTACCCACCGTTCCCGCCCGGAACACGTGGGAACGACCAAACATCTCCGTGCAGTAGGCGTGGGCTCTTGCTTGATATTCACCGGAGAAGTTCAGGTCAATATCCGGCACTTTATCACCGCCAAAGCCTAAGAAGGTCTCAAAGGGAATGTTAAAGCCTTCCTTGGCAAAAGCCGTTCCGCATTTAGGACAAACTGCATCCGGCAGGTCCGCACCGCAGGCATATCCCTCCGGCACATCAAAGGTAGTGTGCTTACAGTCTGGGTTGGGACAGCGATAATGGGGCGGGAAGGAATTAACCTCGGTTATTCCGGACAGGTACGCCACGATCGACGAGCCAACAGAGCCACGGGAGCCCACCAAATAGCCGTTTTCCAGGGAATTTTGCACCAGCTTCTGGGCAGACATATAAATCACATCATAATGACAGGAGATGATATCGTGCAGCTCCTGCTCCACACGCCTGGTAATCAGCTCCGGGGGATTCTCACCGTATAAAAGGTGCAGCTTATCATAAACAAGTCTGTTCAAATCCTCAACGGAATTCTCAATTTTTGGTGCAAAAAGGTTATGGGGTACCGGGCGAATCACATCGCACATATCGGCGATATAATTGGTGTTGGTAACCACGACCTCGTAGGCCTTTTCTTCGCCCAGATAAGAAAACTCCTCCAGCATTTCATTCGTTGTACGGAAATACAGGGGATTTTCCCGGTCGCAATCTTCAAAACCCTTGGTTGCCAGCAGAATATGCCGGAAGATCTCATCCTCCGGGTGCAGGAAATGCACATCACCGGTAGCCACAACCGGCTTACCCAGTTCCTCACCCAGCTGAACGATTCGACAATTAAATTGCTGCAGCTGCTCTTCGTTTTCCGCAATAGGCGGTTTGCCGTTTTTACTAAACAGCATAAAACGGTTGTTAGACAGCGGCTGAATCTCCAAAAAGTCATAGAAGGATGCGATTCGCTTTAATTCCTCGTCGCTTTTGCCGTCCAGAACAGCCTGGAACAGCTCACCTGCTTCGCAGGCAGAACCAATAATCAACCCCTCCCGCAGCTTCAGAAGCTCCGATTTCGGGATACGGGGTACGCGCTTAAAATATTTCAGATTGGAATTGGAAATCAAATGATATAAGTTTCGCAAACCGGTCTGATTTTTTGCGAACAAAAGAATATGCCGGGGATGTCCCTCACCCAAGCGGTTCTTCTGGCGGACCGCCTCCATTGACGGGTTAATGGATTGCAAATTATGGATATCCATTTCCTCCAGCATTCGCATAAACCGCGCCATAATCAGACCGCAGGTTACCGCATCGTCGGCTGCCCGGTGATGCTGAAATTCCGGCAAAGACAGGGCATTGGATACCACATCCAGCTTGAATTTGCCCAGCTGGGGCATCAGGTTCTGCGCCAAAATCAGCGTATCGGCAGAAGTATAAACATAGGGTCTTCCCAGCTTTTCACAGGCTGCCCGGATAAAGCCGGTATCAAAGTCGGCATTGTGGGCAACCAGAATACTGTCTCCCACAAAATCCAGAAATTCCGGCAGTACCTGTTCCAGCTTCGGCGCACCCCTCAGCATGCTATCGGTAATGCCGGTCAGCTCGGAAATTTTCCGTTCCAAGGGTCTGCCCGGGTCCACAAAGGTCTGATAACGGGCAATTTCCCGGTCGCCTCGCATCCGGACTGCGCCGATTTCAATAATTTCGTCTGTCCGGGAAGAAAGGCCGGTGGTTTCCAGATCAAATGCCACAAATTCCTGGTCAAGGCTGATATCCTTACTGCCGTGAACCACAATTCGGTCATCCACATCGTTGACAAAATAACCTTCACAGCCATACAAAACCTTAATCGGTTCGTCGGTTCCAGCGACCTTGATCGCGCCCTTACCTTCTGTGCAGTGCAACGCATCGGGGAACGACTGGACGCAGCCGTGATCAGTGATGGCAATTGCCCGATGTCCCCAGGCGGCAGCCTGTTTGATCGCTGCTTTTGTATTGGTCAAAGCATCCATATTGCTCATAACCGTGTGCAGATGCAGCTCAACACGCTTCTGCCCTTCAGCGGTGTCTTTCCGGGACTCCATTGTGCCGGGCATAATACTGTTGGGTTTGAGAACCATCTCATTATCAAAACGGTTTTCCATCAGCCGTCCCTGAACACGGATAACCGAGCCAACCCGGATGTTTTCCAGTATGGGCTTGGCTTCGTTATTTTCCATAAACTGGTTGATCCGGACAGAGCCGGTATTATCGGTCATATCAAAATTGATGACCCAGGCGTTCCGTTTTTTCAGTTCCTTGTGTTCTACAGAAAACACTCTGCCCTCAACAGCAACACTCCCCATATCCATAGAAAGCTCCTGCATTGGAACGGGTTTTGTCTTAAAGGGACGACCAAAAATAGCGCTATTTTCCTGGATGGCCTGGGACTTCTTTTCCGCAGGCGCAGACCGAGGAAGCTCACTGAGAATATCACCACGCATTTTCTGCATAGCATCAAAGAGCGCCTTGCCTTCTAAATTCTCCGCTGCGTGGATTTCAATATCCACCCGGACACCAAACCGCTCCTTCAGCTGATTTTGTACCGCAGGAACACACTCCTGCAAAAGCGCCTTGCCGTTTGCAGCCAAATCAATGCATAGCTTCTCTCCTTCCCAGCGCCAGGAAGCGCCGGCAAGGCTGCCACGGGACATCGAATTTACTCCCACAAACATCAAGAGCAATTCCTCCGTCTCTGTTTTGGAAATCTCACAAGAGGGGAATGTAGGTGTTAGGGTCGTCTGACGCAAGCCGTAAGCAGCACAAATCCCCCCAGAGGCTTCTTCAAAAAGCCGCTGGGGTATGTACTGTTCGCTGTAGACTGCCACCGACACCCGGCGTTTGTCCGGGTCGATATCCGCAGCGCATACACGAACACCCTCCAGCACCTCTGCAATGGTTGCAGGGGGCTGATATTGGGAAAACATTTGCAATAGCAGGATTTGTTCGCTCATAAGTAATTACAGTTCCTCAATTCTCTTTAGTAACGCTGGAAGTAACTGGTCATAAGGAAGTTTTGCTACCTGCTGATTTTTTTCAAATAGTATACCGCAGCCGTCGCCGCCGGCTATGCCGATATCCGCCTCCCGCGCTTCTCCGGGGCCGTTGACCACACAACCCATAACCGCAACGGTAATGGGCTTTTGGCAATCTTTCAGCGCTTCATCCACCTGATTCACAAGACCGATCAGGTCGATCTGGGTGCGTCCACAGGTGGGACAGGAAATGATGTTGACCCCTTCCTTGCGCAGTCCGGCAGCCTTCAGAATATCTTTAGCTGCGTAGACCTCCTCCACCGGGTCATCGGTCAGGCTTACCCGAATGGTATCACCAATTCCGTCCAATAAAAGGGTACCAATGCCCATGGCAGATTTCATCAGTCCCATTCGAACCGGTCCGGTCTCGGTAACACCGATGTGCAGCGGATAATCGCACTGTTTCCGGAACAGGCGGGCAGCGGCAACCATTGTGGGCACTGTGGAGGATTTCATAGACACGCAGGTATCATAAAATCCGAACCGCTCCAAAAGCTCCAAATGCTCAAAAGCGCTCTCCACCAAAGCTTCTGCGGTGGGATGACCGTACTTTTCCAGAAGCTTTTTGTCCAGACTGCCGCCATTGACACCAATTCGGATGGGGATGTTGCGTTCCTTGCAAACGGAAACCACAGCCTCCACCCGGTCTTGACCGCCAATATTGCCCGGGTTGATACGAATTTTGGATGCGCCGCCCTCCGCTGCTGCGACGGCTAGCTTATAATCAAAATGGATATCCGCCACCAAAGGCAGAGGAGATTCCTTACAAATCTGGGAGAAGGTTTTTGCCGCCTCCATGTTAGGAACAGCCAAGCGGGCAATCTGGCAACCGGCTGTCTTCAGCGCCTTTAGCTGGGCAAGAGAGCCTTCTACATCGGTAGTCTTGGTATTCAGCATAGATTGAATAACCACCGGCGCGCCACCACCAATCGGGACACCGCCAACTTGTATTTGTCTGGTCATCGGTTTCACCCCTTAAAAATGGTAAAAATATCCTTAAACATAATCACAGCCATCAGCGCTAAAAGCAACACCATTCCCGCTGCATGAATATAACCTTCGTATTTGGGATCGATTTTCTTTTTGGTAACCGCTTCAAAGCCGGTTGTAATCAAAAGCACCAGAACTCTGCCACCATCCAGTGCCGGAATAGGCAGCATATTCATAACCGCCAGGTTAATGGCAATAAAGCCGCCAAAATACAGCATATTCATCAGTGCATCCAAAGATGTTTCAGAGGCAGATGCTGTTTCAGACATCATCTGCACGATACCCACAGGGCCGGAAACATCCTGCAACCCTGCCTGACCGGAAAAGAGCATCTGCAAGCTCAGACGCACTGCCCGAACCGTATTCAAACAACTCTTCCAGGCATAGTCTGCCTTACCCAAAAAGTCCGCATCCTCTACGGCAAAGTTGATGCCGTAATAGTATTGCGTGTTGCCCTGTTCATCGGTAACCGGGTGCTTTTCCATCTTAAAATCGTCCAGAAACACCTTCTGTCCGTTGCGCCGCACAACCAAATCGTGGGTATCGCCGGCGTTGAGGGATAGAAACATTCCAAAATCCGATTGGAGGTAAACCGTCTCTCCATCCACCTCCAAAATCCGGTCGCCGATCTGTAAGCCACCTTGACCGTTTACGGTACTGAAGGTTTCGAAGCTGTCTATCACCGGTGTAACAAACTGCTTCGCCGGCATAAATACGATCAGCATAATCAGCAGGCCAGCTACAAAATTCATAAACGAGCCTGCAACCAGAATGATCAGCCGCTTCCACCAAACAGCTTTTTGGAAGGAACGGGGATTATCCGTATCCTGGTCTTCTCCTTCCATTGCGCAGTAGCCGCCGATGGGAATGCAGCGAATGGAATATTGGGTTTCGCCCCGTTGCCATTTTACGATGGCAGGGCCCATAAAGATTGCAAATTCATTGACTTGAACACCGGACAGCTTTGCCGCCACAAAATGCCCCAGCTCGTGGACAAAAATCAACAAGCTGAACAGCAAGATCGCAAAAACAATGGTCATACTTTTCCTTTCAAATTACGCACCGCCAGGCGAGCCTGTCGGTCTGCCTGGAGAATTTCCTCCAGGGTGGGATTCTGAATAAAGGGAACGGTTTCCACCGCTTTCTTCACCAAGTCATAAATATCATAGAAACCGATTTCATCCTGCAAATACAGAGCAACCGCTTCTTCGTTTGCGCCGTTCATAACCGGGCAGGCTGTGCCACCCATTGCGGCGCACTGCTTCGCCAGCGCCAGACAGGGAAACGCCTGCTCATCGGGAGCAGAGAAGGAAAGCGGTCCGCAGGTGGTCAGATCCAGCGGATCTGCCGGACAGGGCAAACGCTCAGGATAGGTCATTGCCAGCTGTATGGGCAGGCGCATATCCGGACTTCCCAGCTGCGCCAAAACCGCACCATCGGTAAACTCCACCAAAGAATGGACAATGCTCTGCCGGTGGATAAGCACATCCACCTGCTCCAAGGGAAGGTCATACAGGCGCATCGCCTCAATAACCTCCAGACCCTTATTCATCAGGGTTGCGCAGTCTATGGTGATTTTTTCACCCATTTTCCAGTTGGGATGTCGGAGAGCATCGGCTTTGGTTACCTGCCGCAATTGTTCCTGGTTTTTACCGTAAAAAGGACCGCCGGAGCAGGTCAATATCAGGCGCTTAATTTCCCGCTTGTCCCGGTTGCCCATTAGGCACTGAAAAATGGCGGAATGTTCCGAATCTACCGGGATGATCTCCACACGATTTTTCTTTGCCTCTGCCATAACCAGCTCGCCGGCGCAAACCAGAGTCTCTTTATTGGCAAGACCGATCCGCTTGCCAGCTTGGATAGCTGCAAGGGTGGGTTTCAGACCCACCATTCCTACCACAGCAGTAATCACACAGTCCGCTTGGGGCATTGTGGCAGCGCGGATCAGTCCTTCT
Organism: Faecousia sp.; assembly: GCA_045538605.1. Taxonomy (GTDB): domain Bacteria; phylum Bacillota; class Clostridia; order Oscillospirales; family Oscillospiraceae; genus Faecousia. The sequence goes on from JAZSRR010000094.1 coordinate 25,913, forward strand.
TCACCCCAGGCTACCTCTACAGACAGGTCCTGAATTTCGGAAGCTAATTTCCGAGCCGCTTCCTCGGTTGCCATAACTGCCAAAAGCGGGCGGTATTTTCGGCACTGCAGCGCCATCCGGGCAACATTACTGCCGGCAGTCAGAGCGCATACCGGAATTTTCAAATTATCGATAATATCCAGACTTTGCCGGCCGATCGAGCCGGTAGAGCCCAGAATGCTTACACATTTTACCATATCTTACACCGTCAAAGGCAGCAACAGCAGCAGCACCTCTGCCAGAGGTCCTACTACCATCATAGAATCAAATCTGTCTAAAATTCCACCGTGTCCGGGGATCAGGTTGCCGTAATCCTTAATGCCTACCTGTCGCTTAATTACGCTGAAGCACAAATCTCCGAATACACCGGCGATCGCACCAAATACGCCATAGAGCACAGCATAGAAGAAGTTAACTGCGATACTGAAGAACAAATTCAGCACCAAACCATAAATGAGCATACCGAAAATTGCACCAAGCAGTCCGCCGATAACGCCCTCCACCGTCTTTTTGGGACTGATGGTGGGCGCCAGCTTGCGCTTGCCGAATTTAAGGCCTGCAAAATACGCGCCGGTATCGGACATAAATGCCATAACAAAGGGAATCAGGATATAGAAGCGTCCGTTCTTCCAGCTATGTACACGCACCAAGGAAGAAAGCAGCAGCGGCAAAATCACACCGGCGACCAAGCATAGACCCAGCTGGGTAACTGTAATTTCCTCCTGCTTATGCATCATTTCTGCAAACAAAGCAATCCAGAATACCAGTATGCCCAACAAAAGCCAGGCATAACCAATTCCCAAGCCGCACCACAAAACGCACCAAAGGGCGCTTACCATACTGTAAATGCACAGCCGGGGGTGTTTCACCAGCTTTGTGCCGCTGAGCAGCTCATAGGCGGCGATTGCAGCCATGAAGCAAAACAAAATTGCTGTAAAGATCTTGGGTGCTGCCAGAACGATCAAAAGCAGCAGCGGCAGCAGTGCGCCTGCTGCAATAACACGGGTCTTCATATTTTACGCACCTCCAAAACGGCGGTTTCGTTGATGGAATTCTGAAATCGCCTGATCTAAATCTGCCGGCTTAAAGTCCGGCCAGAGAACATCCATAAACACATACTCCGAATATGCCGACTGCCACAAAAGGAAATTGCTGATCCGCCTTTCACCGGAAGGTCTTATTACCAATTCCGGATCCGGAACACCGGCAGAATACAAATATTCGGACAAACGCGCCTCCGTTAAATCCTCCGCTGCGCACTTGCCTTCTGCCACATCCCGGGCAAAAGCTTGGGCAGCCCGGATCAGCTCATCCCGTCCGCCATAGTTAAAGCAGAAATTGACCTGCACATCCCCAAAGCCGGCAGAATGACTTTCCGCATCCCGGCAAAGCTTCTGCAGCTTTTCCGACAACCGGGACAGATCCCCAAAAAAGCGAAAACGAACATGGTTCTTTTCCATATCCCGAAGCGCTTCTTTCAGGTAGTTTTCCAAAAGCTTCATAATCCCGGAAACTTCCTCCTGGGAGCGCTTCCAGTTCTCGGTAGAAAAGGCATATACCGTCAGGTATTCCACCCCCAGCTTGCGGCAATGATTGGCAATCTTGCGAAAAGTCTCAGCACCGGCGGCGTGTCCGGCTGTTCGGGGCAAGCCCTGTTTTTTTGCCCAACGGCCGTTACCGTCCATAATAATGGCAATATGCCGGGGTGCCGGGGGCAGGTTATTCGGCGTGTTGGAATGAGCCATAAAAATACCTCTTTATAGTAGTTTATTGGGGGCGCAAGCGCCCCCAATTGAAAATCAAATGGACATCAGTTCCTTTTCCTTCGCCGCCAAGGCCTCATCTGCCTTTTTGGTGAACTTATCCAGCAGATCCTGCAGATCCTTCTCCGCCTTCTTCTGCTCATCCTCGGTAATCTGGGAGTCCTTCTTCAGTTTTTTTACATAATCCATACCATCGCGACGAATGTTGCGCATAGCGACCTTTGCATCCTCGGCATATTTCTTGACCTGCTTGGTCAGCTCCTTACGGCGCTCCTCCGTCAGCTGAGGGAATACCAGGCGGATAACCTTGCCGTCATTTTGGGGATTGATGCCCAGCTCGCTGACCTGAATTGCCTTCTGAATCTCTTTCAACAGACCGGAATCCCAAGGTTGGATCACCAAGGTACGGGCATCCGGGGTGGAAATGGTAGCCACACCGTTCAGCGGCGTTTCCGTACCATAATATTCAACGGTAATACGGTCGAGAACCTTTGCGTTGGCACGACCGGCACGGACAGCGCCGAACTCCTCTGCCAGATGGTCCAGAGACTTATCCATTCTTTTGCTGTATTCAGAAAAATCTACGCTCATAATTTAATCCTCCTTAACGATTGTGCCAATCTTTTCTCCGCAGGCAACGCGGTAAATATTTTCCGGGTCCTTCAGAGCAAAACAAACTAACGTCATATGGTTATCCTGTGCAAGCGCCATAGCCGTTGTATCAGTAGCCTTCAAGTTCCGGGCTAAAACCTCAGAGTACGTAAGCGTATCAAATTTCACCGCAGTTGGATCGGTGTTGGGATCAGCAGAATAGATGCCATCTACATTCTTTGCCATCAAAATTGCATCTGCTTCAATCTCTACACCCCGAAGCACCGCGCCGGTGTCGGTTGAGAAATAGGGGTTACCTGTGCCGGCAGCAAAAATAACCACTTTACCCTCATTGAGATAACGGTCTGCTGTATCACGGGTGAAATACTCACAGAATTTGTTCATTTCCACAGCGCTGAGTACCCCAGCATCCACGCCGTGCTTACCCAGAGCATCCGCAACTGCAATGGAGTTCATTACCGTTGCCAGCATACCCATCGCATCGCCGTGGGAACGCTGCATTTTATCTGCGCCGTCCTTCACACCGCGCCAGAAATTGCCGCCACCGGTTACAAGACCGATCTGTACGCCTTCTTTAACACACTTGGCGATCACCTGGCAGACCTGATTGATCACATCAAAATCTAAACCACGGTGGGCATCCCCGGCCAGCGCTTCTCCGCTGACCTTCAAAAGAATTCTTTTATATTTGATTTGAGACATAGGAAACAGCTCCTCTCTAACAGGTTCTATTTTATAATAAAACATGCAAATTGACAACAACAATTTCTGAAAAACACAAAATTGTTTTCCTAAATTTTACAATATTGGATAGGCTTTTCAAATTCTTTGGAATAATCCGGTTTTTTGGTTGCAAAAATAGTTGGTATCGGTTATAATATTTGCAAATTTTCCCGACAGAGAGGACGAAAATTATGGCTGAAATCACAGAAAGCAAAAATTTCATCCATGCCTTTATCGAAGAGGA
>JAZSRR010000035.1:0-2126 GCA_045538605.1 Faecousia sp.
CCGCTTCTCCGATGGCCACATACAGGGCGTTGAGCCAGAAGCCGCCGCCGATATAGAAGGAAAGCTCCCAGCCCACCAAAAGACCGTTAAGCAGCGCCGGCAGCAGCATAGAAAGCAGAGGATAGCCTTTTACGGTGATGCGGCGGGCGTAATACATTCCGGCCGTTGCCAGCAAGGTGGCGGCAGTGCCTACCACCGGGTCTAAGGGCAGCGCCCCGGCAAAGCTCAGGTTAAACAAAAAACAGCCGACACTCAGCCCCGGAATGGCAGCCGGTGTAAACAGCGCCAGCACGCACAGGCCTTCCGATGCCCGGAACTGGATCGCCCAGCTGGCAGAGCCGGGAAGCAGGGCGTTTTGCAGGTAAGTGAGCGCCACATACAGAGCAGCCAGCAGTGCGCCAAGGGTCAGATTGCGGGTGGTGATTTTCATAAAAGCTCCTTTTGCAAAAAAATGGGCGCAATAATGCGCCCATCTGATGCTTTCCATAGTTTTGTTTAAGGACAGGATGGTTGCGAACTGTCCTATTCGGTTGAAAAAGAGTATACCTAAAACAAAGGCAAAAGTCAACAGCAGAAAAATCGCCCCCGGCAGCAAAACAGCTGGGCTACCCAGCAAAGGCAAAGCCGCCACAGTCCGCCACCGTGGAAGGTGAAGCCGCCGTAAGAGCCTGCCTGCCGGCGGTAGGCTGCGCCGCCGTTTTGAATATCGTCTAATGTTTGCAGGTATTGGTAGTTGTCCGGCTCCATGCTTACCGCCCGGCGGATATGCTCCAGGGCGGTTACGGAATTGCCCAGTCCGTCGTTTGCCAAAGCGGAAAGATAATACCACCGGGCATCCTTGTTTGGCATTTGGTTCAGCAGGTTCAGCGCCTCCTGAAATCTCCCGAAGCGGATATATTGCTCCGCGCCCCGGTGATATTGGTTTTCCGAGGTGTTTTGCCACTGCCGACCGCTGCGGCCCCGTTGGTGTCCCCAGGCGTCGCCCCCAAAGGGGTCAAAGCCGCCGAAGGGGTCATAGCCGTAGCCCTGGTCGTTTCCGGCGGTGCGTTGGTAGGCGTGGGGATTTTTGATCTGCTCATAGGCAGCGTTGATCTCCTGCATTTTTTGGGCGGCTTTTTCGTCTCCCGGGTTTCGGTCCGGGTGATATTGCTTTGCCAGACGCCGATAAGCGCGCTTGATTTCCTCATCGGTGGCGTCCCGGCTGACGCCCAAAACCTGATAGGGGTCATTTGTCATTGGAAACCTCCCGGGAAGGGGTCTTGCTTCCCTGTCTTCTTCGGTATTCTACCCAAATGCCGCTGTAAAGAATATTATCCAGCAGCTTTTTGTCCTGCACAAGGGGTAAAATTTCATAGTAGGATGTACAGCGGCTCATTGCCAGCACCAGATACTGCTCCCATTGGGCAGGGTCTTCTTCCATACCCATCGCCAAAAAGGGGTTGTAGCTTCCGGTTTTGCGGTCTTTTTTATAATCCACCGCTGCATCTGCCAGGTAAATGTAGCGTCCCAGCGCCATACCCATTTGCCGCAGGGTGTTTTCCCAAAGGTCCTGCCGGTAGACAAAAAGCTCGCCCATCAGCGCCCCAAAGCAGGCGGCGGCTTCGTCGGGGTTTTGGCAGTTTTCCTGCTCCAATTGGGATAGTCTTTTAAGGCAATGTTCCATAGCGGCGCACTGCCGTGGCCATTTTTCGCAAATACCGGGCAGCGCTTTTTTCAAAACGCTTCCGGAAAGCTTAGCCGTAAATCTGCCCTCATCCCGGGCATCGTCCAGGCATTTGTAATAGGCAAGCGCCACATTCATATCTGCCGCGTAGTCCAGAACATCTCCGGAAAGATAGGGTCTTGCCGGGTGCAAAAGGCAGGCAGGCTTTCCGGAACTTTCTTCCGGCTCATACAGACTCATCAGCAGCAGGCTCAGGAAGGCCATATCATAGCGCAGGCTCAGCCGGGAAGCTTCCGATGCCCGGCTGCGGATCTGGCGGCAGATGCCGCAGTAGACCGCCCCGTACCGGTCCTGCTGGGCCTCCGACAGTTCCTTCCAGTTCACATTTACATACCCGAACACCTGCACTCATTCCTTCCTATTTTTACATATTTTATCCTATTTTGCAACTGTGAACAGAGGG
>JAZSRR010000077.1:0-6089 GCA_045538605.1 Faecousia sp.
GGAAGATCCTCGCCTGACCGAGCGCTTCGAACTGTTCATCTGCCACTCTGAGCTTGCTAACGCCTACTCCGAGCTGAACGATCCCATCGACCAGCGTGCCCGGTTTATGAAGCAGGTGGAGCAGCGGGAGCGGGGCGACGATGAGACCGAAATGCTGGACGAGGATTTCCTCAACGCAATGGAATACGGTATGCCCCCCACAGGCGGTATGGGCATCGGTGTTGACCGGTGCGTAATGCTGCTGACGGGCGCCGACAGCATCCGTGAGGTCATCCTGTTCCCCACCATGAAACCGTTGGATTAATAAAATCTCTATAAATAACGACACCCCTGCAAATCGTTCAATTTGCAGGGGTGTTTTTCATATTTTTGCACTAAAATTTTCGGGCGTAGCCGCAGCGGCGGCAAAGATCTTCCGTGGCTTTTCTTTTTTGGAAGCCTTCTGCCATTGCCGTTGTCCGGGGCGATGCCAGAATATCGGATAAATCTTCTTTGAAGACATTGCCCAGGGCGATGCTTCCGTCGCTGTCCAGACAGCAGGGGACGACAGTTCCATCGCTGAGGATGCCGAAGTGATCCTTCAGCCCGTGGCAGTACAAACAGTCGCCGCCGTCCGGCGCATTTGTATCCGGCCAGGCAAAGCGATCGTCCCATCCCAAGAACAACCCATCCTGGATGCGATAACCCCGGGTGTTCTCCACCCACGGACCGGGAAAATTTTCCTTTAAGATCTTTAATGCAGTGCTGTTCCTGCCTGCATCACAGCCGTTATTCCAAAGTCGAAGGGATACAAGAATACCTATCGAAATGGCTTTTTGGGCGAATGCGGCAACCTTTTGGATGTATTGCTCGTGAGCATCCTGACGGTTCTCTTCAAAGCTATGTAGGGAGATGTTGATTTTGTGCAAATCCTGCGTCAAAAGCGCATCGCCCAGACGGTCCAGCAGTGTTCCGTTGGTGGTGATCATCGGGAAAAACCCGGCTTTTCGCGCCATTTGGATAAACCGGGGCAGCAAGGGATGGACCAGGGGTTCGCCCATCAGGTGGTGGTAAATGTATTGGGTTTTGCCGGTAAGCTGCTTTAGTATATGGGCATATTCTTCCTCTGTCATTTGCCGGGGCGCGCGGCTGTGCCCGTGGCAAAAAGAGCAGTGCATATTGCAAATATTGGTGATCTCCACATAAACCCGGGAATACATACTTTCCACCTCCTTATCATTGCTATTATACTAAATGGGTAACATTCTGACAACCCCTCATAGGGTTTGGACAGAAAAAGAACCCCCCTGGGGGGTTACGCACCTCCGAAAAGAATGGTATAATACCGAAAAAGACTGGCTGCAGGGAGAAAGACACCCTATGAATCATATCAAGGAACTGGAAAAGAAAAACCGGCGCAATGCCGTTGTGATTATCGCAATGCTGGTGGCGGTGATCGTGATCGGTATTGCGTGTTTATTTGTAGGCGCGTCCAATATGACTGTCCGAGATGCGCTGAATGCATTTTTAGGTCAAGGAAACGATGCCCAAAGCCGGATCATCTGGCAGATCCGTGTACCTCGGGTGCTGGCGGCGATCATTGCCGGCGCAGGACTTTCTGTGGCGGGTCTGGTGATGCAGACAACCCTCAATAACCCTATGGCTTCTCCTTCCACTTTAGGTGTGTCCAATGCTGCGGTTTTTGGCGCAAACCTTTCCATTATTGCCTTTGCCGGCGGTTTTTTGTCCACCGGCAACAATATCCAGAGCTTCGATGTGGGGGCAAACCCTTGCGCAACCTCTGTGCTGGCATTTGTGTTTTCCACCGCATCCATTTTGCTGATTTTGGGGCTTTGTACCTTGCGGTCCTTTACGCCCAATGTGGTGGTACTGGCAGGCTTGGCGGTAGGCGCCTTGTGGACGGCTGCCACAACGATCCTGCAGTTTTATGCCACTGATGTAGGCTTGTCTGCTGCAGTGGTGTGGAGCTTTGGCGATTTAGGAAGAGCCACCTACCGCACCGATGCCATTATGGCGGTGGTAGTGCTGGCAAGTATCGTATTTTTCTCTCTGATGGCGTGGAAGTATAACGCTCTTTTAAGCGGCGCGGCTACAGCAAAGACCATGGGCGTGAATGTGGAAGCCTTGCGGTTTACAAGCCTTTTGCTTGCCTCGGTGATTACTGCAGTTTGCGTATCCTTTTTGGGTGTGATTGGCTTTGTGGGTGTCATTTGCCCCCATATTACCAAGAAATTACTGGGACAGGACCACCGGGTTACGATACCCGCATCCTGCCTCAGCGGCAGCTTGCTGCTGGTGGTGGCGGATACACTCTCCCGAAGCCTGGGCAGCGGTTCTGCGCTGCCGGTGGGCGCGATCACATCTTTGCTGGGCGCTCCTTTCTTTATTGCCATTATCTTTAGCAGAAAGGAGAACCACGGATGCTGAAAATCGAGAATTTATCCTTTGGTTACGGCAAGCAAGCCGCTTCAGTGCTGCGTGGCGCTTCTTTGGAGCTGCAGCAGGGCGAGGTGGGCATTTTGCTGGGCAAAAACGGCTGCGGCAAGACCACACTTTTTAAGAATATCTTAGGTATCGAAAAGCCCAAGAGCGGCAGTATTTCCTTTGACGGAGAAAACATCCTGAAAATGAACCATCGGGAGCGGGCGCGACGAATCGCCTATGTACCCCAGCATATCCACTTTGGCGATCTGACGGTGCTGGATGCGGTGCTGCTCGGCAGAGTTTCCCATTTCGGTTTGAAAGCCGGCAAGGAAGACTATGAAGCGGTGGAAATAATATTAACAGATATGGGTCTGGAGGATTTTGCAGACCGCAGCGCCGAAGAACTGTCCGGCGGCGAAAAGCAAAAAATCGCCATTGCCCGGGCGATGGCGCAAGAGCCGAAGCTGATGGTCTTTGATGAACCCACCGGCAATCTGGACATTGCCAATGAGCAGCTGATCATTCGGGAGGCAAAGCGCCTGGCAAAGGAAAAGAATATTGGTATTCTTTCCTCTTTGCACGACCTAAACCAGGCGCTGTATTTCGGAGACAGGTTCTTCTTCATGCAGGACGGCGTGGTCAAATATGCCGGCAGTCGGGAAATGATCACGCCGGAGGTACTGAAGGACATCTTCGATGTGGATGTTCGAATCACGGAAATTGACGGACAGACCGTTGTGTTTCAGGACCTGAAGTGAAAAATGCAAAATTTCATCCCCCTGGGGGGCTTCCGCCCAACCGGGGGATTTTGTATAATGCAGACATAAGCTCCCAAAAGAAAGGAAAGACCAAAAATGAAGAGAATTCTGTCTTTATGTCTTATGGTGCTGATACTCTTTTCTCTTTGCGCCTGCGGCACGCAGAATAATCCTGCGCCCAGCACAGATGAAGCCATCACAGTTACCGATATGATCGGCAGGGAGGTATCCGTTACCCCCGGCAGCTACAAACGCGTGGTTTGCGTTGGTGCCGGCGCGCTGAGAATGTACAGCTATATTGGGGATGTTTCGCTTCTTGCCGGTGTGGAAGATATCGACAATACTACATTGAAAGAGCGTCCTCAGATGTTTGACAGTGTTGCCCGCCCGTATGTACTGGCTTACGGCGAAACCTTTAACAAGCTGCTCTCCTGCGGCGTAGGCGGTCCGATGGCGCAAGCAGCGGAAGCAGAAAAGATCCTTGCCTGCAACCCGGACATTGTTATTTCTGAGTTTGAAGATGTGGACAAATCCAACGCGCTGCAGAAGCAGCTGGGTGTTCCGGTCATCACCTTAAGCTCCGGCGCAAATAGTGTGTTTGACGATAAGTTTGCCGGCTGTATGACCCTTTTGGGCAGGATCTTTACAAGGGAAGAAAAGGCGGAAAAACTCATAAAATTTATTAACGATGAAAAAGCTGCCATTGAAGCCAAGGTTGCCAACATCCCGGATGCGGACAAACCCAGTGTGTACATCTGCGGTCTGGGGAACTGGGGTACTGCCGACCATCTGACAACGGCGGAAAACTATATATCCTTCCGGATCGCCGGCGTGAAAAATGTGGTCAGCGGACTGGGTATGGAGGGCGTTGGTCCTATTGAAGAAGAAAAATTCGTAGATCTGGGCAAGGATATGGACATGATCATTATGGACGCTGCGGCGGTTAAGAATATAAAACCTTTATACGCCGAAGACCCCACAATGTTTGATACCTGTAAGGCTTGGAAAAATGGCGAGGTGTATCTGGAAATGGCGTATAATGCCTATTACACCAACTACGAAATTGCCCTCATAAATACTTGGTTTGTTGCCAAAACCGTCTATCCGGAAATCTTTGCGGATGTGGATATGACTGCCAAGACCAACGAAGTTACCAAGGCTTTTTTGGGAGCAGAACTGGCAGACGAGATTTTTGCCTGCCCCGGCAGCTTTGGCGGCTATCAAAAAATTGACACCGAATCCTTCTTCGGTTAAATCTTCTAAGCAGAAAAGGCCGCCGCTTGGCGGCTTTTTCTTGCAAGAATGGTCTGGCTGTGGTATGCTAAGTAAAAACCTTCTGGAGGAAACAGAATGGATAAAAAAGATATTATCGCGTTTTTTGACCGCTGCGCCCCCACCTGGGACGCAGAAATGATCAAAAGTGATGGCATAATCGGAAAGATCTTAGACAATGCAGAGGTCGGTCCGGATATGGATATTCTGGATGTGGCTTGCGGCACCGGCGTGCTGTTTGACTACTATTTGCAAAGGGATGTTGCCTCTGTTACCGGCATTGATATCTCCCCGGAAATGGCAAAGATTGCGGCAGAAAAGTATGCAGGTGAAGGCAAGGTGCAGGTGCTCTGTGGAGATGTGGAGGAATTTGCCTTTGACCGGAAATTTGACCGGATCGTGGTGTATAACGCCTTTCCGCACTTTCCTTACCCCAAGCGACTGATTAAAATTCTGGCAGGCTTACTGAAGGAAAACGGCAGACTGACCGTTGCCCACGGCATGAGCCGGGAAGCCATTGACAATCATCATAGCGGCGCTGCCAGTAAGGTCAGCAACGGCTTGATGACCGCAGAGAGCCTGCGAAAGATTTTTGATGCCCATTTCCAGGTGGAGGTGGTCATCTCCAACGGATATATGTATCAGGTCAGTGGTGTAAAGCGGGATGTGCTGGCCCATTCTCACTCCGGTCATACCCACTCCCACGGTGGCTTGACCCACTGCCACACCCACGGGGAAGCAGAACACGACCACCTGCCCAAGGAAAATGCAACACCCTTGGAAGAGCTGCTGGTGATGATGAAATACTTAGTCAGCCATAATGACGCCCACGCCCAGGAGGTGGCAGACTTGGCCCGGGAACTGATGGCAGCGGGCAAGGATGTGGCATACGATGAGATTATGGATGCGGTTTCCGATTTTGATATGGTCAACGCCAAGCTGGCAGCCATTTTAAGCAAGCTGACGGTGGAAGAGAATTTGTGATTTACCCAATAACAAAAACTCTCGAAGGTATTTCCTTCGAGAGTTTTTGCTATTTAATTTCCTGCTCTAAAGCATCAAATTCCGGCGTGTTAAAAAACGCGCCTAAGGTAATATCCAAACCGTCGCACAATTTTTTAATGGTAACTGCACCGGGATTTTGGCTGCGTTTATCCAAAATACTATATACAGTCGAAGGAGAAACACCGGCTCTGCCGGCCAATTCGTTGACTGCGATTTTGTGCTCATCACATAGTTGAATGATTCGATTGGCAATTGCCTGTTTCGTGTTCACAGCATCCAACCCCTTTACGATTTATCATAAATTTAGTGTAACCAAATTTACGATAAATCGTATTTGATATATCAAAAATCAAAGAATTGTGTTAATATATGTGATATATCAAAAAAGAGGTGGTAATATGCTTGCTTGCACATTTTTTGGACATCGGGAGTGCTATGGACTGGATAGAGCAGTTTTAGAAACGGCAATTGAAAATGTAATTAATCAGGGTGTGAATACTTTTTATGTAGGTAATCAAGGTGGGTTTGATCGTATGGTGTATAACTGCCTAAGACAGATGCGTGAAAAGTATCCCCAAATCCACATTGGCGTTGTACTTGCATATCACCCTGTTAAGCCAGAGCAATCTG
>JAZSRR010000115.1:0-3842 GCA_045538605.1 Faecousia sp.
AAGCATTTCCGAAAACTGTGTACTGAATGTTACCAATTTGGATTTGCTCTCACAGGTGATTGGTGCAGCAAAACAGGCCGGTGTGAAGGCGGCGGACATTTTAGTGTGCGTGGAAGAAAAGAACGAAGCCGGTCTTAAAAAGCTGGGGCTTCCCGAAAATATCCTGACCGTTCTTTCTGCGCTCATTCGGGCATTCGGTAAAGCAACACAGGTGCTTCCGGAACTGATCGGCACATTGAAGGGCTTGTGTGATACCACCTCGCTGCAACACCTGGCGCAGTTGGTTTCGTCCATCGAGGATGAACAAATCCGCAATCTGTTGCAGGTGGACTTCTCTGTTGTCGGCGATCTCAATTACTATAACGGCATTGTGTTCAAGGGTTTTGTGGAGGACGTACCCTCTGCGGTGCTGTCCGGCGGACAGTATGATAAGCTGATGAAAAAAATGAAGCACAGCAGCAGCGCTGTAGGCTTTGCAGTATATCTTGATATGCTGGATATGACCTTGGATGCACCCAAGGAAGACGAGAATGTGCTGAACATCGCCCTTCCCAAGGGCAGGTTGGGTGAAAAGGTCTACGCTATGTTTGAGCAGGCGGGCTTCCCCTGCCCCTCCATCAAGGAAAACAATCGCAAGTTGATTTTTGAAAATGCGCAGGTTGGTGTGCGGTACTTTTGGGTAAAGCCTTCGGATGTTGCTATTTATGTAGAACGGGGCGCCGCGGATATCGGTGTTGCGGGCAAAGATATTCTCTTGGAGTACAGTCCCGAGGTTTATGAGCTTTTGGACTTGGATATCGGCAAGTGCCGTATGGCAGTGGCGGCAAACAAAGGCTTTTCCGACAATACTGACCGAACCCTGCGGGTAGCTACCAAGTTTTCAAACATTGCCCAACAGCACTACCTATCCAAGGGTCGGGATATTGACATCATTCACTTAAACGGATCTATTGAGATTGCTCCCATTTTGGGACTTTCTGATGTGATCGTGGACATTGTTGAAACCGGCACAACGCTGAAAGAAAATGACCTTGAGGTCATTGAAACCATCGTTCCCATCAGCGCAAGACTAATTGCCAACAAGGCAAGCTATCAGTTCAAGCGCAAAAACGTGACTCAGCTGATGGAGCAGTTAGCAAGCCAAACGGAGGAATCCAAATGATTAAGATACTAAAATTTAACGAGGTCAAGCCTGAGGAAATATTTGCAAGGGCAGAAAACGCTGTAAATGTAGAAGCAATCGTTGCAGAAATTATCGCAAATGTGCGTAAGAACGGCGACAAGGCGCTGTTTGAATACTGCGAAAAATTCGACCGGGCCAAGCTGGACAAATTGCAGGTCACAGCTGAAGAAATCCAAGCGGCAGTAGCATCGGTAGACCCCAAATTTTTGGAAATTTTACGCCGTGCTGCAGCGAATATCCGCAAATTCCACCGGCAGCAGGTGCGTCGCAGCTTCATCATCAACGATGCGCCGGGCATCGTAATGGGGCAGAAAATCATTCCCATTGACAGAGCCGGTCTGTATGTGCCCGGCGGCACGGCCGCTTACCCTTCCACCGTGCTGATGGACTCCATCCCTGCCAAAATTGCCGGCTGCCGGGAAGTGGTTATGGTGACCCCGCCTTCTGCCGACGGCAAGATCAATCCTGTGATTTTGGCAGCCGCCAGCATTGCCGGTATTGATAAGATTTATAAAATCGGTGGCGCACAGGCCATTGCCGCTTTGGCATACGGCACAGAAAGTGTGCCGAAGGTAGATAAAATCGTCGGTCCAGGCAACGCCTTTGTGGCTGAGGCGAAAAAGCAAGTGTTCGGTGCCGTTTCTATCGACATGATTGCCGGCCCCAGTGAAATTTTGATCGTCGCAGACGGTGCTACCAATCCCCGCCACGCCGCCGCAGACCTGCTGTCCCAAGCAGAGCACGACAAGCTGGCAAGTGCAGTGCTGGTTACCGATTCCATGGAACTTGCACAGGCAGTACAGGCGGAGATTGAACAGCAAATTCCCACCTTGCTCCGCGCTGATATTGCCCGGGCATCCATTGATAACAACGGCAAAATCATCGTTGCCGACACCCTTTCCAAGGCTATCTACATTGCTAACGAAATTGCGCCGGAGCATTTGGAGCTACTTGTGGACAATCCTTTCGATTACTTAGACAGCATTCGCCACGCAGGCTCAGTATTTATGGGGCGAAACTGTCCCGAGGCGCTGGGTGATTATCTGGCAGGACCCAATCACACCCTGCCCACCAGCGGTACTGCCAAATTCTCCAGCCCCCTGTCCGTGGACGATTTTGTAAAGAAAACCCAGTACACCTATTACACCGCAGATGCGCTGGCAAACGTGGCAAAGGACGTGGCGTTCTTTGCCGGGCAAGAGGGTCTTACCGCCCACGCCAAAAGCGCAGTGATTCGGATGGAGGAAGCCTAACGTGAGTCGTTTTTTCAGCGCAAAATATGCGAATTTAACCCCCTATACCCCCGGCGAACAGCCGAAGGATACCCAATATGTAAAACTGAACACCAACGAATCCCCGTTCCCGCCCTCTCCCAACGCCATCCGTATGGCAGCAGAGGCGGCGGCCAATCTGCAGCTTTACTCCGACCCGGAGTGCCGGGATTTGGTGAAAAAGGCCGCAGAGGTCTTTCAGGTAGCCGAGGACGAGATTCTGTTTACCAACGGGTCTGACGAGATTCTGAACTTCGCCTTTATGGCATTCTGCGACGAAAACCATCCGGTGGTCTTCCCGGATATTTCCTACGGCTTTTACAAAGTGTTTGCCGCCTTGAACGGTATCCCCTATGAGGAAATTCCGCTGCGTGAGGACTTCACCACAGACCCGAAGGACTACTGCGGAATCGGCAAAACCGTTGTGATTGCCAACCCCAACGCACCCACAGGCATTGTTCTGTCCACAGAGGAGATTGAGGAAATTGTCAAAAGCAATCCGGACAATGTGGTCATCATCGACGAAGCCTATGTGGATTTCGGCGGAGAGAGTGTCATTCCCCTCATCCACAAATACGATAATCTGCTGGTAACCGGTACATTTTCCAAATGTCGCTCTTTGGCCGGCGGCAGACTGGGCTTCGGCATCGGCTGCAAGGCTCTCATTGCAGATTTGAATACCATCAAATATTCCACCAACCCCTATAACATCAACCGTATGACCATGGCAGCCGGCGTAGGCACGCTGATGGATGAGGACTATATCCAGAAAAACTGTCAAACAATTATGGAGGTTCGGGAATGGACAATGCGGCAGCTGAAAGCTGTAGGCTTTATCCTAACCGATTCCAAAGCGAATTTCATTTTTGCTATGCACCCACAGGCAGACGGCAAGGAAATCTATCTGCGTATGAAGCAAAAAGGCGTATTGATCCGCCATTTTGACACCCCCCGTCTGTACCGGTACAACCGCATCACTGTGGGTAGCAGAGAGCAGATGGAGATTTTCCTTGAAAAGCTTAAGGAAGTATTGGAGGAACTGATATGAGAACCGCAAACATTCAGCGCAAAACTGCGGAAACAGACATAGCTCTTACATTGTGTCTGGACGGCAAGGGCGAAAGCGACATTCAAACCGGCTGCGGTTTTCTGGACCACATGCTGACCCTTTTCGCCAAGCACGGCAGATTTGATTTGACGGTTCGGTGTGTGGGCGATACCCACGTGGATTATCACCATACAGTGGAAGATGTGGGCATTTGCCTTGGCAAGGCCTTTTCCCAAGCTTTGGGAGATAAAAAAGGTATCAATCGCTACGGCAGTATGATTCTGCCCATGGACGAGAGTGTAATGCTGTCTGCGGTGGACATCTCCGGACGGGGCGGATT
>JAZSRR010000132.1:0-9624 GCA_045538605.1 Faecousia sp.
CGGTAGGACTTTACGCAGCCGTCAAAGTGCCGGATACCGCCCTTTTCTGTCAAAATCTTCAGAAAGTTCAGCAGATACGGATGCACCTGCTGCCCTAAGCATTCCTGAATAAGGGCGCAACGCTCCTGCTTGCTGATTCCCGGATTTGCCAAAAGGCGCATAAAGTCCGGTTCCCGGTCAAAAACGGTTTGCAAGGTCTGCAGCTGCTGCAACAGGGTTTCCGCTACGCCTTCATCCTTTGCCAGAGTGTACAGCGCTTGCGCATAGGTTGCTGAAATATCCGTCATTGGCCATCACCCAATTCTTCAATAAACCGGTCTACCAAGGCAGACTGGTCATCGGATGTCAGGCTGTGCCCCCCGACCATGCCGGCAATGTCCAGCGCAAGGTCTGCCAATTCATTTTTCGCATCGTTCAGCGCCTTTTTCTTTTCACGCTGAATATCTGCCTCCGCTTTGGCGCGAATAGCATCCGCCTCCAAATTTGCCTGGCGGAGAATCTCCTCCTGTCGCGCCTGTCCCCGGGCGGTAGCCTCTTTCACAAGACGCTCTCCGGTTTTGGTGGCCTGAGACAGCTTTTGCTGATAATCCGCTTCCATTGCAAGGGCGCTTTCTTTGGCCTTTCCTGCATTGGCATACAGGTCGTCGATTTCCTGCTGCCGGTCCTGTATAATTTTCATCACAGGCTTAAATAAGTGCTTTTTGGCAACAAAAAAGATTGTCAGGGTGTTGAGGAGAACAAAGAGAGCTGTCCAAAAATTGACACCAATAAACTCTTCAAAATATCCCACTTACAGGACTCCTTTCTAAAGAATTTTGTCAGCGTCTCACAGCAAGAACAAAATCAGCAGAGCAACGACCAGAGAATAGATACCGGTGGTCTCTGCGATGGCGCAGCCCATAATCATCGTGCCGCGAAGTGTACCGGATGCTTCCGGCTGCCGAGCCATACCCTCCAGCGCCTTGCCAACAGCATTACCTTCACCAATACCGGGGCCCACAGCACCGATTCCCATGCACAGTCCTGCGCCGATCGCTTTACCGGCGATTGCAATTGCAGATGCTAATTCCATATTAATTTCCTCCAATTAATCATACTTTATATTTGAAATTTAAGAATTTCCGTTATCAAGCCGCGACTTCTGCAGGCTCAGGCAAAGAAGATGCGATATAAACCATCGTCAGCAGACTGAATACATAGGCCTGCACAAATCCGGAAAACAGGTCAAAATAGCACGACAGCACCGCAGGAAGTCCAAGTGAAAGAATCGGAACTCCCGGCAAAATACCCGTGGCTTGCAGCAGTCCAAATAAGCCCAGTACCGCAGTGATCATACCGAATACAAGAGCGACCTTTTTTTCGGTTTTCTTCCAAATCAGCACCAATCCGGCGCCTGCGGCTATCATACCCACAGCAACCAGCCAGCCGCTTCCGGTTATCAAATTTAGCACCGCCACAGATGCAGCACTGAGAGCTGCGTAAATAATACTGGTAATAACGCCGCCGCCTGCTACATTGCCAAAATGACGAAACGCCATGGACACGGGCTGGGCAATCTCTGAAACAATGTTCATCGGGGTCATAACAACAATCGGCTCTGTGAAGCCTTTGAGCCAGCCAAGAAAGCCCTTATGTTTGATGTTGTTGTACCAAATAATCACACTAACCATCACTGCCCATACCACAACGCAGCTTAAATCCGCCGTTGCAGACCGCAAAAAACCGGTCAGACCAATCAGTGTGGAACAGATGGATGAAAGGAAAATCGTTCCAATGAACGGTGTCCAATGGGCATTGTGGGCACCCATGGTTTCCGTTACCATATTTTGCAGCATCATCACGCCCTTTTCCACCAGAACCTGCTTCCCGTCCGGGCGTTTCGTAAGCCGTTTGCCGAAATACACACTCGCCCAGCAAAGCACCAAGGTAACGATAAAAAAGGAAACTGTGGTCTGGGTGATGGGGATCCCACCGAAAATAGGAATGGTAAAGTACACGTATGCACCGGTAACTTCTAGATTCACGGTTTTTTATCCCCTTTCTTACGGAAAAACTCGCCAAAGGTCAGTATGGGGCGGACAAACAATAGTGGCAAAGCCAGCGCCAGAATATCGCACAAACCGCTTTTGCCAAAAGCAAACAAGATCACAAACAAAAGGATATAGCGAATGGTCCGGGACATCTGAAGTACCGCTTTTCCACCTTTTACATCCTGCTTTTCTGCTTTATCCGCTGCAAGGGAAGTTCCCGCAGCCATAAAAAAGAAATTTAGAGTTGCCAACAAAAGACCCACAATGCCGCCCAAAAGGACTTTGGAACCAAAGTAACCCAAAAGACCGTAGATGCCAAGCATAGCGCCTACGCAAATGAGTTCGCCAACCAACACAAGGGCCGTTTCCTGAAATACTACTTTTCGGGACTGCATAGATACTTCCTCACTAATCGTGGTTATTGAAGGATACAGGCGGCTTTTCTTCCTGCTCCTTTTGGCTCATAAGCGCCATCGCTTTCAAGCTGCTTCGAAGCCCCTCAACGGCGCATAAAATCCCCAGGGCAATACCTGCCCAAATTACCCAACTGCCCCAGCCGTAATTATTTTGCAACCGGACAGCCAGATAAATAAAACCCAAGGGAGGCAAGGCAACGCTCAACCCCAACTGCGTCAGCCAGACAAGCATTTTTACATTTTTCATTCTGTCCAACCTCCCCCAGTATAATCATTACGAACATTATAAGGCAAAACACTTGGTATTTCAAGAAAAACTTATTCTTTTCGCAAAAACTTCACATTTGGTTATATCTTATCCAAAACCGCCGAAAAAAGTCTTTTCATTTTACTTGAAATATAGTAAAATGTAAAAAAGAAAGGATGTCGGTACTGTGGCGGAAATGGAAGTTTTGCAGGGTGTTATCACCGCTGTTGTGTATCAGAATTATGAAAATGGCTACGCCGTCCTGCGTCTGCAAAGCCAAGACCGGCAAACGGTTACGGTTGTGGGAACGATCCCATTGCCGGTGGTTGGTGAACAGCTTTTGGTTACTGGAAAATGGAGCAGCCATTCCAGCTACGGAAAGCAGTTTGAAGCGGAATTTCTGGAGCGGCTGATGCCCCAGACCAAAGCCGATATTATGGGCTATTTATCTGGACGGGTCATCAAGGGAATCGGACTAAAAATGGCTGCCCGGATTGTGGAGCGGTTCGGCGAAAACACCTTGCAGATTATGGAGCAAGACCCGGAGCGCTTGGCAGAGGTTCCCGGCATCTCTTTGGGCAAAGCCAGAGCCATCGGCGAGGAATTTTTAACCCAGGTGGGCATTCGGCATCTGATGGAGTTTTTTACATTGCATCATTTGCCGGCGGAGCTGGCTGTAAAAACCTATCGGCTGTACGGGCCAAGCACTCTGGATATGCTTTATGATGACCCGTATCTTTTAATGGATGAGGAACTGGATGCGCCTTTTGCCGCAGTGGATCAATTTGCCATTGATTTAGGGGTTTCTGCCGAAGATAACCGCCGGGTAGAGGCAGGAATTTTGTTTGAATTGCAATATAACCGCTCGGCAGGACATAGCTTTCTGCCGTTAGAAAAACTGGTTGCTGCCACAGCGCAGCTGCTGAGTGTCTCGATTGACTGTGTGATGGACGGCATTGCGCGGCTGGTAGCGTGTACCCGATTGGTATGTGACCGGCTTAATAATATAGAAATCGTCTATTTGCCGTCTATGTTTGAGGCGGAGGTATACACTGTCCAGAGTCTGAAAAACCGATGCGCCCGCACCTTTCCTGCCCCTAAGAAATTGGATACCTGGGTATCGGACATTAGCCAAAACAGCGGCATTTCTTATTCTGCGCAGCAGCTGCAAGCAATTACTGCTGCTGCCCAAAGCGGACTTCTGATGATCACCGGCGGTCCTGGCACCGGTAAGACCACGCTGGTTAACGGCATATTGGCGCTATACGAGAAAATGGGACTTTCCTGCCTGCTGGCTGCTCCAACCGGTCGGGCCGCCAAGCGAATGACGGAAGTAACCGGGCGTGATGCCACTACCATCCACCGGCTTCTGGAAGCCACCATTGATCCCCATACCGGCAAAATGTTTTTTGCCCGGGAGGAAAGTAACCCCTTGAAGGCAGATGCCTTGATTATCGATGAGATGTCCATGGTAGATATTTCTCTTTTCCACGCATTGCTGCAGGCAACCCCGGAAAAGACCCGGCTGATTTTGGTGGGCGATCCGGATCAGCTCCCTCCGGTAGGCCCGGGTTTCCCCTTCCGGGATATGCTGCGCAGTCAGTGCCTGCCCGGTGTGCATCTGTCAGAAATTTTTCGGCAGGCACAGGAAAGCCTGATCGTTATGTATGCCCACCGAATCAATCAGGGAGATATGCCGGAGCTGCGGAATGTAAAAAACGACTTTTTCTTTCTGCCTTGTCGTTCGGAAGAACAGGTTTCTCAGACGATTGCAGACCTGTGCGCCCGGCGGCTACCACAGAATATGGGCATTCCTGCCGACCAGATTCAGGTGCTTTCCCCCACCAAAAAAGGCGGCGCTGGAACGGTTTTCCTAAACAAGCTTCTGCAAAGCGTTCTCAACCCCTCTGCCCCCAATAAAAAGGAACGGAATTATGGCGATGTCTGTTTCCGGGAGGGCGACCGGGTAATGCAGATTAAAAATAATTATGACATCCTCTGGAAAAAGACCGACGGCAGCGCCGTGGGCAGCGGTGTTTTTAATGGGGATGTGGGTATTATTCGCAGTATTGACCCAACCAGCGAGTTGGTGCGCGTTGTGTTTGATGACCGGGAGGTGGAATACGAGTTTTCCCAGCTGTCTGAGCTGGAGCCGGCCTATGCTATGACCGTCCACAAAAGTCAGGGCAGTGAGTACCGGGCGGTGGTACTTTCCGTCTGGAACGGCTCCCAATACCTTTTGAACCGCAGCCTGCTTTATACTGCCGTTACCCGGGCAAAGGAGCTTTTGATCCTTGTGGGTCGGGAGGATACCGTCGCGGTTATGACCCAGAATGCCAAGGTTGGCAGACGATACACCGGTCTGAAGCTGCGGCTTCAGGGAAAGGATGCATAAAGAATGCTTCGCCTGATATTTCCGCCTAAGTGCATATTGTGCCATAAGCTGCTTTCCCGAGAGCAAAGCGACCTGTGTCATAGCTGCCGGGAAAAAGCGCCGGAATTTCGCCGGGCAAAAAGTCGCATTCCTTTTGTTGCACAATGGACAGCTTTGTGGTATTATAAGGATGATGTGCGCAGCAGTATCCACCGGTATAAGTTTGGGCACGCCCGCAATCGCGCAAGCTCCTATGCAAGGCTTTTGGCTATGAAGCTGGAAAAAACACTGGCAACGCAGGCAGATTTGCTGACCTGGGTACCCATTTCCCCCTTGCGTCAGTTTCAGCGGGGCTACGATCAATCTGCCCTGCTGGCACAGGCGCTGGGCAAAGAGCTTTTGCTGCCGGCAACGCGGACACTTCGCAAAATTCGGCACACCCCACCCCAATCCGGTATTCGGGATGCCGCTCGCCGGCGGGCAAATGTTTTAGGCGCTTACCGCGCTGTAAAGCCGGAAGTCTTTATGGAAAAACTGTTTTGCTGGTGGATGATGTGGTCACCACCGGTGCATCCGCCTCCGAATGCGCCAAAAAGCTGCTCACTGCCGGCGCTGAAAAAGTAATATTTGCCGCGATTGCTGCGGCGCAAAATGATAACAAGAATTGATGTAGGTGAACCGTATGCGTTTTCAATTTTTCTCTACCGACCTGGGTATTGACCTGGGTACATCCAATGTTCTGATCAGCGTAGAAAATGCCGGTGTTGTGATCCGGGAGCCGTCGATCGTGGCGGTGGATAAAAACAGCGGACGAATTCTGCAGGTAGGCGCTGCCGCCCGGAATATGCTGGGCAGGACTCCCGGCAATGTGGTGGCGATGCAGCCGCTGAAGGACGGTGTGATCTCCGACCACGATATGACCGTTAAGATGCTGCAGGTGCTGTTTCGCAGTGCCATCAAAAGCTCTCTGTTTAACCCCAAGCCCCGTGTGGTCATCAGCGTCCCCAGCGGTGTAACCCAAGTGGAGGAGCGCAATGTGATCAATGCGGCTATGGAAGCCGGCGCGCGGCGTGTATTTTTGATCGAAGAGCCGATGGCTGCCGCTTTGGGAGCTGGCCTGAATATCAGCGGCCCGAACGGACATATGGTAGTGGACATCGGTGGTGGTACTACCGATATCGCTGTGCTGACTATGAACGGTGTTGCTGTTTCCACCTCCAGTAAAATTGCCGGCATCGCCTTTGATGAAATCATCGCCCATACCCTGCGCCGGAAATTTGGTCTTGTGGTAGGTCAGACCACCGCTGAGGAGATCAAGATCCAAATCGGCTGTGTCGTACCGCCTTTGGAGGATGCCAGTATGATCGTCCGCGGTCGGGATGCCAAAAGCTCCCTGCCCCGAGAAATCAGTCTGCTGGCTTCCGATGTCTACGAAATGCTCCGCCGCCCCGCCCGGCAGCTTGCCGATGAAGTGGTGGGCGTTTTGGAGGACACCTCTCCGGAATTGGTTGGCGATATTGGAGAAAACGGCATTACCCTCACCGGCGGCTGCAGCCAGCTTGCGGGCATGGAACAGCTTTTGTCGGAACGCACCGGTATCCGCTGCCGGGTTGCTGATGACCCCGCCGCCTGCGTTGCCTACGGCTGTGGCAAGAGCCTTGCCTGGATCAACACCATGTCGGAAGGCCCCATCAACATTGCCAAAAAACGCATTATGCGGCAAAGATAACAAGATAGCAGAAACCCGGCAGACCTTTGTAGGTCTGCCGGGTTTTATAGAAATTATTCGTCCTCTTCGTCGTCTTCTACGGAGAATTCCAGAAGCTCGCCGCAGTTGGGGCACTTCATAGAACCTTCCTCGAGAACTTCCTCATCAAAGTTGATGATTTCGCCGCAGGCGCACTTCACCTCGTAGATGATGCTGTCCTCGTCGCCGAAGTCAAAGCCTTCGTCGTCGAAATCTTCATCGTCATCATCCCAGTCTTCGAAGTCCTCATCGTCATCGTAATCTTCTTCATCCAGAATGAAGTCCTCGATGGCGTCCAGATCTTCTTCGATCTCGTCCAGTTCATCGGAGATGGCGATGGTGGTTTCCTCCACATCCGTCAGACGCTTGCTGATATCGCACAGCAGGTCCACGATCCGGGTGATCATTTTGCCTTCCGGCTTTTCTGCGTCCAACTCCAAGCCGTCCATATAGCCCTTCAAGTAGGCTGCTTTTTCAGAAATATTCATATTCTGACTCCTTATTTAGCACGACCCAGGTATTCACCGGTGGTGGTGTCGATCTGAATCCTTTCGCCCTCGTTGATGAACAGGGGCACCTTCACCTCAGCGCCGGTTTCCACGGTGGCAGGCTTCAGGGTGTTGGTAGCGGTGTTGCCAGCGAAGCCAGGCTCTGTAGCGGTAACCTCCAGCTCTACGAAACGGGGAGGCTCAACGCCGAACACATTGCCCTTGTAGCTCATAACGGTGCAGGTGTCGTTCTCCTTGACGAACTTGAAGCTGTCATCCAGAGTGCTACCGTCGATGGGAATCAGCTCGTAGGTCTCGCCGTCCATAAAGTAGTACAGGTCGCCATCGTTGTAGGAGTACTCCATCTTCTTGCGCTCAATGTAAGCGGTGGGGTACTTATCGTTGGGGTTGAAGGTAGTTTCCGTCACGCCGCCGGTGATGACGTTCTTCATCTTCACGCGAACAAAAGCCGCGCCCTTGCCGGGCTTTACGTGCTGGAACTCGATGATCTGCATTACCTTGCCGTCCATATCAAAGGTAATGCCGTTTCTGAAATCGCTGACAGAAATCATTTTATTTGTCCTCCTGATGGATATTTTTTACATAGCTTTAGCGCATATATTGTACTGCAAAACTTCAGTAATTGCAAGCACAAATATCGATTTTTCACACAATGATCAGGTTTTTGGGGCTCTGGGTGATATTTTCGCAGCCATCAGCTGTAAAAATCACCACATCTTCGATCCGGACACCGAATTTTCCGGGCAGATAGATACCCGGCTCGGCAGAGGTAACCATACCCGCCTGCATCACCGTATCGCCGTTGGGATTGCAGTTAGGCGGCTCGTGTACCTCCATACCCAGACTGTGGCCGTAGCCGTGTCCAAAATAGTTGCCGTAGCCGGCATCACAGATGACCTTTCGGGCTGCGCCGTCAATTTCCTTGCCCAGGACGCCTGCCCGGGTAGCGGCAATGCCTGCCAGCTGCGCTTTGAGAACAGTGTCGTAAACCTTTTTCATTTCGTCGGTTGCATAGCCCACCGCCACGGTACGGGTCATATCGGAGCAGTAGCCGTCATACAACACACCGAAGTCCAGGGTTACAAAATCTCCTTCCCGGATCACCCGGTCGCCAGCGACACCGTGGGGCAGACTGGTGTTCGGCCCGGAAACCACAATGGGATCAAAGGACAGACCCTCGCCACCGTTTTTATACAGACAGTAGATCAGCTCTGCCTGCAGCTGCTTTTCCGTCATACCCGGTTTGATGCGCTGCAGTACTTCGGCAAAAGCCTGGTCGGTGATGCTTTGGGCTTTGCGCATCCGCTCCAGCTCCCAATCCTCCTTCACCGCCCGGAACTGGTTGACTTTTGTGCCATAGGGAATTAGCTCCCCGTGAAGCTGGTTTTGATACTGCTGATATTCTGCTACACTTAAATAGCCTTCCTCATAGCCCAGCCGCTCTACGCCAAAGTCGGCGATCGCTTCATTGATCAGCTTTTCATAGGGATTTGCCCGGTTGGTCTCCACCACCTCAAAACCCCGAATGCCGTTCTGGGCAGCCTCAATGTAGCGGCTGTCGGTAAAGTAGCGGCAGCCGTTCTTGGTAACGATTGCCACACCCTCGGCAATGTCATACTCAGCGCTGTAGAAGCGGCTGTAGCGGCTGGTCAGAAGCAGTCCGTCAATTTCTTCGCCCAAAAGACTTTTATACTTTTCCAAGTTCTTCATTGGTCATTCTCCTTTTCCTTGCTATGTAGATAAAAGGCAGCTCTGCAATATGCCGCAGCCGCAGCCAGATATTATGATTGTCAATTGCCTCCACCAAAATCGGCATAACCCCTGCGCCGTTAGCGCCCAAGGTGTCTGTGAAAATCTGGTCTCCTGCCAAAGCGCAGTCCTTTGGCGGCAGACCGTACTTTTCCAAGCACCGGCGGATACCACCCGGGAAAGGTTTTCCAGCGTGGGTGATACAATCTAAGCCGTACGCCCGGCAAAACTGAGGAACCCGCTCATTTTTGCTGTTGGACACAATGCAGAGGTCAACCGGTGATTGCTGCATCTGCATAAGCCATTGCCGCATTTCATCGGTGGGAACATCGGTGGTATACGGAACAATGGTATTATCAAAGTCCAGCATCAAAAGCTTTACGCCCTTGCTTTGTAAATATTCCGGTGTCAGATCCGTAAGCTTTTGGATCAGCAAAGCCGGCAGGAAGGAAAAAGACATATCGCGACTCCCCGTTTCATATATTCTTATCAGGATTATACCACAGAAAGGGTGGGTTTGTCTATGGCTTTACCTTGTTATCTGGCAATGAC
>JAZSRR010000091.1:0-6346 GCA_045538605.1 Faecousia sp.
GGTCGCCGATGACCCGCATAAACGCCTCATCCTGCTCCTTATGGGCTTTTAAGTACGCCATAATGTCCTCATAGCCGGCAGGATCTAAGTACCGCAGGGCAATATCCTCCAGCTCCCACTTCATCTTCTGCATACCAAGCCGGTGGGCAAGGGGCGCATAGATATCCATGGTCTCCCGGCACTTGCTGATCTGCTTTTCCGGTGTCTGATACTGCATGGTGCGCATATTGTGGAGCCGGTCGGCGATCTTGATCAGCACCACCCGGATATCCTTGGACATGGCCATAAACATTTTCCGCAGATTCTCCATCTGCTGCTCCTCCGAGGAGGAGAAATTAGCACGGGTCAGCTTGGTAACGCCCTCCACCAGCTCCGCCGTAACGGTGCCAAACTGCCGGGCGATCTCGTCAAAGGAGGCATCGGTATCCTCAATGCAGTCGTGGAGCAGCGCGCCCAGCACCGCGTCGGTGTCCAGACCCATTTCCGCCACGATCTGGGCAACTGCCAGCGGGTGGATAATGTAGGGCGAACCATCCTTGCGTTTCTGATTTTCGTGCTTCTGCTGGGCGTAGGTAATTGCCTGCTCCACCAAGGAAAAATCCTTGCCGGGCAAATGCTTTTCCAGCGCCAGCTGTAGATCCTTGTAATGTTGTTCGAAAGTTTCCATACTTAGCTCTCTTTCACGGCGATCAGCCGCTGCATAGTCTTGCTTCTGTTAAGGTCCGCTTTGCCTTCCACCGGAAGCAGACGAAGGGTAATGCTGCGATGCTGCCGCTGATATTCCAGCAGTCCCACATCGGCAAAAATATCCAAACAGGTGAGCATTTTACCCAAGCTCAAGGGCTGGCCGGTAAACCGGACGATCTTCCGGCACAGACAGGCAGGACCTTCCTGCAGCTGCCCTTTCTGGGCAAGATACCGCCAAATACCTGCCAAAGACTCCCGCTCCGGCAGAAGCCTTGCGGCGCTCTCCGGGGTCAGTCCGCCAAATTGCAGGGCGTGGTACGCCCCGGCATCCATGGTACATTCCGCAGCGCAGCTGGGACGGATGTCCAGTACATTCATCTGGGGGGTGCGTTCCCCCCGGAAATCGTTGATCTGGGGGGCAAAGGCAACATCCACCAGATCCCCTTCTGCCATAGCATCCACTTCTCCGTCGGCACAGAACCAGATGGCCTGGAAGCTGTGGCGGGCGCTTTTCAGCCATAGCCGCAGATGCCGTCCGCCGCCCACCGGGCAGCTCCGCTCCACCGTCAGTCCCTGCATCACCAAAACCGGCTTTGGACAGCCGTTGCCGCAGGGCTCCAGCCGGGACAAGCTCTCAATGTTGTAAATGGTCAGCAATTCTGCCGGAATAACACAGTCGGCATCCAAAGAAGCAAAACCGATATCCTCCCGGTAATATTCCCGGGCAAGCCGGCTGATCTCCTCCCGGAACAAACCGATGTTTTCTCTTGCAATGGTAAAGCCCGCTGCCAGCTCGTGGCCGCCATAGCTCTGCAAAAGTCCGGACAGCTTGCTCAAAGCGGCAAACAAATTAAAGCCGCCGTAGCTCCGGGAGCTTGCCTTGCCGCTGTCGCCGTCTAAGCAGATCAGGAAGGTAGGGCAGCAGTATTCCTCGGCGATTCGGCTGGCAACAATGCCCACCACCCCCTGGTGCCAGGTCTCGTCTGCCAGCACAATGGCATCCGGGCGCTGGCCCTGGGGCAGCATCTCCACCACCTGCTGATAGATCTCCGCTTCCACCGCCTGCCGCTGCTTGTTTAAGCTGCAAAGCGCCTTTGCCAGCTCCTGTCCCTGCAGGGAATCCCGGGTCAAAAACAGGTCCACCGCCAAATCGATCTGCCCCATCCGCCCGGCGGCATTGATCCGGGGCGCTAAGGTATAGCCCACGGTGGAAGCGCTTAAATTCTGCCGGTCGCAGCCGGCCTGCTCCATCAGGGCAACCAAACCCGGCCGCTGGGAGTTTTTCAGCTGCTCCAAGCCCCGGGATACAAACACCCGGTTTTCTCCCTGCAGCAGCATCACATCCGCCACCGTACCCAGACAAACCATATCGCCGTAGGCGTCGAGAATTTCCTCCTGAGAGCCGCACAACGCGCTTGCCAGCTTAAAGGCAACGCCAACGCCGGACAGCGTGTTGTGGGGGTATGTACAGTCCGGACGGTGGGGGTCCACCACCGCCACCGCCTCCGGCAGTATGTCCTTACACTCATGATGGTCGGTGATCACCAGATCCATTCCCAGCGCCTTGCACAGCTTGGCTTCCTCCACCGCGGTAATGCCGCAGTCGACAGTAACGATCAGCTTCACACCCTGTCTGTGCAGCTGTTCCAGGGCGATTCGATTCAGGCCGTAGCCCTCCTCCAGCCGGGCAGGGATATAGGGAAGGCAGTCGCCCCCCTGCTTGCGGATAAAATCCGTCAGTAGGCACGTGGCAGTAATGCCGTCCACATCGTAATCGCCGAACACGGCGATCTTCTCCCCCCGGTCGATCGCCAGCGCCAAACGGGCGGCAGCCCGGTCCATATCCTGCATCCGATAGGGGTCGATCAGAGGAGCGCTGCAGTCCAAATAGGCATTTGCCTGGTGGGCGGTCATAAGACCTCGGGCGGCAAGGACCATCGATGCCAGCGGTGCATAGCCGCCGCTTACCAAATCGTTGACTGCTTCCATTTTCGGTTCCGCTACATTCCAAATTCCGTATTTCAAGACATAACACTTCCAATTATAACATTTCCCTATATTATAACAAAAATGCCCCAAATACACAATAGGAACTTGCAAAAAACCCGGTCAAATTATGCTTGCGCCGGCTTTTGGAACACCTGCAGCGCCGCCGAAGCCAAAAGCGGGGTGATGATCATTCCAAAAAAGCCCCAGAATCGATACCCCAGATACAGCGCCCCCAGGGTCGCCAGCGGATCTAATCCCAGCTGCCGTCCCACCAGCCGCGGCTCCAGCGCCGTCCGGGTCAGAGCCGCGGCGGCGTAAACGCACAAAAGTCCGACACCCTGCAGGCTGTCTCCCTGCAAAAACCGCACCAGCGCCCAAGGCAGCAGCACCGTTCCGGTGCCCAGTATCGGCACTGCGTCCACCAGCGCGATCACCAGCGCCCACATCACCCCGTGGGGAATTCGGATCAGCCAGAAACCCACCGTCAGAATACAGAACGTTACCCCCATCAGCTTCAGCTGTGCCTTCAGCCAGCCTCCCAGACTTTTCTTCACCCGGCAAAGGGAATCCTGCCATTTTTGGCGGCGCTCCCCAGGCAGCAAATCCTGCAGCTTCT
This sequence comes from Faecousia sp., assembly GCA_045538605.1. Taxonomy (GTDB): domain Bacteria; phylum Bacillota; class Clostridia; order Oscillospirales; family Oscillospiraceae; genus Faecousia. Next base: position 3,293 of record JAZSRR010000091.1, read on the forward strand.
TTTTCAGCTTAGGCAGTCGCGCAGAGATCAAAAATGCCGCCAAGATCCCGGTTCCCACCACCAGCGCCAGCTGGGAAACGCCGTTGACGGTTTTGCCCACCACCGCAGGCAAATGCTGCCCCACCTGCCGAATCACAAGAGAAGAATCATCGAAAAATTCCAGCACCAGCCGCTGCGCCACCGGCTGCGCTGACGCAGGGAGCCGCATAGAAAGACCCACAAAAAAATCCTCCGCCGCGCCCATTGCCTTCGCCGCCGTATCCGCCCAATCCGGAATTGCCCGGGCAGCGGAGGCAACCTGCTGCACCACCACCGCCCCTAATACATACACCGCCCCCACAACCAGCGCCAGAGCAGCCGTAACCCCCAACCCTGCCGCAATGCTCCGCTTCATCCGGCGCTCAGCCCGGGCAACAAAGGGCTCTGCCGCCAGTGCCAGCAATCCCCCCAACACAAAGGGCAGCGCCACCGGCAGCAAATACTTTACCCCCAGCCAAGCACCGACCAAAACCGCCGCTGCCGTCAAAACCTTATTCCAAAATCCGGATTTCATACGCCGCCCCCTTAGGTCTTGCAATTTCCAAAATTTGTGATACAATTGTCTTTGGTGGAAAGACATTGTGCTGAAAGGAGAATGTTATATGGCACGTGTTCCCAAGTATTTTATCGTAGAGGCCTCTGCCCTGCCGGAGGTGTTTTTGAAAGTGGCGGAAGCCAAACGGCTTTTGCAGACCGGTCAGGCAACCACTGTCAATGATGCCACCCGGCTCACAGGAATCTCCCGCAGCGCCTTTTATAAGTACCGGGATTCGGTGCTCCCCTTTCAGAATATGATGACCGGGCGGATCATAACCTTCCAGTTTATGCTTCACGACCAGCAAGGTCAGCTGGCAAACCTGCTGCAGGTCTTCACCGAGCATAACACCAACATCCAGACCATTAATTCCATCGTGCCCTCCAACGGCAGCGCTTTGGTAACCATTTCCGCGGAGACCATCGACCTGCCCATTTCCCTGGAGGAGCTGCTGAGCCTCTGCGCCGCCGTCCCCGGCGTCATCAAAGCAGAGATATTAGCAGGATAACCCATTTAGCAAATAAAAATACCACTATCTTCCGATAGTGGTATTTTTTCTATGTAGGGACAGGCGTCCTCGACTGTCCGTTCGCCGGAACCGGATTTTTTACGGACTGTCCGGAGGCCAGTCCCTACGCCCCCTATTGAAATCTTTCGTAGGGGACGGGTCTCCCGTCCCGCCTTCCGGGAGGCGAAACGCCTCCCCTACATCCGCAATGACACCCTAATTTTGCATTTTGCATTATGCATTTTGCATTTTTCCATACAGCCTTGTCAGCAGCTTCCGCAACGGCGCAAACAGCAAAAGCGCGATCACAAAATTGCCGATTGCGTGGGGCACATCAAAGGGTAATCCCGCGATCCACCACCGGATGCCATAGGAAACACTGCCCATTGCCACCATATACACCGGGCTGCACAGTAGGCCAAAGGCCAGTCCAAACGCCCCGGCAAGCAGCGCCCACCACAGGGGTTTTTTCAGCCTTTGCATTCCGTAGGCGGCAACAAAAAGCACCGCCCACACATACAGGTAATTGATGTTCCAAAAGTTGACGCCGTAGAGCATAACCTCCATCAGCACATACAAATACACCGGGTACAGTCCCTTCCAGCCGAACACCACCGCAAAGAGCATCACCATCAGAGAAACCGGCTCGATATTGGGCAGTCCGCTCATGGCAACCTTAGCGCCGAAGGTCAACGCCCCCAACACACCAAACAGAGCGACCTGCCGCAGCGACAGCTTACCCAAGGGTGTACTCCAGCTTATACACGCCACCGTCGGCAATTTCGGTGGTGTAAATGCCGGTCATGGCATACTCGCCGTCAATATAAAAGCCCCAGTAGCTTTGGTTTTCGTTCCAGTCTGCCTTTTCGCCGTCCACGGTGTGAAACATTCCATCATCCGCGCCTTCAGAATGGATCAGACCCTCCGCCTCCAGGTACGCACCCAGCAGCTTTTCCGTGGTTTTGTAGGTAAAAACCTTTTCCGACTTGTCCGCGTGGACGACCGTAACCGTAAAGGATTTTTCGGCTTCACCGGTGCTGCCGGTGGTCTCGTTGCCTTGGTTGGCAGTGCAGGCGCACAAAGAAAGCACTATTGCCACAGCCAAAAGAATTGCCAGTAATTTTTTCATAAAATACCTCCTGAAAATAAAGATGCCGCGGCGGACACAAAGGACGACACACCCGTTTTTCTGCGACAAACGCATCCTTCGTATACACGCGAAGGACGGAGAAACCCAAGCCTCGTAGGTCTTCTGACTTATGCCCGGAAAAGGAGGTTGCAGCCTTTTCCCACAGACCCAGCCTTCCCGGAAAAATCCAGTGGCAGGTTTTCACCAAGGGTCTATACAAAGCACTTACAGCGGCGGTACCGTTCGGGAATTGCACCCGATTGTCTTGTTCAGCAGCCAAAGCCAACCGCTCAGGCTGCCACGAAGCCGGTATTCACTTGTCTTTGTTAGTTTACCATAGCATTCCCATTCTGTCAATTCCCAACCCTCCCCAATTCCCGTCATCTTCGTAGGGACAGGCGTCCTCGACTGTCCGCCAAACCCGCACCCCAACAAAATCGGACACCCCAGAGGGGTGTCCCTACCTTGTCATAATCCATTTCCGCGGGTTATTCTCAATATATTCCCAAACCTCATTATAATCCTGCTGATTGCGGATCACATGGTCATAATATCGCCCTTGCCAAATATTTTCCCCATATTCCTTGTTGCAAAACCGCTTAAATGTGCTGACAAACTTCGCAATGGTGGAATTCGCTCTCGTAGGGACAGGCGTCCTCGACTGTCCGTTCGCCGGCACCGAATTTTCGCGGACAGTCCGGAGGCCTGTCCCTACATTCTCCTTATGAATCGTGATCAACAAATGAATGTGATCCGGCATAATTACATATTTATCCACCGATAAATTGTCGTAAAACGCATCCATCTGCCGAATATATTTATCTGCGATTTTGCCATATTTCA
>JAZSRR010000099.1:0-4148 GCA_045538605.1 Faecousia sp.
ACCCACCGGGTCCGGTAGCGCCGCCACCTGACTGATTCCCTCCGCCATTGCTGTAATCCGCGCCGGTGTCAGTGCCAGACGGTCCAGCATGGACTGGGAAAGGTGGTCCTTTGCCTGCTCCATATCCCGGGCGTTTTCCGACAGGATCTCTTCTGTATTGGTCTCCAGCGATTGCGCCATAGAAAGCAGCGCGTTATTCTTCTGCTGAGTGGTCAAAAGCGCCAGAGTGGGGGCGCAGGCCTTTGCCTGCTTCAAAATTTCCAAGGTTGTCATTTTGTTTCACCTACAAATCGGGTACCAAAGCTTTTTTCGCTTAAAAGGTTGTAAAGAATTTCCGGGTCCTCTCCGTTGGCGATCACCATATCCATACCCGCTTTTGTAACGATCTGGGCAGCCTTCAGCTTGGTTGCCATTCCGCCGGAGCCTAAGGATGAGCCGGCGCCGCCGGCAAGCTCCAGAATTTCCGGTGTGATCTCCGACACCTGAGAAATCAAGGTGGCGTTGGGGTCTTGGCGGGGGTCGGCTGTGTACAGGCCGTCAATATCCGACAGCAAAATCAAAAGATCCGCCTTCACCAGCCGGGCAACATAGGCCGCCAATGTGTCATTTTCTCCAATGGTGGTATGTACGCCGATTTCGTCTACGGAAACCGCATCATTTTCATTGACAATGGGCAGCACATTCCAAGTAAGCAGTTGCTCTAAATTATCATGGACATAGCGGCTGCGGCAGGGATCATGAATATCCTCAGCAGTCAAAAGCAGCTGCGCCACTGTGTGGTTATACTGGGCAAACTGCTTATCGTAAACATACATCAGCTCGCACTGCCCCACTGCGGCAGCCGCCTGCTTGCCGGGCATATCCTGGGGTCTTCCAGCCAGACCCAGCTTGCCCACACCCATTCCGATTGCGCCGGAGGAAACCAGAATTACCTGCTCCCCGGCATTTTTCAAATCGCTGAGCACCTTACAAAGACTCTCCACCCGGCGAATATTCATCCGCCCGCCGGCGTGTGCCAAGGTGGAGGTGCCCACCTTAATCACTACACGCATAGATTCTCTCTCCTTACCAAATCATTGACCTTTTCCTATGCAAACCGGATAAGGAAAAGGCGGCTAACCGCCCGGCATTGCCGGGATCACACATCCGCACAAACAAGGAGGTGGAAAACAAGGTAGCCGCCGAAGGGTATTTGGTTATTCTTTTAGCCCACCTTGACCCGCCAGCCCATAGTGTCGGGCAGCTTACCGGTCTGAATACCGGTGATAGTCTCATAGAGCTTCATACTCAAAGGTCCGGTTTCGCCACTTGCAATGGTCATAACCTCGTCCTGGAAGCGGAGCTTACCAACAGGAGAAATGACAGCCGCAGTACCGGTGCCGAACACCTCTTCCAGAGTGCCGTCCTTCTGTGCCTGCAGCAGTTCTTCCGCGGAAATCTTCCGCTCCTGCACCTCGTAGCCCCAGGCCTTGCAAAGCTGGATAGTGGAATCCCGGGTGATACCGGGCAAAATAGAGCCGCTGAGGGCAGGTGTAACCACCTTGCCGGCGATCTTGAAGAAAATGTTCATTGCGCCCACTTCTTCAATGTACTTTCGCTCCACGCCGTCCAGCCACAGAACCTGAGAGAAGCCGGCATCGTGGGCCTTCTGCTGTGCAATCAGGCTGGCTGCGTAGTTACCGCCGGTCTTGGCAAAGCCGATACCGCCCCGAACTGCCCGGACATACTCATCCTCGATCCAGATACCCACAGGCGCCAAACCGCTTTCATAGTATGCGCCGCTGGGAGAGAGGATGACCATAAACAAATAGGTCTTGGAGGGAGCAACTCCCAAGAACTCATCGGTTGCAATGATAAAGGGGCGAATATACAACGATGTTCCCGGCTCGGTGGGAATCCAGTCCCGGTCCACATCCACAACTGCGCTGACAGCCTGAACAAAGTCCTCAACCGGCAGCTGGGGGATCACCAGACGGTCGTTGGTATTGTTGGTGCGCTTTGCGTTCATATCCGGACGGAACAGATACACCTGACCGTCCTCACCCTTGTAGGCCTTCAGACCTTCAAACATTTCCTGACCGTAGTGATATACCATTGCGGCAGGAGAAAGGCTGATGTTATGGAAGGGCTCGATCCGGGGATCGTGCCAGCCCTTACCCTCGGTGTAGTTCATCACAAACATATGGTCTGTGAAGATCTTACCAAAGCCCAGCTTCTGACCGGCAGCCGGTTTTTCCTTCGGCTGGGTGGTTTTTGTAATTTTAATGTCTAACATTTGGACATCTCCTTAGTAATCATAGCCTGCCTGAAGCGCCTGGCAGTTGACATCGATCAAATTTGCTTTCTTTGCAGGAATGAAGGCTTCCAAAGTCTCCTTGCTGCCCTCATAGGAAACGGCGTCGCACTCCTTCATCACCTTACCCATCAGTACCATATTGGAAAGGGTCGCAAATCCGGCATCCTTAGCGATCTGGGTCGTGGGAATATAGTGCACCTTTACGTCGGTCCGCTCCACCTTTGCATCGATGAGGGTGGAATCAATGAAGATCTGTCCGCCGGGAACAACGCTGTCCACAAACTTCAAAAGAGAGGGCAGGTTCATTGCCACCAGCACATCGGGATTGGTAATAATAGGAGAACCAACGGGAGTATCGGAAATGACAACACTGCAGTTAGCTGTACCGCCGCGCATTTCCGGACCGTAGGATGGCAGCCAGGACACCTGTTTGTTCTCCATCAGGCCTTTATAAGCCAGAAATTTTCCGGCAAACAGAACGCCCTGTCCGCCAAAGCCGGCAATGAGGATCTGTGTAGTTTTCATTTACGCTTCCTCCTTTGCGGCAGATCTGTCCTTGTATACACCCAGAGGATAGTAGGGCAGCATATCGCTTTCCACCCACTCCAGCGCCTGCTGGGGCGTCATACCCCAGTTGGTAGGACAAGCGGAAACCACTTCCACCAAAGAGAAGCCCTTGCCCTCGATCTGATTTTGGAAAGCCTTTTTAATGGCCTTCTTGGCGGCATTGACATTTTTTACATTGTTCACTGCCACACGGGTGATGTACTCCGGACCTTCCAGGGTAGCCAGCATTTCGCTGACACGAATGGGCCAGCCGCAGTGCTTTACATCACGACCGTAAGGAGAGGTCTGGGTTACCTGACCGGGCAAGCTGGTGGGCGCCATCTGACCGCCGGTCATACCGTAAATGGCATTGTTGACGAAGATAACGGTAATATTCTCGTTTCTTGCGGCAGAATGTACGGTCTCTGCCATACCGATGGAAGCCAGGTCGCCGTCGCCCTGATAGGTGAAGACGATGTTCTCCGGACGGCAACGCTTGATGCCGGTGGCAACCGCAGGCGCTCTGCCGTGGGCAGCCTCGATCATATCGCAGGCAAAGTAGTCATACGCCATAACAGCGCAGCCAACAGGAGCAACACCGATGGCCTTGCCTTCAATACCCAGCTCATCCATTGCCTGGGCAACCAGACGGTGAATGATGCCGTGGGGGCAGCCGGGGCAGTAATGCAGCGGGGCATCGGTCAATGCCTTGGGTTTTTCAAATACAACTGCCATCTTAGAACACTCCTTTCTGCGCTTTCCGCAAGGATTCCAGAACCTCGTCAGGACTGGGGATCATACCGCCGCAGCGGTTGCAAAGGGCAACCGGCTTCTTGCACTGGGTAGCCAGACGCACGTCTTCGATCATCTGCCCCATGCTCAGCTCGACGCTGACAAAGCCCTTGACCTGATCAGCAGCCTTGTTCAGAACTTCTGTGGGGAAGGGCCACAAGGTGATAGGACGAATAAGACCTGCCTTGATGCCTTCCGCTCGGGCAGCTACCACCGCATTCTTTGCCACACGGGAAGCAATACCAAATGCAACCACGCAGATTTCTGCGTCTTCCATCCTATACTCTTCCCACATTGCTTCGTTTTCTTCTACAGCCTTGTACTTTTCGTACCGCTCAAAGTTGGTCTTTTCCAGCTGATCCGGCTGCAGGTACAGAGAGTTTACGATATTGTGGGGGCGCTTGCACTTAGTGCCGGTGAGCGCCCAGGGCTTTTCGTAGGTCTCCACCTCGGCATCCTCAAAGGAGATGGGCTCCATCATCTGACCGATGGTGCCGTCTGCCAGGATCATAGC
>JAZSRR010000025.1:0-6202 GCA_045538605.1 Faecousia sp.
GTTTGCCAGGAGGACCCCGAGCAGCTGCTGGAGTTCCTGGGCAATGTGGGACACCCGGTGCTCTCTATGGAACCGTTCGATATGTAATGCAATAAGAAAAAGCCTGAGGCGACCGTCGCTTCATGCTTTTTTAATGCAAAGTGCAAAGTGCAGAATGACAATCCCTCCGGCTGCCCTGCGGGCAGCCACCTCCCTTTACACAAGGGAGGCTTAGATTGCCACGGGGAGCGATGGGAGCGCCGCCGGTGGCGGATGAAGCGACCTGAGCGAGTGGCCGCGGTCGGTGGGCAACGCAGCCGCTTGTCGGCAAGGCGACCACCGGGCACCGCAACAGGATGCAGAGCAAGCCTCGCAATGACACAATGATTTATTGGAAGCGGTGGAGGGTCAGGGGGTAGGCGGCGTTGGGAAGCAAGGGGGTGTTGCCCTGGAGCTCGGTGATGGTCAAAACATCGCCCTGCAGGGTGAAGCCTTCAAAGCTGTCGGTTACGGGCTGGACGGTCAGAGAATCGGAGCGGTAAAGCTTGCCATCGGAAATTTGATAGCGACCGGCTTTTTCCACTGCCTTTTCCAGCGCGGAGGTCAGACCTTCGCTGAGCAGAGCTTCCAGGCGGCTGCGAATCGCGCCCATAGAGCTGCCGGTCCGTTTCAGCGCTTCTTCTACCGACAGGTCGATCCCCTGCGCTTTCAGCACTTCCTCCACCACCTGATAGATATTGTCTTTGGCGTCGTCCAGCATACGGCGGATCTGCTGCTGGGCAGAGGCGGTGTCCAGAGAAAGGGTGTAGGTGCCGCTTTCGGTCAGGCTCAGCAAGACATAGACACGGAAATTTTGCGGCATAAAGCAATCCTGAAACTCCTCCAGGGGGATTTGGGGCAGCGCCTCATATACCTGCACCGTCAGGTCCAGCTGACCTTGCCAAAGACCGGTGGTGGTCGCTTCTTTTTGCAGGCTGCAGCCGGGCAGCAGCAATAAAAGACACAAAATCAGTAACATTAACCGTTTCATAAGCACCTCTTTTAAGTGTTTTCCGCAAGCTTTTGGAAAAATTCAATGCCTTTTTCCAGCACGCTCCGGTCAAAATCCTCCGGCTCGTCGCCAACCCCAAGGAAAAACAGCATTCCGGGCACATAGCGCTGGAACCAGCCGAAGGTGTTGGTGTGCATACTGGGAAGCTTTTCTTTCTGGAAGGGGACTGCCTTGCAGATCCGATCGTACAGCTCCGGGGGGTTCAGCACTGCCGGGCAGCCGTCTGACATAGTCAGGTTGACCTTGCAGCCAGTTTCCTCCTGCAAAACCCGGGCGAGGGCGGAAAGTCTGGCACGCAGGTCGTTGTAGGTGTCATCCTGAAATGCCCGCAAGGAGCCGGTCATCACCACGGCCGAAGGCAGGGCGCTTCCGGAAGCGGGGGCGGCAAGGGATGTGAATTTCAGAAGCCGGTAGACATTTTCCGGCAAGCTCTTTTCCAGCTCCTGCGCCCGATCATACAGGCAGATCGCCGTTGCCAGGGCATCCTGCTTGGAGAAGTCTGCAATATGGCTGGATCTTCCGGTGATTTCTGCCCGGATCTCACAAGCGCGGCTGAACATCTCGTTTTTTCGGGCGGCGATCACGCCCGGAGCAAGACCCGGCCAAAGGGTCAGGGAAAAGACTGCCGACACCCGGAATTTGCGAAACACACCGGTCTGGCACAGGTCAAAGGTCTCCTCTTTGGACTGGAAAATCAGCAGAATGTTATTTTTGGGCTTTTGCGCTGCCACATTCCTGCCGAATGCCAGGAGCATAGCAAGGCAGTGCCGGTGTCCCCGACGGGTGTCGGAGGTGAAGGCAACGGTATGCTCGCCTCCAAAGTCAAAGAAGGCGCAAAGGCTGCTTTCGGTAGGACGGGATACCTGACAGGGCAAAAATGCCAGCTTCAGGCTTAGATAATCCAATAGCTTGCAGTGGGCGGTATCCGTTTCCGGGATGGAAAGCAATGCCCGCAGATCCTCTGTCAGCTGCATAAAAAACACCTCTTTTATTGATAAAATAGACTTTATTTTCGTATTATATGACATTTTTTCCATGGTGTCAAATCCGCCGCTGCACATTTTTTTGCCTTCGGAATATCTTGGAATGAGCGGTAAAACCGCTTGAAAAATTTTCTCGGAGGTATACCCTATGTGTAACAATAACTGCTGGTGGATCATCATCCTGGTTCTGTTGTTCTGCTGCTGTGGCAATGGCGGCGGTGTGTTCGGCGGTAACGGCTGCGGCTGTGGCTGCGACAACAACAATAACTGCGGCTGCTGCTAAAGGCTATGGCAGGAACGGGGAAACCCGTTCCTGCCTTTTTTAATGCAAAATGCAGAATGCACAATGGTGGTGTCGGCAGAGCCGACGGATCAAATTGTAGGGACTGGCCTCCGGACAGTCGAGGACGCCTGTCCCTACGGGAGGAGAAACGGGCGGATGTGGGCATCCGCCCCCCACGTTGCGTTTGGAAAAAGGGGTTGACAAAGGAAGAAATTGCCGGTATAATACTCTGGTCTATCTATGTAGATATATCCTTGCTCCCGAGGTCTTCGGGGGCCAAATGTCCAGAAGGAGGTGCAAACACATGGCCAAAATTACCGGTAAGTACGAGGTGCTTTACATCATCGACCCTGCTCAGGGCGAAGAGGGCATCGCCGCACTTGTGGAAAAGTTCAAGGCAATGGTGGAAGCGGAAGGCACAGTCAGCAACATTGATGAGTGGGGCAAGCGTCGCTTGGCTTATCCCATCAACGATCTGACCGAAGGCTACTATGTTCTGATGAACATCGAAACCAAGCCCGCTTTCCCTGCAGAGCTGGAGCGTGTGATGAAGATCACTGAAGGCGTCCTGCGCTGCATGACTACCGCTGTGGAAGCGTAAGGAGGACTCTTTATGCTGAACCACATCGTTGTAATGGGTCGTTTGACCCGAGACCCGGAGCTTCGCCGTACCGGCACCGGTGTCGCCGTTACCAGCTTTACTGTAGCTGTTGACCGGGACTTCGGAAGCCGTGAAAATGGCGAACGGGAAACCGATTTCATCGACTGCGTCGCCTGGCGGCAGACCGGAGAGTTCGTCTCCAAGTACTTCGCCAAGGGCCGTATGGCGGTGGTTTCGGGTCGGCTCCAGATTCGGAACTGGACCGACAAAGAGGGCAATAAGCGCCGCACTGCGGAGATCGTGGCAGACAATGTCTACTTCGGCGACAGCAAGCGCGATAGCGACGGCAACTTTGCCGCTGCAGCCGCTCCTGCTTACACCGGCTACGCCGCTCCCGCCGCATCCGCTCCCGTATCGGATTTTGCGATGCTCAGCGATGATGATGCCCAACTGCCCTTCTAATTTAGAACTTTTCTACAATGCTTACAAAGGAGGTTGCTTCTATGGCTAACGAACAGCGTGTCCGTCCTCGCAAGCGCAAGAAGGTATGTGCTTTCTGCGTGGAGAAGGTTACGGCTATCGACTATAAGGACACTGCCAAGCTTCGCCGCTACCTGTCTGAGCGTGGCAAGATTTTGCCCCGCCGTACCACCGGCACTTGCGCAGCCCATCAGCGTCATCTGACCACCGCGATCAAGCGCGCCCGTCAGATCGCTCTGCTGCCCTATGTTGCAGAATAATAATGGACAAGCCGCTCTGTGAAAACAGAGCGGCTTTTTTATATGTGGGGGCGGCGTTTCGCCTCCCGGCGGGACGAGAAACCCGTCCCCTACGAGGATTAAAAGGTTAGTCGGACATAGCCACCCGGCGGAGGGTGTGGAGGAATATCTGCCACCAGGTCAGGCGGGGAACGGCGGTTTCGGCGACCAAGGGAATTTGCGCCAGAATTTGCTCCCCGGCTTTGACGGTCATCGTGCCCAGCCGCTGGCCCTTGCTCACCGGGGCGGTGATTTGAGGGAGCATTTCCACGGTGGTGGTTACGGAGCTTTTTTGCCCTTTGTCAATGAGCACCGCATCCAGTCCTGAGGGGATCGCCTGTACGGTCGCTTCTGCACCCAGCTTTACCGGCACGGCATTTTCTGCGGTGAGCTCCGGCTGGATAAGGGCGTAATTGGCAAAGCCGTAATCTAAGAGGGTCTTGCAGGCGGCAAAGCGGTTTTGGGAGGTTTCCGCACCCATTACCACTGCGATCAGGCCCAGATCCTCCCGTTGTGCGGAGGCGGAAAGACAGTAGCCAGCTCCCGAGGTAAAGCCGGTTTTCAGTCCCGTTGCCCCGGGATAGAACCGCACCAGCTTGTTGGTATTGGACAGGCCAAAGGTGCCACCGCGCAGGGTGTCCATCCAGATCGTGGTGAATTTTTGTATGTTTGGGTGGTATTTGAGCAATTGCCGGGACATAGTAGCGGTATCGGGGGGGGAGGTCAGGTGGGCTTTGGGGTTTGCGTCATCGTCCAGACCGGTGCAGTTGACAAAATTGGTGTTTTCCATTCCCAGTTCCTTAGCCCGGGCATTCATTTGCTGCACAAAGGCCTCCTCACTGCCGGCTAAATGCTCTGCCATGGCGCAGGCGCAGTCGTTGGCGGAGGACACGGCGATCGCCTTGACCATATCGGAAACGGACATCTGCTCGCCTACCTTCAGATACACCTGACTGCCGCCCTTGGCAGCGGCGCTTTCCGAGGCGGTTACGGTGTCCTCCCAGGAGATCTTACCGCTATCGATGGCTTCCATGATCAGAAGCATGGTCATCACCTTGGTTACACTGGCCGGGGGCAGGGGGGCGTTGGCGTCCTGCTCGTATAAAACCGTGCCGGTGGCGATGTCCATTAAAATAGCGCTTTTTGCCGGGATCTCCAGATCGGCGGCTTGGGCGGGTCTGGGCAAAATCCCCCAAACAAGAAGCAAAGCCACCGCTACAGACACAATTCGTTTCATAACAATACCCCCATAAGAGTTCTGATGAATCTTATGGGGGTTGTCTTTTATTTATGCTAGGCTGAGCCAATCAGACACCTGCTTAGGCGGGTTCGGATTATATTGCTCAGCCTAAAAGTCCGGGATAAAGTTTTTGTCCGCGGCGGTTTCATCCTGGGTGAAGCCTTGCAAATTATTCAGGTACATCCAGCTCAAAACGCTTTGATATTCTTCGTCGGTTACGGCGCGGTCCAGGGGCGCGGGGAGACCGGGCATGGGGGTATACTGGCGCATCAGGCTCACAAGAATTTCCCCGGGGGCAAAGGCGCTTCCCAAAAAGTCCAGCACTTTCAGGGAGTTTTCCACCTGACCGGGTAAAATCAAATGACGGACGATGACACCCTTTACCACTTTGCCGTCTTTCCACTGCACCGGGCCGGTGAGCTTGACCATTTCCCGGATGGCAGAGCCGGCTGTTTCAAAATAGTTTGGCGCGCCGGATAAGGCTTGGGCAAGGGCATTGTCGGCGTATTTCAGATCCGGCAGGAAAATGTCCACCTTGTTTTTGAGCAGCCGAAGGGTTTCCGGGCGTTCGTAGCCGCCGCAGTTGTAGATAACCGGCACAGGCAAAGGTTTTTCCAGAGACTGCAAAATGGTGGGCAGAAAGTGGGTGGGGGTAATTAAATCAATATTTTCTGCCCCTTGGGCGATCAGGTCCTCGTAAACTTGTCGCAATTCCCGGGCATCCATAGGCGTTCCTGTGGGGCAGTGGCTGATGGCTTTGTTCTGGCAATACCGGCAGCCTAAGGTGCAGCCGCCGAAAAACACAGCGCCGCTGTAGTTTTTTGCCAGCGCCGGTTCTTCCCATTTGTGAAGCATCCTTTTGGCGACCAACGCAGTATCCGGGCAGCGGCAAAAGCCGGTTTTGCCGGCGGCGCGGTTGATGCCGCATTTGCGTGGGCATAGGGTACAATTGGAATAATTCATAGAAAATCACCGAAACTAGAATAACACAAAATTGGCGCAGGCGCAATTGAGAATGGAGAATGGAAAATTGAGAATTGGGGTGGCGGCAATGCCCTCTCCCGGGGAGAGGGTGCCCCGGAGGGGCGGGAGAGGGACGGCGAAAGCGGAAACACAGGAGGAAGGCTGAAAGAAGGCTGTTGTTTCAGGCTTCTGCCCGCATTCCCCATCCGTCAAAAATCAAAGATTTTTGCCACCTTCCCCCCGGGGGAAGGCTTTTATGGGGCACAGAGCAACGCGGCCCCGGGGGAAGGCTTGGAGGGGGAAATGGGGTGTTCAAAAATAATTTATAATTGTAGGTATTGACT
>JAZSRR010000022.1:0-8788 GCA_045538605.1 Faecousia sp.
TTCTGCGTCCGGCAGATATTCCGAAAGAATACAGCCGCTTTGGGAAATTCGTTCAAATAAAAATCGGTTGGTCTTGGGATATACCACATTCACACCGCAGCCCAAAACCGCCACCGTCTGCCGACCGGTCTCCAGTGCGCCCTGCAGGGCTGCCGTGTCAATGCCGCCGGCACCGCCGGAGACAACCAAGCCGCCGCAGGCGGCAATTTGCCGGGAAATATTACGGGCATTGTTCATTCCGTATGCCGTTGCTCTGCGTGTTCCTACTACGGAAATCACAGGCTGACCCTCAAAATCCGGCAAAGCACCCTTATAATAGAGTACCAAGGGTGGGTCGCTGATATTCTTAAGTCTGGCAGGATATGCCGCATCCGCCATCGTCAAAATACTGATTTGCTTCTCTGCGCACCGTTTGATCACCGAGCGGGCCAGAGATAAGTCCTTATTCTCCAGCGCCTCGGCAGCTTGGGGCGAAAGGTCTGCAATATGGTCAAACCCATCGGTGTAGAAAATATCCTCCGGAGTAGAAAAGTGCTCCAGAATCTCTTTTTTCTGCCGAAGAGTCAGCTTTGGCAGGGTCGCATACCAAATCCAATGTAACAGCATTTTCCACCCTCTCTTTCTTTACCGGGTTTTTGTTATTGTTTCATCTGCCACATTACGATCGCAGAAGCAATCGCCGCGTTGAGGGATTCGCACCGGGGGTTCATCGGAATAATCAGCTCCCGGGCGGCGCTTTCCAAAATTTCTTTCCGCACACCTTGTCCTTCGCTGCCAATGACCACCGCCATTTCCTGCAAAGGCGCTTTGCGCAAATCCTCTGCCCGATCGCTCATAGCCGTTACCGCTATGGGGATTTTGGCATCGGTGCAGGCTTTTTGCGCCTGCTCCCAGCTGGTCTGCTGCACCGGCGTGCGGAACACAGCGCCCATACTGGCGCGTACTACCTTATGGCTGTAAGGGTCTGCGCAGCCCTCCAAAAGGGCAACCGGCACATCCAAAGCATCTGCCGTCCGCAAAATCGTTCCCAGATTGCCCGGGTCCTGAATGCCGTCCAAAAGCAGCATTCCCGGCTTGGGCGTAAATTCTGTTTTCTCCGGGAGTCGGCATAAAAACAATGCGCCCTGGGGTGCTTCCATTGGGGATATGGACTGCATAACATCTTCCGGCACATAAACTGTCCGGACCGTTTCCGGCAGCTGTGCCTCTACGCCGTCAGACAGGATGACCGTCTCCAGGCCGGGCCACCATCGGACAGCCTCCTGCAACAGCTTTATACCGTCAGCCACAAACAAACCGGATCGTTCCCGTTCTTTTTTTGAATTCAGCAGACGGCGTACCTGCTGCAAAAGCGAATTCTTTCGCGATGTGATCCGTTCCATTACAGCTTCTGCACCGCAGTCAGCGCTGCCGTACCGCCCAGAACCAGCATAATATCTCCCTTAGCAAATCGAAAATCCGCAGCCGGAGATACGTTGATATTACCATCGCGTTTCACAGAAAGGATGTTCACGCCCAGCTTGGCACGGACATTCAGTTCCATCAGACTCTTGTCCGACCAGGCCGCCGGTACCGGCACCTCGATAATGCCGTAGTCCGCGGAAAGCTCAATATAATCCAGAACATTGACACTGGAAAGGCTTTTTGCCAGCCGGTCGGCGTTTTCCTGCTCCGGAATCACCACGCGGTCAGCCCCCAGCTTTTCTAATACGTGGCGGTGGGTTTCATCGTGCGCCTTGCAGATAATCTGCGGCACGCCCAATTCCTTCAGGTTCATAGTTGCCAAGACAGAATCCCCAAGATTGGCGCCGATCGCCACCACGGCGCAGTCAAAATTCTTTACATCCAGAGCGCGCAAAATATCCTTATCCCGAGCATCTGCCACAACAGCCTGGGTTACATCCTCGCTCAAATGCTGCACCAAGTCCGCGCTGCGGTCAATCGCCAGCACCTCGCAGCCTTGCTGACATAGCCGCTTGGCTACTTGCATACCAAATCGGCCCAAGCCGATTACAACGAACGATTTCATTGTTTCTCCTCCTTAACCGATTAACAAATTCGTGTGGGCATAGCGGAAACGTTCCTGGGCCTTGTCCCCCATCAGGAAGCCAAGGCTGATGGTCAAAATTCCCACCCGCCCAAAGTACATAAACACAATAATCATAATCTGCGCCGGGACGGTTAACAGCGGCGTTACACCGGCAGTCAAGCCGACAGTCGCTAACGCAGAAACTGTTTCAAACAAGGCATCGGTAAAGCTTACCGGGCAAGTTGCGGAAATGAAAATGCCGCCTGCGACTGCCAGGCAGGTCATCAAACCTACAATGGTGTACGCATCCATGACCCGTTCCGGGTGCACCGTTCTGCGAAATACCGTAACGGTGCTTCTTCCCCGGGCGCGGGAAACAATAAACAGAAGCATCACCAAAAAGGTTACGGTTTTTACGCCACCGGCTGTCGAACCGGAAGAGCCGCCAATGAGCATCCAAACCATAGCCAGAGATTTGCTGCCTTGGGTCAGCGCCGCCTGATCAACAGATGCAAAACCGGCAGTCCGGGTAGTTACGGACTGAAAAGCCGCGTTGAGCAGCTTCTGGGATGTGGGCATCGCGCCTAAGGTTGCCGGATTATTCCACTCCAGCAGCGCAAACAGCGCTGTACCGCCAACAAGCAATACTCCAGTTGTCAGCAAAACCAGCTTGGTATAGACACTGAGCTTTTTGGTGCGGTGATATGTTGCCACCTCTTGCCACACGAAAAAGCCGAGACCTCCCACCGCGATCAGCACCATCAGGGTAGTCAGAACTACAGGGTCATTGTTGAAGTAGATCATACTGGCATTGGGCGCGTAATTGCCCACAATATCAAAGCCTGCGTTGCAGAAGGCGGAAACCGAATGGAATATGCTCCATTTTGCTGCTTGTTCCCAGCCGTAGACCGGCAGGAAATGAAAAAACAGTACCAGCATTCCGGCAGACTGAATAAGAAGGCTTCCCAGCAGTACCCATTTTTGAATTTTTACCACGCTTTGCATCTCATTGACGCTCAGCGCCTGGGCAATGATCATCCGCTGCCGCAGACCGATTTTCTTGCGCAGCGCAAAAATCACCAGAGAAGCCACCGACATAAAGCCAAGGCCGCCGATTTCGATCATACACAGAATAACCGCCTGACCAAAGCCGCTCCAAAGCGACCAGGTGTCCCCCGCAATGAGGCCTGTTACACAGGTAGCGGAGGTTGCAGTAAACAGCGCCGGAACAAAGCCGCAGGACTGCCCGCTTCTGGACGCCACAGGCAAAGAAAGCAAAACCGTACCTGCCAGAATAATTGCAGCGAAGCTAAGGGCAATAATCTGCGTGGGACTCAGCTTTATGTTCTTTTTGGTTTTTGACATAACAACACTCCCCTTTGCAGAATTTCTATCCGTATATTATAGCAAAAATACCACATTTTGCAAGTAGCGGAAAACAATCGACGGTGGATTCTGTTTCATCAGAATCCCCCGTTTGTTAAAACGCCCCCAAATAGCCTGCCCCAATTCCCAGTACAGCAGACAGACAAATAATAACAATGGGATGCACCTTTTTGAAAGCCAAAACAGCCATAAGGGCAAAAATTCCCGCGCTTACATAAAATTCGGCACTCAAAAACACGGATGCTGACGACCCTGCCGAAAAAAACACCGTCAAAAGCACATTGACAATTGCGTTGCAGATCAGTCCTACAACTGCAGGCTTCAAACCGGTCATACAGCCCTGCACGATCCGGTTTTCCTTAAACTTTTCATAGAATTTGGCAACTGCCAAAATGATGATAAAGCTGGGCAGCACAACACCTAAGGTGGCACAGACAGCGCCCAAAATGCCGCCCATTTCTGAGCCAATATAGGTCGCCATATTCACCGCAAAAGGACCGGGTGTAGATTCGCTGACTGCCACAAAATCAATCATGCTCTGCTGGGAGATCACAGCTCCCCAACGCAATCCCACCTGCTCCTGAATCAGCGGAAGCATCGCGTAGCCACCGCCAAAGGTGAACGCACCGATCATAAAAAAGGTGTAGAAAAGTTCAAAATAAATCATTTTTCTACCTCCTTCTTTGCCAACAAGGAAGTAACCAGTCCAAATGCTGCACACGCGGCGATCACCAGAAGGACATTGACCTTCAAAAAGGCAGTCAGAACAAAAGCACCGGCCATTACCACATAGGATACCCAATGCTTTTCGGCTTTCCGGTACATAGTCCAGAGTGCCTTTAACAGCAGTGCCAAAACACCGGCGCGAATGCCCTGGAAGGCATACTGCACCGCTTTGAGCTGCTGAAACTGTCGCAGCACAAAGGAAATCGCCAAAATGATCACAAAGCTGGGCAAAACCACGCCGAAGGTGGCGCAGGCTGCGCCCCAAAAGCCGGCAGTGCGATAACCGACAAAGGTGGCCGCATTAATGGCGATCGGACCGGGAGTGGACTCGGCAATGGCGATAATCTCCAGAATATCATCATCGGTTATCCAGCCTTTATTGTCCACTGCTTCCTTTTGAATAAGAGGAATCATCGCATAACCGCCGCCAAAGGTAAAGGCGCCGATTTTGAAAAATGCGCAAAAAAGCGATAAAACTCTCTTAATCTTTTCGCCCATAAAAACTCCTCATCGGTCTGCTTCCTGCAAATAGGCCGCCCGACCGGTTTCATAAAGATTATTCCCCTGGCTATCGATTATAACTACTACCGGGAAATCCTCTACCTCCAGGCGGCGGATCGCTTCTGCGCCCAAATCATCATAAGCAATGATCTCTGCCTTTTTGATGCACTTGGACAGCAGCGCACCGCAGCCGCCAATAGCGCCGAAATACACCGCGCCGTGCTCCTTCATAGCTGCAATCACCGCTTCATTGCGCTTACCCTTACCGATCATACCAGTCTGGCCCTGGGCAATCAAAATGGGGCTGTAGGCATCCATACGGTAAGATGTGGTAGGACCGGCAGAGCCGATAGCTTCCCCGGGTCGTGCCGGTGTGGGACCGACGAAATAAATCACCGCATCCTTGATATCCAGAGGCAGTTCTTTTCCCTGCTCCACCAGTTCGCACAAGCGCTTATGGGCAGCATCCCGGGCTGTGTAAATCACACCGGAAAGCAGACAGCTGTCGCCAGACTTCAGCTGACGGGCCTGTTCACGGGTCAAGGGCATTTTTAAAGAAATAGCCATATCAAAGCACCTCCGTCTTGTGCCGGGTTACATGGCAGTTAATATTGACTGCAATGGGAAGACCAGCAATATGGGTGGGACATTTTTCGATGTTGACGCACAAAGCAGTAGTCCTGCCGCCAAAGCCTTGAGGACCGATGCCCAGCTCGTTAACCTTTTCCAGCATTTCGGTTTCCAGCTCTGCCCAAAAAGGCTCCGGGTTGCGCTCCTCAGCCGAGCGGAGCAGCGCTTTTTTTGCCATCAGCGCGGCCTTGTCAAAGGTACCGCCAACGCCCACGCCTACCACAATGGGAGGACAGGGATTGGGACCGGCTTCCTCCACCACTTTCACAATAAAATCCTTGACACCCTGCAGGCCATCGGAAGGCTTAAGCATTTTGATCTGGCTCATATTTTCACTGCCGAAGCCCTTAGGCGCAACGGTGATCTCCACCTTGTCGCCGGGAACGATATCATAGTAGATCATCGCCGGGGTATTATCACCGGTGTTCACCCGGTCCAGCGGGTCTCTTACAACGCTCTTGCGCAAAAAGCCTTCTGTGTAGCCCTGGCGGACGCCCTCGTGGATCGCCTCGGTCAAATCGCCGTCAATATGTACCTCCTGACCCACTGTAACAAACACACAGGCCATACCGGTGTCCTGGCAAATGGGACGGGCGGTTTCGTCAGCAATCTGATAATTCTCTATAATGCGCTCCAGAATTTCCCGAGCTTGCGGCCAAGTCTCCTGATCATAGCTTGATCCGATGCAATTTTTAACATCCTGGGGCAAGAAGCAGTTTGCTTCTATGCACAGCCGTTTTACCGTTTGGGTAATCAATTCGGCCTGAATTTCTCTCATAATATCCACTCCTTTTGGTTTTTGTCCATTGTAACCCATTTTGCAAAAGATTGCAATGCTTTTCCCAGAAAATACTCCTTTCGTCCATTGTGGATTTTGCACAATTTTGCCTTTGCTTTTTCTACGCGCTTAACGATTTCTTAATACAATTTCCCTTACTTTTTTAGAATTGCCGGATATGATAAAGACAGAACAAAGCAATCTGTTATGCTTTTTCATTTTCTAACCTCTCTTTTCATTGGGAAGCCCGGTATCGTCTGGTCAACGATACCGGGCTTTCTCATTTTATATCAGTAGTTTTCTTCGTGTACTTCGAAGAAGCTCTGGGGATGTGCGCAGGTGGGGCAAAGCTCGGGCGCTTTGGTGCCAACCACCAGATGACCGCAATTGCGGCATTCCCAAATTTTAACCTCGCTCTTCTGGAAGACCTGCAAAGTCTCTACATTCTGGAGCAGCTTGCGATAGCGCTCCTCGTGGGTCTTTTCAATAGCTGCTACCAGACGGAATTTTTCCGCCAATTCCGGGAAACCCTCTGCATCGGCAGTCTTGGCAAAGCCGTCATACATATCGGTCCATTCATAATTTTCGCCCTCTGCGGCATGAGCCAAATTCTGGGCGGTATCGCCGATGCCTTCCAGCTCCTTGAACCAAAGCTTGGCGTGCTCTTTTTCATTTTCCGCTGTCTTTAAGAACAATGCAGCGATCTGCTCATAGCCTTCTTTTTTTGCCTTGGATGCAAAATAGGTGTACTTGTTTCTTGCCTGGGATTCGCCTGCAAAGGCAGCCTCCAAATTTTTCTCTGTCTGAGTACCTGCATACTTGTTTGCCATAGTGTTTCCTCCTTTATATTTTGGTTATCTTCACTATAGCATATTTCCAATTATTTGAAAAGCTTTAATTTAGCAGCGCCACACCCAAATTCAAATATCCGGCAAAGGTTACCCACAAAATATACGGAAGCAGCAAATCCGCCGCCCTCTCATCAATCTTAGAAAACGCCCAAATGGTAAGAAATATCAGCAGCCACAAGATCAGCAACACAACAAATGCCGCCCAATACCACTGCAGTCCGAAGAAAATCAACGGCCACAGGAAATTCACAAACAATTGGGCGCCATACAGCGTCAGCGCGTTGGTTTTTTGACCTTGCTCTGCCGGGGATGTGAGAATACGGTAGGAACTGTAACCCATCAGAAGATACAGTACCGTCCACACGATAGGAAACAGCCACCCCGGCGGCGACAGCGGCGGCTGAACAAAGGTTTCATACGCGCCCGCTCCACCACCGGTGAGCAACGCCGCCAAGCCACCCACCGCCAAGGGAATCGCCAAACAGATCAACAGCTTTTTCCAATCCAGCTTCATTGCAAATCCTCCTACTCGACCAATACCTTCCTCTACAGATATTCTATTTACAAAAAGTTTATTTGACCTGTTCCCTGCTGCATAGTATAATAACCAAAAAATTAGGGAAAGGAGAATATCTATGAAAGACTATTCTGAAATTACCGCTTATATTCAAAAACTGGCACAGGTTTGCAACGAAAACCACAACATCACCCCGGATATGTATGAACATCACCACGTTTTCCGGGGTCTGCGAGACTTGGACGGCAATGGCGTGGTTACCGGCCTGACGGAAATCTCCAAAATCAAATCCAAGGATATTCTCCAGGGCAAGGCGGTTTCCTGCCAGGGTCAGCTTTGCTACCGGGGCTACGATGTGCGGGATTTGGTGTCCGGCTTTACAAAGGACAACCGCTTTGGCTTTGAGGAGATTACTTATTTGCTTTTATTCTCCAAGCTCCCTACCGAAACGGAATTGTATGATTTCAAACAGCAGCTTGCCTCAATGCGTACCCTGCCCCCTTCCTTTGTCCGGGATATGATTCTAAAAGCGCCGGGCAAGGACATGATGAACATTCTGTCCCGGTGTGTGCTGGCACTGTATGCTTACGATCAAAACCCAGACGATATTTCCATTGAAAACGTATTGCGGCAATGCCTGTTCCTGATCGCTGCCTTCCCAATGCTCTCGGTTTATGCCTACAACTCCTACCAGCATTACCACAATAACCTGAGCCTGTTTATTCATCACCCCGGCGAGGACCTGTCTACCGCGGAAAATATCCTCCGGCTTTTAAGAAGCGATGCCCAGTACACCCAACTGGAAGCCAAAATTCTGGATATGGCTTTGGTGCTCCACGCCGAGCACGGCGGTGGCAACAACTCCACCTTCACCACCCACGTAGTATCCTCCTCCGGTACGGACACCTACTCCGTGATGGCAGCGGCTTTGGGTTCTCTGAAAGGCCCACGCCACGGCGGCGCCAATATCAAGGTTGTAAAAATGATCGCCGATATGAAAAGCAGCATCAACACCGAAGGCGACCGGGAGATCGCCCAGTATCTGGCTGACCTGCTGGACAAGAAGGCCTTCGACGGCGCCGGCTTGATTTATGGAATGGGCCATGCAGTGTATTCCCTGTCTGACCCCCGCGCGGATATCCTGATGTCCTGCGCCAAGGATCTGTCCGCTGCCAAGGGCTACGAAAAGCATTATGCCTTGTATGAAAAGGTTGCCAAGCTGGCACCGGAGATCATTGGCCAGAAACGGAAGATCTACAAAGGCATCAGTCCCAATGTAGACTTCTATTCCGGTCTGATTTACCAGATGCTGGAGCTTCCCAGCGAGCTGTACACCCCCATTTTTGCCACCGCCCGGATTTCCGGCTGGA
>JAZSRR010000056.1:0-10424 GCA_045538605.1 Faecousia sp.
CCGTCGGAAACGGTCAGGATGTTACCGTTGTTATCATAGGTGTAGTAGTAAACAGCGGACTGCCCTCCGGCAGTTACCGTGTAGGAAGACACCATATCCGAGGTGTAAATATCGTTAGGGCGCAGGTCCTGGAAGGTATAGGTTTCCGTTTTTATGACTGCTTCGCCGTTCTTGGTCTGTTTCTGGGAAACTCTGCCGTAGCCGTCGTAGGTGTAGTGGACGCTGACAGTGCCGTTTGTAACAGCGGTAACCCGGTTATCGTCATCATAGGTGTAGGATGTGGTGCTGATCGCGCCGTTGATGTTTTCAATCTGCTGGGTCAGGTTATTCTTGGCATCGTAGGTGTATTCCACACTATGGAGATAATTCGCCCCGGTTTCCACCATTTTATAGTACCATAAGACTATGCCTCTAGTAATATTTTACAGCAATATCTGAACACAAGTCAAGGATATTTTGTCAAATTGTGTTGCACACCAACGAAAATTACGGCCTATACACAAAAACTCCGCAAGGAATTTCCTTGCGGAGTATACTTATTGTGCGTTTACAACGATCTTTCCTTCGGAAACCAAAGCGCTGATTTGGCTGATAGGCTTCTCAAAAGAGTCGATAATCAAAACAGAAATCGGATCTTCCAATTCTTTTTGAATGGTGCGCCGCAAATTTCTGGCTCCGTAGGTTACGGAATACGCCAAATCAACCAAGAGCTGAGAAACTTCCTCTGTCCAGCAGAAGGACAGTCCTCTGTCCTGAAGACTTTGCTTCAGCTCATTCAGCATAATATCTGCAATTCCCACAAAGTTTTCTTTGTTCAAATGGTTAAAGGTGATAATTTCATCCACACGGTTGAGAAACTCCGGACGCAGGAATTCCCGCAGGGCCTGCATTGTCTTTTCCTTAACCTGATCCTGCTCGCTGCGACCGAAGCCAAGGCCACCCACTCTGCCCTCAGAGCCGGCATTCGAGGTCATTACAATCACGGTGTTTTCAAAGTTGACCACTCTGCCCTGGGCATCGGTAATTCTACCGTCATCCAAAACCTGTAAAAGGATATTCAAAACATCCGGGTGGGCTTTTTCGATTTCATCGAACAGAACAACACTGTAGGGCTTCCGCCGGATTTTTTCCGTAAGCTGACCGGCTTCATCGTAGCCCACGTATCCCGGAGGAGAACCGATCAGTTTGGAAACCGTATGCTTTTCCATATACTCCGACATATCCAGCCGGATCAGAGCATCCACTGTATCGAACAAGTCGTCCGCCAGCCGCTTGACCAGCTCCGTTTTGCCCACACCGGTCGGGCCAACAAAGATAAAGGAAACCGGCTTTTTCTTGGGACTGATACCAACCCGGTTTCTGCGAATCGCCTTAGCTACCGCTTCTACAGCTTCATCCTGACCCACGATATGCGCTTTCAGCCGGTCTGCCAGACTCTTTAACTGGGTATACTCCTGGGCTTTGATTTTACTTGCGGGAATTTTGGTCCAAAGCTCAATAATCCGGGCAAGATTTTCCATTGTTACCGCTGGCGCGGGAATCTTTTCCAGTTCTTCAATTTCAGAGGCAATTTGGCACAGCTTGCTTCGGATTGTTGCCAGACGTTCATAATGCTCGTTTTCCGTGTCATCCGTAAGCATTTTCAGCTCCAGCTCATAATCATCCCGCTCTTTTTTCAGCTCAGCCATCCGGGAAATTTCCTTGCTGCGTAGGTTCAGATCAGAACAAGCTTCATCCAGCAGATCGATCGCTTTATCCGGAAGGAAGCGGTCTGTGATATACCGTTCGGAGAGAACAACGCATTGCCGGGCAATTTCCGGAGAGATGGTTACGCCGTGGAACTGGGCATAGGCTTTTGCAATTCCCTGCATAATCTGGCTGGCTTCCTCGATAGAAGGCTCCGCAACCGAAACCGGCTGGAAACGGCGCTCCAATGCCGCATCCTTTTCAATGTGCTTGCGATATTCATTAAAAGTTGTTGCGCCAATCACCTGGATCTCACCACGGGAAAGGGCCGGCTTTAGAATGTTTGCAGCATTCATAGAGCCTTCAGCATCTCCTGCACCAACCAGGTTGTGCACCTCGTCAATGACCAGAATGATATTGCCGCATTCCTTGATCTCGGTAATGAGGCTCTTCATACGGCTTTCAAACTGACCCCGGAACTGCGTTCCGGCAACCAGAGCCGTCAGGTCCAGAAGAAACACTTCTTTGTCCCGCAGCTTATAGGGAACATCACCGGCAGCAATCCGCTGGGCAAGTCCCTCCGCAATGGCAGTCTTACCCACACCGGGCTCACCGATCAAACAGGGATTGTTCTTCTGGCGGCGGTTCAGGATCTGAATTACCCGCTCGGTTTCCACATCTCTGCCGATCACCTTATCCAGCTTCCCTTCTCTGGCGCGGCCGGTCAGGTTCATACAATAGCTATCCAAAAACTTATGTTTTTTGGTCTTTTTCTTAGCCTTTTCTTCTCCCTCGTTTTGCGGCCCTTTTTTCGCAGGAGGATTGGCAGAGCCAAAAAGTTGGTTCAAGAGCGGGAAGGTTGCAGTCTGGCTGTCAACCTCATCGCTTTCTTCTTCGCTTCCCTCGATTTGACCAAACATACTACTCATTTCATCCGTGAGGTTATCCAAATCCTCTTCAGAGAAGCCCATTTGCTTCACGGCGCTTTCAATTTGGGGAATCCCAAGGCTTCTGGCGCATTTTAAGCAATAGCCCTCATTCATTGTAACACCGTTTTCAATCTTTGTGATAAAGACGACGGCGATATTTTTCTTGCATTTTGTACACATTTTCGGCTGCATACAGATCACGACCTTTCTGCCAAAACTATAACACAGTTTCGGTTAAAAAAAGAGAACATTTTATGAACTATTCGCATTCAAATTTTTCCACACCGTCATCATACCACAAATGGGTCATATACAAACCCCCGGGCGGAACGGTAGGACCGGCAGCTGTCCGGTTGCCGGATTCTAAAATTGCTTTGATTTCTTCCGGACGGATCTTTCCTTCTGCTGCATAGACAATTGTGCCTGCCATTGCTCGTGCCATATTATAGAGAAATCCGTTGGCGCAGACCTTCAAAAGCAGCAAATCACCCTGCCGTTCCACATTGTAGTAATACACGGTGCGGACTGTGGATTTTACATCCGTTCCCACGGAACGAACAGCAGCAAAATCGTGGGTTCCCACAAATTGCTCCGCCGCCTCCTGCATTATTTGCTCGTCTAATCGTTTGGGATAAAACCACGCCCTGTTTACGTAGAACGGATCCCGGACCCGGGAATTATAGATAATATAGGTATATTCTTTTCTTGCACAAGAACCAATGGAATTAAAATCCTCGTGCACATCAAACGCCTTGGTTACCACAATATCTGCCGGCAAATGGGTGTTTAGCGCATAGGGCAAACGTTCAGCAGGAATTGTGGATCCCGTACGAAAATTCGCCACATAACACCTGGCGTGAACGCCTGCATCTGTCCGTCCGCAGCCGGTAATATGCACACTATGACCGGTAACCATAGCTGCTGCTTTTTCCAGTGTCTGTTGAACGGTGGCAAGATTTTTCTGCGCCTGCCAACCGTGGTAACCGGTTCCCTCATATTTTAGAAAAAGAGCAATATTTCGCATAATAACCTCACAGACCAAAATATCCGAAAGCAAATACACAGGTAAGCAAAACCGCACCAATACCAAAAGCGCGAAGATCCCATAGCTTATACCGCAGCAGCTTCATTTTTGTACGACCATCGCCGCCCTGGTAGCAGCGGCATTCCATTGCAGTTGCCAACTCATCAGCACGGCGGAAGGCGCTTATGAACAACGGTACGAGTATCGGAATCAGCGCTTTTACCCGCTGAACGATATTACCGCTTTCAAAATCCGCACCTCTTGCCTTCTGAGCGGACATAATTTTATCCGTTTCTTCAATCAAGGTTGGAATAAAACGCAGAGCAATACACATCATCATGGAAAGCTCGTGAACCGGCAAATGCAGCCGCTTTAGTGGAGAAAGTAACGATTCTAACCCGTCAGTTAAGGATATGGGAGATGTGGTATAGGTCAGCAGGAATGTTCCGCAAAGAAGCATTAAAATTCGGCTCATCATAAACAGCGCCCGAACAATACCTTCCCAGTAAATGCGGATTTTCCAAATCTGGAACAAAAGTTTATCTCCTGTTGTGAAAAACAAATTCAGCACACCGGTAAAAATTAAAATAAATATCAGCGGCTTCAGTCCGGAGAAAAACGCCCGCAAAGGGATAGATGATAAGGCGATCGCAAGACCCAAGAAAAGAAATACTGTCAAATATGCCCACAATCCGGAAGCTGAAAAAAGGGCAACAATATAGGCAATCAGCAAAACCAGCTTTGTTCTCGGATCCAACCGGTGGATGGGGGAATTTCCCGGGAAATACTGACCTAATGTAATGTCCTTAAACATCGGCAGCACCTCCCCGAATTGCAGAAAGTGCCTTTATCGCCTGCTCCATTGTATATACCGGCGGTACTTGCAATCCCATCCGACGCAGCTGTAGAAACACTGCCGTGATCTCCGGAATATCCAGACCCATGTCCAGAAGCTCCTGGGCATCCTGGAACACCCGTTCCGGTGTATCGTCCATAGCCAATCGGGCTCCGTTCATAACCAGAAGCCGTTCTGTCAGCCGCGCCACATCCGACATAGAGTGGCTAACCATCATAACCGTTGCGTTGTGGATTTTCCGGTAATCGTCAATATTCTGCAAAATTTCCTGTCTGCCCTCCGGGTCCAGTCCTGCCATCGGTTCATCCAAAACCAGAATCTCCGGCTCCATCGCCATCACGCCGGCTATGGCTACCCTGCGCTTTTGGCCGCCGGACAAATCAAAGGGAGATACCGCCAACTGCTCCTGGGTAATTCCCACAAGCTCTGCCGTCTCCCGCACACGGCGATCAATCTCTTTGCTGCTCAGACCCATATTCTTCGGTCCAAAGGCAATGTCCTTATATACCGTTTCCTCAAATAACTGATACTCCGGATACTGGAATACTAGTCCAACCCGAAAGCGGCATTGCCGCGTCAGCGCCTTGTCCGACCAAATATCCTGACCGTCCAACAAAACTTTGCCGGCAGACGGTTTCAATAGGCCGTTCAGGTGCTGTATCAAGGTAGACTTACCAGAACCGGTATGTCCGATAATGCCGATAAACTCACCCCGTTCTACGCTGAAAGATACATTGTCCAGCGCAATGTGTTCAAAGGGTGTCCCGGCACTATAGGTATGTTGTAGGTTTTGAACCTGCAAAATTGGTGTCACTTTCTACTCCTCCGTCAAGCCTTTATCGCATCATAAAGTGCCTGCGCACAATCCTGCACACTGAGCTGATCCAGCGGCAGGGTAAATCCGTTTTTATTTAATTCATAACACAGCTCCACTGTTTGGGGTGCAGCCAACCGGATGCTGTGGAGCAGTTCGACCTTGGAAAACACCGTTTCCGGAGTGCCATCTGCCGCGATTTGGCCGCGATCTAAAACAACTACACGCTGTGCCTGCGCTGCTTCGTCCATGTGGTGGGTGATCAACACAACAGTAATGCCCTTCTCCCGGTTCAGTTGAACAATGGTGTCCATAACTTCTTTCCTTCCCCGAGGGTCCAGCATTGCCGTTGGTTCATCCAATACAATACACTTTGGCTCCATAGCAATAATGCCGGCAATCGCAATCCGCTGCTTCTGACCGCCGGAGAGCAAATGCGGAGCATGGCTGCGATATTCATACATACCGACCTGTTTCAGCGCCTTATCGACACGGCTTCGAATAACAGGGCTGGCAATACCCAGATTTTCCGGTCCGAAAGCAACATCCTCCTCCACAACACTGGCAACGATCTGGTTGTCAGGGTTCTGGAAAACCATTCCTACATTACGCCTTATTGCAATCAGACGATCTGGATCACTTGTGTCATTTTCGCAGACATAAACCTTACCGCCACAGGGCAACAATATGGAATTAAACTGCTTTGCCAATGTGGATTTTCCGCACCCGTTGCTGCCCAAAACCGCAACAAAGCTGCCCGCTTCAATTTGCAGGTTCAAATCCTCAAATACGGCAATGCCGGGCGTGTCATCCACGCCCGGATACGTATATGCCAGATGTTCCACACGAATTGCTGAGTCCAAAAGATTTCCTCCTGTTAAGGTGTCCAGCGTCCGGTCGCGCCGCAAGGCAGCACCTGACCGGTTGAACGCACCGGAAGACCCAACTCCCCTACTTCTGTATGACCGCCGTAAATGCTGCCAAAGACAACATCCGCCGCATAGCCAACCGCAGAGGGAGCCAGACCGGTTGTATAAGAATTAATAATTACAAACAAGGGATCGTCTGTCAGCAGCTTTGCCGTTTCTTGCAAAAACGGAAAAAAACTCGTCTCCATCTTCCAGATTTCTCCGCTAGGCCCTCTTCCGTAGCTGGGTGGGTCCATAATGATTCCGTCATAACGGCGACCCCGGCGGATTTCCCGTTGAATAAATTTGCCGCAATCATCCACAATCCAGTGAATCGGTTTATCTGCAAGTCCGGAAGATTTTGCATTTTCCTTTGCCCAGGCGACCATGCCTTTGGAGGCATCCACGTGATAAACCTCCGCGCCGCCGGCAGCGGCAGCCAATGTTGCACCGCCGGAATAGGCAAACAAATTCAGCACACGCACCGGACGCCCTGCTGAGGCAACCTTATTCCGGATAAAATCCCAGTTTGCAGCCTGCTCCGGGAAAACGCCGGTATGCTTAAAATTCATTGGTTTTACATTGAAGGTCAAGTAATCTTTATACCGTATTTGCCACCGCTCTGGAAGCTTATGGTCCGACCAATGTCCGCCGCCGGTATTGGAGCGCACATAGCGGGCATCATATTTTTTCCACCCGGCAGCTGCACGGGGCGTTTGCCAAATTACCTGTGGATCCGGACGGACCAAAAGGTATTTCCCCCAACGTTCCAGCCGTTCGCCATCAGAGGTGTCCAGAACCTCATAATCCTTCCACTCATTGGAAATCCAAATCATTATTTTCTCCTTATGTTGTGGGCGCACTTGCGGGCGGCTGAACAGACGGGTGGGACGCTGCATAACTATCCCAAGTGGATTTGGTATGCGCCGTACAGTACTTATAGGGCGCTGCAACGCCTTGATTCAGCGTTCCGGTAATCCCCCTAAAGACTCCGTCCGCTCCCGTATCCGTAACAAGATACACATAGTAATCCTGCAGATATACGCTTTGCAATCCAGAGGCTTTTGCTTTAGCGATCTCATTAACCTCTTTTTGAGTCAGCCTCAGAAGCGACTTGTCAGAAACGCTGACATTTTTGTCAACAGCGGCAAAATTCTTGCAGTATTCTGTTGCCACACCGCCACCGGAGCAATAAGAAACTGTTGTATGACTGGTACAGGTTGCTGTCGGACGGTCCTCCGGGTATACCATAACCGTCTGGGTGCGGTTACCTCGGACATCATTCTGACAGGCTTCGCTTGCCAGTTTGTTGCTATCCAGGCAAACCGTTACCGACTCCATTTTCGCAGTGCTGTAAAGCTTTTCGTTCTTCAGCCCCTTATGAAGCGGCTCCATAACCTTCCGCCACAATGTAATGGCAGGATTACCGGAGAGTGTGATTTTCTCAGGCATATCATAGCCGCACCAAACAGCTGCCGTATAATAGTTGGTGTAACCGCAGAACCATTTATCACGGGCGCTGGAGGTTGTACCGGTCTTACCGGCAACATAACCGGAAGCAAAGTTAGCATTCTTGCCGGTACCTCTAATGACAGCATTGGTCAGGCAGTAGTTGGTGTAGTTGATTGTCTTCTCGCTGAGAATCTTTTCGGATTGCTGGGGATTTTCCAGCACCACATTGCCGTTACTGTCATAAACTCGCAACCAGGTTCTGCCGACCCGGTAAGTGCCCGCATTGGCAAAGGTCGCAAAGGCGCAAGCCATATCCCGCACTGTAACGCCCCGGTCCTGTGCGCCCAGAGCCAAAGAGGAAAACTGAATATCTTCTTCCCCCAGCGTGGAAATCCGGAACTTCTCCGTTGCAAATTGATAGCCGTAATTCACACCGATTTTATTCAGTGTATGTGCCGCAACTGCGTTTACAGAATCTTCAATACCGGTATATATCGTTCGAGAGTAGCTGTATTCCCGGTCAACATTATTGGGCCAGCCTTTGCCGTCTTTATACTCCAAGGGCATATCCTTAATGACAGTTGCAGGAGAAATAGAACCTTGCTCAAAGCCCGGCGCATAAATAGTCAGAGGCTTAATGGCTGAACCAGACTGCAGCTTGGATTTGGTTGCACGATTTTGTCCGAAGTGAGCCTTGTCCGGACCAACGCCACCGGCCATACCTACAATATCGCCGGTATCATTGCCAATGACTACTATGGCAGATTGCAGTTGCTGGGCGCTTTTGGTCTTCGGAATATTACTTAGATTTTTATAAATCGTATCAATCTGATTTTGCACATCGGTATCGATAGTGGTGTAAATGTGATAACCACCACGGTTGATCCGATCCACATAAATTTCCCAGATATCGTCATCCCATTCTTCAATGCCGTCCGCCTTTGCCATAGCCTTGGCAACGTCCTGAATAACCACATCTACGAAATAGGAATATACCTTTTGGGAGTTATCTTCAACCATTTCCGGAACTTTGCCGCACTTGGGACATTTGATGGCGCTGCCGTCAACAGTATAGGTACTGCGAATTCCTTCATAGCCACATTCTGCGTTGGAGCATTCCACCCACTTATCGCCCTCGGCAATTTCGCCCTTGAGCACCAGCTCTTGAGCAACCGCTTCGTCATACTCCTCACGGGTGATATAGCCCTGGTTGAGCAGCTCGCCCAGCACCAGAAGCTGACGGTGCCGGTTTCTCTGGCGGCCATTCATAAGCTCGCCGTTATACATAAATTCCTTTTCTCCGTAGGGGTTAAACAAGGAGGGATTATTGGTGATACTGATCAAACTGGCGCATTCGGCAATGGTCAGAGATTGCAGCTCCTTGCCAAAATAAGCCTCCGCGGCACTCTTGACACCCCGGCAGCCCTGACCCAGATAAATGGTGTTCAGGTATTCTTCAATGATCACTTTTTTGTCGTAATTCCGCTCCACAACCGTTGCCCGGAAAAATTCCAGAACTTTACGCTGGATGGTAACGCTGTTTTCCTTGGTGATATTTTTGATCAGCTGTTGGGTAATACTGGAACCGCCAACGGTTTTATCCCCAAAGAACATATTGGCAAAGGCCTTGATCGTGGTAAACCAGTCAACGCCCTGATGCTCATAAAAACGCTTATCCTCAATTGCAATGGCAGAATGAATCAGCAGTTCCGGAATGTCCTCGTAATCCGCCTTTTTCCAGTCGGTGGTGGCATAAAGCTCCTGCAAAACCGCAATTTCACCCTTATCGTTAGTACTATACACATAGGAGGGGGCATCCATCTCATAGTTTTCCAGTACCAAATCCGCAGTCGGCAAAATATCCTGCTCCAGATAGTCAGCAAGTGTGCCGGCAAAGGAGAACATACAGACAATACCGATGAGCAAAACCGTTGCCAACGCAAAGCCCGCGATCTTCAGACAGGCAAGAACAACACGCCAAATCCGCAAGGCTGTTTCAAAAGACCAATGGGATCTGCTGTCTCGTCCTTGAGCGTTATCCTTCTTATCTTTCGCCATAATTATTCCCTCCATAACATCGGCAAAAAGCCGGTCCGGTAAAATTTTCTCTTTCTTGCGTGCATATAAACACAATCCTACTCATATCATTATAGCATACCCAATCAAAAAACGAAAGTATTATTTTATAAACAAAGTATAAATTCCGGTTTTTTTATTCAGAAAAACCTTTTTTACTAGCAGTCGCGCTTTTTGCAGGATTTTTGCTTGATTTTAAACGGTTTCTCCTTTAAAATACAGATAGAAGATCACAACGGAGGTTTTATACTATGATGGATGATTTTGGCTCTGATTTTATAACCATTGCAGACGAGGACGGAACCGAGTTTGAACTGGAAATCCTTAGTACACTGGAGTATAACGGGCAGACCTATCTTGCCGTTATTCCCGCCACAGATGAGGAATTGGAAAATCCGGAAGTCAGCATCTTAAAGTCTGTTGACGAGGACGGCGAGCCGATCCTTTGCGCCATCGAGGATGACGAGGAGCTGGAGGCCGTCTATTCACTGATCATGGATCAGCTATATGAAGACGAGGACGACGAATAACAACATATCAGCCTGCCTTGTGCGTAGTGTGTCCTTTTGGACCCACATCATATTCAAGGGATGCTTTCTTTCCGGTCGGATTGCAGACCTCCCGCCTACGCTTTGACGATAGGTGGACGTTGGGAGCAGCGAACATCGGAAGCGGCAAC
>JAZSRR010000031.1:0-2998 GCA_045538605.1 Faecousia sp.
GGCAATTACCAGCAGCTTTGGTCTGAACACCACTCAGTATCTGTATGATATTGCAGAAGCAGAGGGCTGCACCGATATTGTGGTTGCCCGTCTGTATGGCAGTGGCTGCACCTTAGCACGGCATCTGGACAATGCCCGGGAGGGTCATAAATATTACGAATACACCAAGAACACCTCCGGTGTTTGGAGCATGCAAAAAGAGACGCCCTTCCTGGAAGGTCTTCTGGATGAGCCCTGGGATATTATCTACTTGCAGCAGAGCGCCGACCGAGCGCCCTTTGCGGACACCTTCGGCGACGAAAAGGATGACTATATCGATGCGCTGATCCAGTTTATCCGTCAGCATATCCCCAACCCCAAGCTTCGGTTTGTCTGGAACATGACCTGGGCATTCCAAAAGGATTGTGTGCGGGATACTTTTGAGCGACTGGGAAATGACCAACTGCGGATGTACAATTGCATTGTGGATGCCCTGAAGCAGCACATCCCCCACAGAAAGGAATTTGAGGTCATTATCCCTACCGGTACCGCTATTCAAAATGTCCGCACCAGCTTCATCGGCGACACTCTGACCAAGGACGGTCTGCATCTAAACCGTATGGGCTATGCCGTTGCCGGTTACACTGCCTTTTGCACGTTAACCGGAAGAAAAATGACCGATTTCCGTATGACTGCAGCCTCCACCAACACAGAGGAAAAGAACCCCCTTGTACTGAGCGAAAAAGAAAAGCTGGCCATTATGGAAGCGGTCAATGCAGCCCTGGAAAATCCCTATCAGATAACAAACTCCACATACATAGATTAAAAACAACTCCCTTGACCAACTGGTCAAGCGAGTTGTTTTTATCGATTTTTTCGCCGATATACGCCGGGTGTCATTCCGGTTACAGACTTGAACTGTTCAATAAAATGGTACTGGCTTTTATAGCCTAACTGCTCTGCCAGCACCGGTAATTTCTCCTGTTCGTTGGAGCAAAGCAGTTCTTTTGCTTTCTCCACCCTTGCCTGTATCACATCTTGCAGAGGTGAGCTTTTGTACATTGCTTTGTACGCCGAATGAAAGCGGGAAGGGCTGAGATAAACCGCATCCGCCATTTCTGCCACCGTCCATTTTCGCTCCGGCTTAGAGAGCATCTCATCGTGCAATTTTCGAATTTTTTGCCGATTTTCGGGACTGATGGAATGGATGCTCTGGTTTTCGGATAATGCTCGGGAAAGGCGTACCACCATCTGGGTAAGCAGACAGTCCACCATATCCTCCCGGTAGGGCTGTTTCATTGTAAACTCCCGAAAAAGGTCCCGGAACATATGTGCCAAAAAACCGCTGTCCTCCGGATACAGAAGGGTTTCTGTCTCAATGGGGTATCGCTCTAAAAGCTCGGAAAAAGCAGGATACGCGTGAATCCAATGCATCTGGGTATCTTGGGCAAAATAAAAATATCGGGACTGCCCGGGTTTGTTCAGCAGGCAAGCGTGGGGTTTTGTTTTTATAAGCTTATCCCCTACCCGAACCTCAACCGGTGCAGGAAAATAAAAGAAGCTATAGCAATTACCGATTACCGGTGCTGTAATAGCGCTTCCTGCTTTCTGCAGCCAGTTATATTGCATTCTGCATATGTACATATATATCACTCCTTTTTCAGTTTTAGGAAAAACACAGCCGTTTGCGCATAGGTTGTACCGGGAGGGATCAAAATGGTTATGAGCTGGATCTTTACCGGGATGCTCGGCATTTCCCTGTTCGTTTCCCTGCTGGTAGGCAGAGGCAGCGCATTGGCAGCAGCTGTGCCCCAGGGTGCCCAGGCAGGGGTTACCCTTGCTGTTTCCTTGGCCGGATCGATCTGCCTATGGTCCGGTATGGGCAAGCTGATGGACAAGGCTGGTTTTACCGGTTTTTTGGCGAAGCTCCTTCGCCCCGTTCTTTGCAAGGTATTTCCGTCAACCCGAACAGATAAAGCCCTTGCGCAAAGTCTGAGCAGTAATATCTGCGCCAATTTTCTCGGGTTAGGCAATGCCGCAACGCCTATGGGTATCCAGGCAGCGCAAAGACTTGCCCACAATACCGGTGGCGTTGCCAACAATGAGCTTTGTAGGCTGATCGTGCTCAACACCGCATCCATTCAGCTCATCCCTGCCAATGTGGCAGCTGTGCGGGTCAGCCTTGGCTGCAACACGCCCTTCGATATTCTGCCGGCTGTTTGGCTTACCAGTATTTGTTCTGCAGGGGTTGGTCTTTTGGCTGCCTGGGCTATGGGAAGGCTTTTCAAATGATAACGGACTATCTGGTTCCTGTCTTGTTGTTTGCAGGCGCAGCAGTCGCCCTAGGCAGAAAAGAAAACGCTTACGATCTGATGCTCAGCGGCGCAGGCGATGGCTTAAAGCTGCTTGTCCGTTTGATTCCTACCTTGATTTTGCTGCTGACTGCCGTAACGATGCTCCGGGCCTCCGGAGCAATGGAGCAGCTCAGTAAGCTTTTGGCTCCGGTGTTTTCTCTTCTTGGTATCCCGCCGGAAACCGCCATCATCGTGCTTGTCCGTCCGATCAGCGGCAGCGCAGCTTTGGCTCTGGGGGCAGATCTAATAGCGCAGTACGGTGTGGATTCTGTAATCGGACGAACTGTGGCGGTTATGCTGGGTTCTACAGAAACCACCTTTTACACCATTAGTGTTTACTTTGGCGCAGCCGGTATTCACAAAACCCGGTATACAGTTCCTGCGGCTTTGCTTGCAGACCTAACTGGATTTATTGCTGCCTCCTTCAGTGTTCGGCTGTTCTATGGTCCATCATAACCGATTTCTATCTTGGCGTCAATTGCATATAAAAACCGGCTGAAGAAACTCTTCAGCCGGTTATATTCGTAACAAGGAGGAAAATTAATAGAACTTTCTCTTGTTCTTACGGGCAGCTTCAGACTTCTGCTTACGCTTCAGGCTGGGGCTGACGTAGTGCTCGCGCTTCTTAACTTCTGCAATCACGCCTTCCTTGGCACAGCTACGCT
>JAZSRR010000024.1:0-9101 GCA_045538605.1 Faecousia sp.
CCGGCACCACCGAAGTGGTGCCGGTCGGTTTTAGCCGTTTACTATAAACTTACAGATCAGGAATTAGCCCATGTAGAAGATGTTCTTATCCTTCTGCTCGTCAATGTTCTCAGCGGTGTACCAAACACCGGCGATACCGACATCGGAAACTTCCTTGCCGTCCAGCTTGGCAATTGCCATCTCAACAGCCTTGTAGCCGATGTTGTAGGAGTCCTGAGCAACAGAGCCAACCAACAGAGCGTAGGACTTGCCTGCGTCCTTCATCCAGTTGTACTGGTTGGTGCCTGCGTCGAAGCCGCAGAACAGGATTTCCTTGTAAGCATCAGCGCTGTTGGAAATTTCGGGGAACACTTCGTTGACAACGCCTTCGTTGGTCATGAAGATGGACTGTGCGCCCCAATCCTTCAGGGCAGTCAGACCCAGCTTGTACTCGCCCTCGTTGTTGGCCTTGACCTGACGGTTGATCTCCAGGGTGATGCTGTCAGCCTTAGCCAGAGCCTCGATCTTCTCGATGAAGCCTTCCGCACGGTCGATACCGGTGGAGGTGGAGTCGTGCTGGATGACACCGACCTTGTAGCCGTTCACAGCCAGGTTGTTGGTCTTCAGGTATGCATAGAAGTTCTCAGCAACAACAGCGGCAGCAGCCTTGTTGTCGGTAGCAACGGAGCCGATGGTGGGGTCCTTGCCCTCGGTTACGTCGGCATTGTTGTCGTACAGACCGGAGTCGAACTCAACAACGGGCAGACCCTTGTCGAAAGCAGAGGTCAGCTCATCACCGAAGCCCAGACCGATGGTAGCCAGAACGATAGCCTTAACGTCCTTGTTGTTCAGGGCAGCCTGAACCATCTCGCGCTGCTCAGTAACGTACTCTTCGCTCTCGGCAGTGGGGCCACGGAAGGTTACGTCGTAGCCGGCAGCCTTACCAGCGTCAACAGCGCCGGACTTAACAGCCTGCCAGAATGCGTGGGTTTCGCCCTTTGCAACCACAGCGATCGTGCCCTTGGAAGCAGCATCATTGGAGCCAGCGCCTTCGCCGCCGTTGTTGGCAGCAGGTGTGCAAGCAGCCAGGGACAGAACCATAACGATTGCCAAAAGCATTGCAAACAGTTTCTTCATTTTAGTTTTCCTCCTAAAATTTTATATAAAACCTTTTGGTTTTATTACAGATTCTTTGGCGTTTTTACGCCTTAGGGGCTTCTTTCGCCTTCTTTTCCTCTGCCACAGGAATCTTTACCTTGGCAGCGGACTTCTTCTTCAAAACATCCAGCAGAACCGCGCCTACCACGATTACGCCGGTAACGGCATAGGTGATGTTGGTGGCGGAGACCACACTGCCGCCGCTGAGTGCCAGGTTCAGACCATTTCGGATAATAACCAAGATCACAGAGCCAAGAACGGTGCCCAGGATCGAGGCAGAGCCGCCGGTGGTGGAAGTGCCGCCGATGTAAACGCCAGCGATGGCATCCAATTCCATACCGTTGCCGCCGGCAATGGTCAGGGAGGGGTTTGCCGCTGTGTAGAACAGAGCCGCCAGGCCGGCGAAGGTGCCGCCGATGCAGTAGGCAATGATTTTATATTTATCAGTGTTGATACCGGACAGCCGAGCAGCTTCCTCATTGGAGCCAATGGCCAGAATGTACCGACCAACCTTGGTCTTGTACATAACGATCATACAAATAACGGTCAGCACCAGAACCCATACGATACCGATGGGGAATCCCTTATAGTTGGTAAACAGCTCCTGGAACCATCCGGTGGTGGGGTATTTCACGGCAGAGGACGTCTGGCGGACTGCCTCGGAAACCACGGAGGTTATACCCCGGGATACCAGCATTGTGCCCAGGGTTGCGATAAAGGGCGCAATCTTACATTTTGCAACCAAAAGACCGTTAATCAGACCGAATACAAAGCCCACAACGATCATGATGGGAATGGTCAGCCACAACGTGCCTTCCTCCAGGGAAACGCCGGTGCGGCAAAGAGCGCCGGCAAACACAGCAGAGCCGATACAGACGGTACCGATGGACAGGTCAATGCCGCCGGTGGCAATCACGAAGGTAACACCCAAAGCCAAAATCGCATAGGGCACAAAGGACTTGGTCATATTCAGCAGGTTCAGCTCGCTGGCAAAGCCCGGGTTGATCAAGGTAAAGATGATAAACAGAGCAATTGCCGCCAGAATGATGACAAAATTCTGTTTGCCGCCTGCCAGAATTCCTTTCACGGCAAGCAGAGGGCTTTTCTTGTTTTCCATATTAATTCTCCTCCCGCATAGTTGCAAGTTGCATAATGTTTTCCTGGGTTGCTTCGGCGATATCCAGCTCACCGGTCTTACGTCCTTCGCACATAACCATAATCCGGTCGCTCATACGCAAAATTTCCGGAAGCTCGGAAGAAATCATAATGATAGATTTGCCCTGTTCCACCAGCTCCTCCATCAAATGATAAATCTCACTCTTGGCGCCCACGTCAATACCGCGGGTAGGCTCATCGAAAATAAAGATGTCGGAATTTCTCATCAGCCAGCGGGCAA
This sequence comes from Faecousia sp., assembly GCA_045538605.1. Lineage (GTDB taxonomy): Bacteria > Bacillota > Clostridia > Oscillospirales > Oscillospiraceae > Faecousia. The sequence continues at coordinate 2,534 of JAZSRR010000024.1, forward strand.
CGATCACCTTTTGCTGGTTTCCGCCGGACAGATTTTTCAGCAGCTGCTCCATAGACGGGGTTTTGGTGCGAAGCTTTTTATTATATTCCGCAGAGCCGGCGCGCATTTTGGCATCGCTGATAATACCGGCGGTAATAAAGTCATCCACAGAGGCAATGACAGTATTTTCCGTAACAGACTTATCCAGCATCAGGCCGTAGCGTTTCCGGTCCTCGGACAGATAGCAGATGCCATTGTCCACTGCCTGCTGGGGCGTTTTGATCTTAACTTTCTTTCCGTTTAAGTAAATCTCGCCGGTTTGCTTCCGATCTGCGCCGTACAATGCCCGGGCAACCTCGGTACGGCCGGCGCCCATCAGACCTGCCAGGCCCAGGATCTCGCCCTTGCGCAGGGTGAAGCTCACATCCTTAACTTCCTTGCCGGCGTTGAGGTGCTTGACCTCCAAAACGACCGGCGCATCGGGAGCAACCTTGCTCGCTTCCTTCTGCTCGCCCATGATCACGCGGCCGACCATCATCTTCACGATGTCATCCTTGGTAACCTCAGCAGTGTTGACCGTTCCCACATATTCGCCGTCGCGCATAACCGTAACCCGGTCGGAGATTCGGTTGATTTCATCCATACGGTGGGATATGTAGATCATGCCGATTCCCTTTTCCTGGAGCTCGCGCATAATCTTAAACAACTCTTCCACTTCAGGCTGGGTCAGCGCGGCGGTAGGTTCATCCAAAACCAGAAGCTTGCACTCCCGAGAAACCGCCTTGGCGATTTCCACCATCTGCTGCTTGCCTACGGTCAAATCGCCCAGCTTTACGCCGGGATCAATGTGGACACCGATCTTCTCGAACATCTTACCGGCTTCTTCTTCCATTTTCCGGTCGTCAATCAGGCCGCCCTTTTTGAATTCTCTGCCGATAAACATGTTCTGCGCCACCGTCAGGTGGTTCATCATATTTAGTTCCTGATGGATAACACTGATGCCCGCAGCCTGAGACTCGGCAATATTATGAAAATCCACCTGCTCGCCAAAGTATTCGATACTGCCGCCGTCTCTTTTATGGATGCCGCACAGCACTTTGATTAATGTAGACTTGCCGGCGCCATTTTCTCCCATCAGCGCGTGTACCTCACCGGCGCGAAGTTCAAAGTCGACACCCTTCAGCGCATGCACACCGGAGAAATACTTCTGGATGCCTTGCATCTTCAGAATTGTTTCACCCATTCCAACATCACCTTTCACGGTAAATTTTTTCGTCCTTGAAAAAAGTTTTTATGCCCCCCGAGAGGGGAGAGCAACCGCTTTTGCGCGGATTGCACAAAAGCGAAACGTTTCGTTTGTTGTATCTGTACAAAGGGTTTTCCCAAAATGGGCGGGGATAGTCCTTACACCTCCTACTATAATCAATTTGCACAAAAAAATCAAGCTATTTTTTTCATTTTTGTATTGACAGCACAAATTTCTTTCTATATTATAGAAACTATAAGAACAAACGCTTCGCAGGCTTCCTCTGTGTTCATATCGCGAAACGTTTCGTTTTTTAGTCCCGGAGGTATCCTATGGCAACGATAAAAGATGTGGCGCGTATGGCAAATGTATCTATGTCCACCGTTTCTAAGTACTTAAACGGCGGCAGTGTGCGGCAGCAGAATGTTTCTGCCATCCGCAATGCCATTGAAGCGCTGGATTATCGGGTCAACCTGTTCGCCCGAAATTTGAAAACGCCCCGCAGCCGCACCATCGGCGTTTTGCTTCCGGACATCGCGGCACCCTTCTTTGGAAACGTGTTTACAGCGCTGGACCAGGCGCTGCGCACCAAAGGCTACCACACCATCTTGTCCTGCTACAGCTCCAGCCACGCTCTGGAACGGGACAATCTGCAATATTTGATCAACAACGGAATTGACGGACTGATTTATGTGCCGGAAAATCTGTCTGCCGAAGAAGTTACGGAGCTGACCGCCAATTATAATGTGCCCATCGTGCAGGTGGACCGGGTTATCCAGGGTCTTGCCAGCGATGCCGTTATGGTGGACAATGCCGATGCCGTCTACGCCGCCACCACCGCCTTGATCGAAAAGGGCCACCAGCGAATCGCCCTCATCAGCGGACCTAAATCTGTGTTTACATCCCGAGAGCGGCAGGTGGGTTATCTTCGTGCGCTTTCTGACCACGGCATTTTGTGTGATGATTCCCTGTTTTTATGTCTGGACCACACCTTCGCCGCCGGCTATCAAGGCTTTGAGCTGTTGATAAACAATCCCGAACCGCCCTCCGCGGTTGTTGCAGCGAATTACGACATTACCATCGGCCTTTTCACCGCAGTCCGGGATCGGGGACTGCGCATCCCTGAGGACATTGATGTTTTCGGCTTTGACTGTGTGCAGGTTTGTACTATGATGAAACCGCCCCTTCCGGTGGTACATCAGCCGGAGCAGCTTCTCGGACAGGTGGCTGCCCAATATTTGCTGGAGCGGCTGGATGGCTACGCCGGCGCGCCCCGGAGCACCCAGCTCAAATGTGCATTGACTTAAGGCTATAAGAGCAAAGAAGCTTTTATACATATTGTAATAACCGTCCGCATTTTGGCGGCGAGAATCAGGAGGAATAATTATGGCAAAAAACAGATACATCGGCGAGTACCCGGTTATCGGTATTCGTCCCACCATCGACGGCCGCCGTGGTCCTCTGAAGGTTCGGGAGAGCCTGGAAGATCAGACTATGGCTATGGCAGAAGCTGCCAAGAAGCTTTTTGAGGAAAACATCCAGTATTCCAACGGCGAGCCTGTTAAGGTCATCATCGCTGACACCACCATCGGCCGCGTAGCCGAAGCTGCCGCCTGCGCAGAAAAATTCAAGCGCAACGGCGTAGACATCACCTTAACCGTTACTCCCTGCTGGTGCTACGGCTCCGAAACTATGGATATGGATCCCAACACCATCAAAGGCGTCTGGGGCTTCAACGGCACGGAACGCCCCGGCGCCGTATACCTGGCATCGGTTCTTGCCAGCCACGCTCAGAAGGGTCTGCCCGCCTTCGGCATCTACGGCCACGATGTGCAGAATCTGGACGAGGTTACCAACATTCCTGCCGACGTACAGGAAAAGCTGCTGCGGTTCGGCAGAGCCGCCGTTGCTGTAGCCTCTATGCGCGGAAAGAGCTACCTGCAGATCGGCTCTATCTGTATGGGTATCGGCGGCTCCATCATTGACCCCGCCTTTATCGAAAGCTATCTGGGTATGCGTGTAGAGTCCGTGGACGAGGTGGAGATCATCCGCAGAATGTCCGAGGGCATCTATGATGCAGAGGAAGTGGCAAAATGCCGCGCCTGGATTGCTGAGAATTGCAAGGAAGGCTGGGACAAGAACCCGGACTTTGTTAAGACTTCCGACGAGAAGAAGGCTGAGCAGTGGGATTTCCTGGCAAAGATGTACTGCATCATCAAGGACCTGTTCAACGGCAACCCCAACCTGCCGGAAGGCCGTGAAGAAGAAATGGTGGGTCATAACGCCATCGCCGGTGGCTTCCAGGGTCAGCGTCAGTGGACAGACTTCTATCCCAACTGCGACTTCCCCGAAGCGCTGCTCAACTCTTCCTTTGACCACAATGGCGCCCGGGAACCCTACATTCTGGCAACAGAAAATGACGTTCTCAACGGTTTGGGCATGCTGTTTATGAAGCTTCTGACCAACCGGGCACAGATGTTCTCCGACGTCCGTACTTACTGGTCTCCCGAAGCCTGCGAGCGTGCTTCCGGCTACAAGGTGGAAGGCAAGGCTCTGGAAAACGGCGGCTTCATTCACCTGATCAATTCCGGCGCTACCGCTTTGGATGCTTGCGGCGAGTGCAAGGACGAAAACGGCAACGGCATTATGCGCAAGTGGTGGGAAGTGAATGACGAGGACATCAAAAAGATGTGCGAAGCTACCACCTGGCCCGCAGCGGACAACGGCTACTTCCGTGGCGGCGGATTCTCTTCCTCCTTCACCACCCGTGCCGAGATGCCCGCTACTATGATCCGTCTGAACCTGGTCAAGGGTCTGGGCCCTGTGCTGCAGATCGCAGAAGGCTGGACGGTTCAGCTGCCCGATGATGTTACCAAGAAGCTGATGATGCGTACCGATCCCACCTGGCCCTGCACTTGGTTTGCTCCTCGCTGCGATGGCAAGGAAGGTTCCCCCTTCAAGACCGCTTATGATGTGATGAACAACTGGGGCGCCAACCACGGTGCCATCTCCTACGGCCACATTGGCGCCGACCTGATCACCATGTGCTCTATGCTGCGCATCCCGGTCTGTATGCACAATGTTCCCGAGGCTGACATCTTCCGTCCCGCCGCCTGGAATGCCTTCGGTATGGACAAAGAAGGTGCTGACTACCGCGCCTGCGCCGCCTACGGCCCGCTGTATAAGGCTTACTAATTCTTTAACCCAATAAAAAGTTGCGGTCTAAAGACCGCCACTTTTTGAAAACACAGATTTGGAGGTAACATTATGCTGAAAAACATTCCTTCTATCCTTTCCCCTGAGCTTTTGAAGGTTCTTTGTGAAATGGGCCACTCCGATCGCATCTGCATCGGCGACGGCAATTTCCCCGGCGCTGCAATGGCGAAGGCCAAGGGCGCTATTTTCCTCCGGGCCGACGGACACGGTGTTCCGGAGCTGCTGGACGCCATTTTGCAGGTGATTCCTCTGGATACCTATGTGGAAAAGCCGGCAATCTTGGTGGAAAAGATGGACTGCGACAAGGACCTGACCATCCCGGTTTGGGAAACCTACCGCCAGATCGTGGCAAAATACGATGACCGGGGCGCAGAAGCCGTGGGCAACATCGACCGCTTTAAGTTCTATGATGAAGCCAAGGATTGCTACTGCATCATTCAGACCGGCGAAACAGAGATTTACGCCAACATCATTCTGCAAAAGGGTGTTATTAAGAAATGACCGCTGTAGTTTCTGTTTTACAAACGGCGCTGCCGGTGTTCTTGGCGCTGGCGCTGGGTATGCTGTGCCGGCAAAGGAACATTTTAAGCCGGGAAGGCATCGATAATCTAAAAAAAGTGGTGCTGAATATCACCCTGCCGGCAGTGCTGCTAAACGCCTTTGCCACCGCCGAGTATAGCGCCAACACAGTAATTTTGCCGGTGCTGATGTACGGACTTTGCTGCGTGGCGCTGGGGCTGGGCTTCCTGCTCATCCGTCTTTTCGGCAGCAAAAGCCGCCTTGCCCCGTTCCTCGCCTCCGGCTTTGAGGCCGGTATGCTGGGCTACGCGCTTTTTGTTCTGCTGTTTCCTGATGTCAGCCCCTCCCGGTTTGCCATTTTGGATCTGGGTCAGACCCTTTTTGTGTTCACCCTTTTTAAGATTCTTCTTTCCGGCAAAACCGACTGGAAGGCAATCGGTAAGGATATGATGTCCACCCCCATTTTGTGGGCAGTGTTTGCCGGTGTCCTGCTGGGCGCCACCGGACTGTACAGCAAACTGACAGACTGGGGTGTCAGCGGCGTTCTGAATTCGGTAACGGATTTCATTTCCGCCCCAACCGGCATGGTCATTTTGCTCACCGTGGGCTACGACCTGGTTCTGAAGGAGATCCCCTGGAAGAAGACCGCCGGGTTTGTGGCAATGCGACTGGCGGTAATGGCGGTGTTTTTCGCACTGATCGTGCTTTTGAACCGCACCGTCCTAAATGGCATTATTTTTGAAGGCGCTGCCCTTTTAATGGTGATCCTGCCGCCGCCCTATGTGATCCCCGTCTTTGCCGACGAGCCATCGGAACGGGTGCAGATCTCCTCGGCGCTATCGGCGCTGACCCTGCTGACCATCGTTCTGTTCGCCGCGCTTTCGGTTTTCTTTGGCATCGGATAAAAATGCTCACCCCCGGAACAAAAGGTTCCGGGGGTTGTTTTAATGATACATCGCCTGCGGCGATATGATGTTTCACTGCCACGAAAATGATATTGCTTCCAACAGTGGCAATGATGCACTGTTTGCCATATGTGCCGTTTGGCACACATCTTTCGCGAAGTGAACATCATTAGGCGAACCCGTCATCATTTGCCCACGGCAAGCATCATTGAAAAAAGCACTTGCTTCCGCAAGTGCTTTTTTATGGGGTGGGTAATGGGACTCGAACCCACAACGCCCGGAACCACAATCCGGTGCTCTGCCAATTGAACTATACCCACCATATTTGAAGTAAGAGGTAAGAGTGAATAGTGAATAAGTTACTTTTTCACTCTTCACTATTACTTATTACTTGCTGCCAAAGGCAGCACTGGCACGCCAGAAGGGACTCGAACCCCTGACCTACTGCTTAGAAGGCAGTTGCTCTATCCAACTGAGCTACTGGCGCATGTACAGTGGAGCGGGTGACGGGAATCGGACCCGCGTATCCAGCTTGGAAGGCTGGTGTTCTACCATTGAACTACACCCGCGTACCATGACTGCCTGACAAAACAACCAAGGCACCCGAAACGCCAGGTATCTCTTGTTCAGCTAGGAAATTTTAGCACAAGAAACCCTACCTGTCAAGCACAATACCCAGAATCTCCGGAATTTTTTTGTAAAT
>JAZSRR010000026.1:0-4522 GCA_045538605.1 Faecousia sp.
CTTCATAAACCGGGCACGCTGGTCGATGGGATCGTTCAGCTCGGAGTAGGCGTTAGCAAGCTCAGAGTGGCAGATGAACAGTTCGAAGCGCTCGGTCAGGCGAGGATCTTCCGGGCTGCGCTTGGTCAGCGGAGAAACCTCCACCGGGTACATAGTGATAAAGGTAGGCTGGATCAGGTGCTCTTCCACTCTCTGGTCGAAGCAGGCATACAGGGCATTGCCCCAGGTCTTTTCGGCAGCATCGGCCAGCTCCACACCCTTTGCCTTGGCAGCGGCAACTGCCTCAGCATCGTCTGTGATCGCGCCAAAGTCAATGCCTACATATTCCTTAACCGCATCTACCATAGTCATACGACGCCAGCCGGGAGCCAGATTGACGGTTTCACCCATCCACTGCACCTCATAGGTGCCCAAGATCTCCTTCGCTGCGCCGGAGATAATACCCTCGGCAATATCCATCATATCGTGGAAGTCGGCATATGCCTGATACAGCTCCACGGAGGTAAACTCTGGATTGTGCTTGGGGTCCATTCCTTCGTTACGGAAAATTCTGCCGATCTCATAAACCCGATCCATACCGCCGATGATCAGCCGCTTTAGGGGCAGCTCGGTGGCGATTCGCATATACATATCGATGTCCAGAGTGTTGTGGTGGGTAACAAAGGGACGGGCAGAAGCGCCGCCGGCGATGGTGTTCAGCACCGGAGTCTCTACCTCGATGTAGTTCCTGTTGTCAAGATAGTTGCGCATAAACTTGATAAACTGGGAGCGAATCACAAAGTTGCGCTTCACCTCCGGATTTACCATCAAATCCACATAGCGCTGACGGAAACGAATTTCCTTATCAGTCAGGCCGTGGTACTTTTCCGGCAGGGGCAGCAGCGCCTTTGACAGCAGAGTTACCTGCTTGGCGCGGACGGAAATTTCCTCCGTCTTGGTTTTAAAGACTTCGCCCTCTACGCCGACGATATCGCCGATATCGTTCTTCTTGAAGCGGGCATACTCCTCCTCGCCCAGCTCATCGATCTTGACGAACAGCTGGATGCGGCCGGCTGTATCCTGCAGATCGCAGAACATAACCTTACCCTGTCCCCGCTTACTCATCAGTCGACCGGCAATCCGGACAGACTTGCCCTCGTAGCCCTCATAATCTGCCTTAATGGCGGCAGAGTTGGCGTTAAAATCAAACTTGGTTTGCAGAAACGGGTCTCTGCCCTCTGCCTGCAAGGCAGCCAGCTTTTCCCGGCGGATTTGCGCCTGCTCGGAAACCGGAAGCTCTGCCTGGGGTACAAACTTTGCCATACTTAACCCTCCCGGGTAATGTTGACTACCTTCATCTCGTAGGAGCCAAGAGGCGCCATAACCGTAAAGGTTTCGCCCACTGCCTTGCCCACTGCGGCGCGGCCGAAGGGAGAATCGTCAGAGAGTTTATTTTCCATAGGATTGGCTTCCTGGGAACCGGTGATCCGGTACTCCTTTTGCTCACCGGTGGACAGGTTTTCCACCGTTACCAAGCAACCCAAACCCACACGACCGGTAGCTTCATTTTCGTCCTCAATAATCACAGCGTGGGAAAGAATATCCTCGATCTCCGCGATACGGCCATAGAGCTTTGCCTGCTCATTTTTGGCAGCATCATACTCAGAGTTTTCCGACAAGTCGCCGTAAGAACGGGCTTCGGCAATCATTGCGGCAATTTCCCGCTCCCGGGTGGTTTTCAGGTAGTTCAGTTCCTTTTCCAATTCTCCCAGGCGCAAGCTGGTAATCTTAAATTCCTTTGCCATATTCAAAATCCTTTCTTGGGTATAATTTCCATAGTCCATAGGTTTTTATATTATATAGAAAAAACCCAATATAGTCAAGGTTTTACGATAAAAAAAGGAAGCACTGAACCAAAATCAGTGCTTCTTTTCTTTCTGTCGAGCCAAAAGCTGACTTTCCTGCTTTAGGAACTGTTTGGCAATCACTTTGCAGATTTGTTTCTTGCGAATCATTTCGTGAACCTGAGAAAAGCTGACCCATTTTGCTCCGTCGGTCTCACCGGGCTGCAGCACAATATCCTCCAGGGGCACCTCTCGCATCAGACAGTAAAAATCAAAATGTGCAGCCTTATCCTGCCCAACATCCAGAAGCTCAAACTCCTCTTCCCGGGCGCGGATGCCGGTTTCTTCCCAAAGCTCCCGGGCGATTGCCTGCCGGCTGGTTTCCCCGGCTTTTGCTGCGCCGCCGGAATTTTCCCAAGTGCCGGCAAAGCTTTTCTCCGGGGCGCGGCGGGTCATCAACAGATTGCCCTTACCGTCATACACCCAGACGCAGACCACCAAGCCGTACTCCCCTTTTCCCCAAGGTGTTCCCCGGCGGTGGGTGCGACCGGTAAGATTGCGCCGACTGTCGTAAATATCGTTGAACTCCATTATTCTTCCAGACTCTTTCTCCGATCCCGGTAGGCGCTGTCCAGCGGACCGTCCAACTCCGCCTCATTTTGGTAGCGGCCAACCACTTTACTTGCCAGGTCCACCGGCAGCAGCGTTCCGGCGCCGGCCACACAGCCGCCGGGGCAGGCCATACCCTCCAAAAGGCAGCCGTCATACTTGCCTGCCTTGGCAAGGGTCATCAGCTTGCGGCATTCCCGCAAGCCCTCTGCCCGGGCGGTCTGAACCTGCACATCCGGATTGGTTTGGGCGATCATATCCGCCACCGCCTTGGCAACACCGCCGGATACGGCAAATCCCCGTCCAGCCGCGCTGCCCTCGTTCAAATCGAACATCGGCTCAATGGTTTCAAAATCAATTTCCTTCGCCTCAAACATACCCTGCAGTTCTTCAAAGGTCAGCACAAAGTCCACATCGGAACGGATATCCTCTCGGATGGCTTCCAGCTTCTTTGCCGCGCAAGGACCCACAAACACCACCTTGCAGCCGGGATATTCCTTCTTCATCAGCCGAGCGGTGTAGACCATCGGGGTCAGGGTCATGGAGATTTTGGATGTTTCGCTGGGGAACAGCTTATAGATCATAGAGTGCCAGGCAGGACAGCAGGAGGTTGCCATATAATTCTGCTTTTCCGGTACTTTGTCCAGAAAATCGTGGGCCTCCTCAATGGTGCAAAGGTCTGCGCCCACCGCCACCTCCACGATCCGGGCAAAGCCCAGCTTTTTCATGGCGGCAATAAATTTGCCGGGGGTGGAATGCTTACCAAACTGACCGATAAAGGCAGGCGCTACAATGGCGATCACCTTGTCGCCCTTCAGTATGGACTGGATAACCTGAAAAATCTGGCCCTTATCCACAATGGCGCCGAAAGGACAGCTTACCAGACACTGACCGCAGGCAACGCACTTATCCTGATTGATGGTTGCGCGACCCTGCTCGTCGGACACAATGGCGTCCATACCGCAGGCAGAAGCGCAAGGGCGCTCCATATGCACGATCGCATTATACGGGCAGGCTTTTGCACATTTGCCGCAACGGATACACTTGTCCAGGTCAATATAGGAACGATTATTGCGGAAGCTGATGGCTTCCTTGGGGCATACCTTCTGGCAAGATGCCGCCAGACAGTTTTGACAGTAATTGCTGACCTTGTATTGGTTGGTGGGACAAGCGTGGCAGGCATAGGGAATAATATTGATCAGGGGCGGCTCATAATACTGCTCCGCAATGGCTGCCTGGTCCATACCCTCAGTCATCAAATGCCGAGTCTGAATGGGACGGATGTTCAGGCCCATTGCCAGACGCACTCGCTCACTGGCAATGGCGCGCTCTAAAAACACCGATTCCCGGTGCAACGGCTGATCGCCGGGGACAATGATGTACGGCAGCTCGTCCACGCCTTCATAGCCTTTTCCGGAGTAGGCCATCCGCGCTACCTCGGTAAACACATTCTTACGAATATCGGTAATCAAAGACGGAATTCCTCGCATCTTCGTTCCTCCTTGTTGGGAAAAATCTTTGGTTCTATTATAACAATCCCCACCAAATAGTCAAGGTTTCCCACAGCATTACAGAAAGTTTCCATATTTTCATAAGCTTGCCGTTTTTGCAAATTCACGCGCATTTTTCCATTGCTTTTTCCTTTTTGTTCGTGTATAATATCCCGCAGAAGCGCCCTGTGCTTAAATATATTTATCCGGACGTGGCTCAGTTTGGGGAGCGAGGCGACTGCCGCCGGTGGCGGAGCAAAGGAGCCGAGCGAGTGGCCGCGGTCGGCAGCTGACGCCGGCGCTCTGTCGCCAAGGAAGATGTCGGGCACCGCAACAGGAAGAGCGCCTGTATTTTTCAAAGATCAAAAATGAAACACCAATTATCCGGACGTGGCTCAGTTTGGTAGAGCGCTTGCTTTGGGAGCAAGATGCCGCAGGTTCGAATCCTGTCGTCCGGACCAAAAAGAAGAGTATCTCCTTTGAGATGCTCTTCTTTTTGCAGCTGCAAGAAACGGTTCCTCTGCGGCATCTTGCGAGCAAAGCAAGGTACTTGCTTTGGGGGAGCGACCCGAGCGCTGCCGGTGGCAGATGTAGCGAGGG
>JAZSRR010000011.1:0-9898 GCA_045538605.1 Faecousia sp.
CGATCTGTGCGCCGCTCCCGGCGGAAAATCCACCCAAATTGCCGCGTTGATGGCAGGGGAGGGCTTTCTGCTTTGCAATGAGTACAGCCCCAAGCGGGCAAAGACCCTCAGCCGGAACATCGAGCGAATGGGTATTGCCAATGCCTTGGTTACCAATGCTGCCGTAGAGGAATTGGCGGTGCGTATGGAAGGCTTTTTTGACCGGGTGCTGATCGATGCCCCCTGCTCCGGAGAGGGGATGTTTCGCAAGGAAGAGGCGGCGGTAACGGACTGGAGCGAAGAAACGGTGCAGATGTGCGCCCGGCGGCAGCTGGAGATTTTGCGCAGCGGTGCCAAGCTTCTGCGCCCCGGCGGACGGCTGGTGTATTCCACCTGCACCTTCGCACCCCAGGAAAACGAGCAGGTGGTGGCGCAGTTTTTGCAGGAGCACCCGGATTTCGCCCCGGAACAGGTGGCTGCCCCTTGGTTTGCCCCAACAGAAAACGGTGGCTTCCGGCTGTGGCCCCATAAGCTTTTGGGCGAGGGGCATTTTGCGGCGGTGCTGAAAAAATCCGGTGGCGACAGCCCGGAAACGAAGCCCTGCCCCGGAGAAAAGCTGCCCAAGGCATTTGTCGATTTTGCAAAAACCCTGGACATTACCCTGCCGGCAGGAAAAGCCATCTCCTTCGGCGGCAGACTGTTCTGGGCGCCGGAAGAGATGCCGGACATCCAAAAGCTGAAGGTCTTGCGTCCGGGTCTGGAGCTGGGAGAAATCAAAAAGGACCGGTTTGAACCTGCCCACGCCTTAGCGCTGTGGCTGAAGACCGCTGCCGTTACCCACAGCCTGCCCGCCGACAGCCGGGAGCTTGCCGCCTATATCCACGGGGAAACCATCCTCTGCGACAAAAAAGGCTGGTGCCTGGTGCAAGCTGACGGATATAGTCTGGGCTGGGGAAAAGGGGACGGAAAAGTTCTGAAAAACCATTATCCGAAGGGTTTACGCCGATGACGGTAGGAAATTTGTGCTTTACATAACTACCCCAATATGCTATAATCAACCTGTGAAAATGCTAATCGCAAGGAGTGTTCTCCCTTGGCTAGATATGAAATTATTGGCGGCACCCCCTTAAGCGGCGAGGTAACCATCAGCGGCGCAAAAAACGCTGCGGTTGCCATTTTGCCGGCGGCTTTGTTGGTTTGCGGCAAATGCCGGGTAGAAAATGTGCCGGATATTTCCGATGTCCGGATCTTGCTGGACATTTTGGCGGATCTGGGCGCAGTCATTACCCACGAGGAGCCGGGTGTGGTGCTGCTGGACTGCACCGATATTAAAAAGACCTGCCCCAATCCGGAGCTTGTGCGGAAAATGCGCGCCAGCTACTATTTAATGGGCGCACTGATGAGCCGTTTCGGAAAAGCCAATGTGGCGCTGCCCGGCGGCTGCAACTTCGCCTCCCGGCCCATCGACCAGCATATTAAAGGCTTCCGGGCGCTGGGCGCAATTGTGGAGGAAACAGAAGATTATGTAAACCTGGAGCCCGGTGAAGAGGGGCTTCACGGCAACCGGATCAGCCTGGATATCGTCAGTGTGGGCGCAACGGTGAATATTATGATGGCGGCTTGCCTGCTTCCCGGTCAGACGGTGATTGAAAATGCCGCCAAAGAGCCCCACATTGTTGACTTGGCAAACTTCCTCAACACCATGGGCGCCCATATTTCCGGCGCCGGAACGGATACGGTGAAGATTCGGGGTGTGGAAAGCCTGAAGGGCGGTACATACGCCATCATCCCCGACCAGATCGAAGCCGGTACTTATTTGGCAGCGGTTGCAGCGGTAGGCGGCAATGTGCTGGTAAAAAATGTGATCCCGAAACATATGGACTGTATCACCTCCAAGCTGCAGGAAATGGGCGCAAAGGTCATCAATTATGACGACAGCATCCGGATCCGCTGCGAGGGCAGGCTGCACAGCACCACAGTCAAAACCCGTCCCTATCCGGGCTTTCCAACGGATATGCAGGCGCAGATCTGTGTCTGTATGGCGCTGGCGGAGGGCAGCAGCCGCCTGACGGAGAATGTGTATGAGACCCGCTTCTTCGGCTACTGCGCAGAGCTGCAGGATATGGGCGCGGATATTATCATCAGCGGCAAAACCGCATTGATTACCGGCACCCAAAAGCTCCTGGGCACAGAGGTCTGCGCCCACGATCTGCGGGCAGGCGCGGCGCTGATCATTGCCGGTCTGGCGGCAGAGGGCAAAACAACGGTCCGCAATGTGCATTTTGTGGAGCGTGGCTATGAAAATGTGGTGGAAAAGTTCGCTTCTCTGGGGGCAAACATCACCCGCCTGGACGATTAAAAATATCTCCCGAAGGAAACAACCTTCGGGAGATTTTTCTGTCCTTACATTCCTGTCATTGCGAACCAGTCCGCTTAAGTGGTGTGGCAATCTTCGGTTTTGTTGCTCACAAAAGCTTTGCAATGATATCTTCCCGGCTTTCCGGGGACAGGTCAACAGGCGCAATATCAAAAATGGTCTGGCAGCCGGTAATGCCCCGACCAGCCATCCGGTAAATCGCCCGGGCGCAGGCAACCAGCACGCTGGCGGTAAACTGGGGATTGGAGGAAAGCTGCAGGGAGTATTCAATGGTCTGCCGGTTTTCCTTGTTCCAGCCGGTAACGCCGCTGCGAATCACGCAGCCCCCGTGGGGAAGACCGCTGTGGTTTTCTGCCATTTCCTCGGCGGAAACAAATTCCACGGTGGTATCATAATCGGCAAAATAGCCGGGCATCGACACGATGGCATCGGTGATCGCCTTTTTGTCAGCATCCGGGGCAGCAACCACATAGCAAAGCCGGGTATGCTTTTGCCGGGTGGTCAGCTGGGGATTTTCCCCTGAGCGAACCTGCGCCATTGCTGTTTCGACTGGAATGGTATACTGCCGGGCATCCACAACACCGGGAATGCGGCGTACTGCGTCAGAGTGTCCCTGGCTGACCCCCTTGCCCCAGAAGGTGTAGTCCTTACCCTCCGGCAGAATTGCCTGGGCATACAGCCGGTTTACCGAGAATAGGCCCGGGTCCCAGCCGGTAGAGATGAGGGCAATATGACCGCTTTCCCGGGCGGCAGCATCCACCGCGGCAAAATGGGCGGGGATATTTTTGTGGTTGTCAAAGCTGTCCACCACGCAGAAATGCCTGCTCAGCTCCGGGGTCATTTCCGGCAGGTCGGTGGCGCTGCCACCGCACAAAAGCAGCACATCGATTTTGTCTGCGTAATCCAAGATATCATCCAATTTACATACCGGCACACGGTTGGTGGCAATTTTCACAGCCTCCGGCTGGCGCCGGGTAAACACCGCCGCCAGCGCCATATCCGGGTTCTGGGCAATGGCAGCCTCTGCGCCCTTGCCCAAATTTCCGTATCCAACAATACCAATTCTAATCATAATATCCCCCAATTGGCGGTTTTTTCTTCATTTTACCCCGGCGTTGTATCACTGTCAAGTACCCGTTGCAAAAGAGAAAAAACCGGTGTATAATAAAGATAACAAAAATTGCATACTTTATGCAAAAGGAGGCAGTTATGAAAAAAGGAACGATAATCGCAATTGTAGTAGGTATCATTGTCCTGTTGGGTATTTTGCTGATTTCCGGCAACAATAGCCTGGTCTCTATGGAGGCGGAGGTGGATGCGGCGCTTGCCAACATCGACACCAATCTCCAGCGCCGGGCAGACCTGATTCCCAATCTGGTCAACACCGTTAAGGGCTATGCCGCCCACGAGCAGGAGGCAATCGACAGCGTAACCGAGGCCCGGGCAAAGCTGACGGGTGCATCCACCGTGGCGGAGAAGGCGGAAGCAGACAGCGCCCTGACCACCGCTCTGAACAATTTGCTGGTTGTGGTGGAAAATTACCCGGATTTGAAGGCATCGGCAAACTTTACCCAGCTGTCTGACGAGCTTGCCGGCACAGAAAACCGGATCGCCGTTGCCCGGCGGGATTATAACGATGCGGTAAAGACCTACAACACCGCCATCCGGAAATTCCCCACCAGCCTGATCGCCGGGATCTTCGGCTTTACCCAGAAGGACTATTTCCAGGCAGCGGACGGCGCCCAGAATGTGCCCAATGTAGAATTCTAAAAGCCTATGAAAACAAGAAAAATTTTGGCGCTGCTGGCGGCAGTATGCTGCCTTTGGGCGCTTGTATGTCCGGTGTCGGCAGAGGTCGTATCGCCCACCTCGGATTTCTATGTGTATGACGGGGCGCAGGTGCTCTCCGGCGCCACCGAGCAGTATATTCTGACCACCAACCGGGAACTGGAGCAAAAAACCGGCGCCCAGATCGTGGTGGTAACCATCCCCTCTCTGGAGGGTCAGCCGCTGGAGGAATACGCCACAGAGCTGTTCCGCCAGTGGGGCATTGGCGACCAGGAAAAAAATAACGGCGTGCTGCTTTTGTGCGCGGTGGAGGACCGGCAGTTCCGGGTGGAGGTCGGTTATGGTCTGGAAGGGGATCTTCCCGACGGCAAGACCGGACGGCTGCAGGACACCTATATCATCCCGCTGCTTAAGGAGAACAAGTTTGATGTGGGCATCCAAAACGGCTACAGCGCCTTCTTGCAGGAGGTAGCGGCAGTCTACGATGTGTCCATTACCGGGGAAGCGCCGCTCGCCTATGAAGAGGAGGAAGGCGACCCTACCCTTGCTGTTTGTATGGTAGCGGCGCTGGCGGTGAGCTTTCTTTCCGCGGCGCTTTTGCTGAAAAAGAAGAAACCCCATCTGACCGGCATATTCTGGGGCATCGAGGCGGTGAAATTGGTGGTAGTGGCGCTGGTGCTGCACAGCCTGCTTAGCGCCCTTTGGATCACGGCATTTTCCCTGACCCTGAGCCTGAGCCTGACCGGTAATAAGCGCCGGGTCTTCCGGGGCAATTATCATGGCGGCTTTGGCGGCTGGGGCGGTGGCTTCGGCGGTGGCTTCGGCGGCGGCTTTGGCGGAAGCAGTGGCTTTGGCGGAGGCGGCTTTGGCGGTGGCGGGCGCTCCGGCGGCGGCGGCAGCAGCCGCGGCTTCTAAAAGGCTCCCTTGTGCATAGTGGACAATCGGAAGCAGGAAATCAGAAGTGTGTTTGTACGGCGTATAAATGTCCGTCTAAAACGGAACTTTTCGTTGACATCCTGGATGTTCGGTGGTATAGTAGTATAATCATAAATATAAAGGGAGAGTTTTTTATGAAAAGAGTTTTTGCAGTTTTGCTGGCAGCGATGCTGCTGGTTTCTATGGCCGCCTGCGGCGCGCCCGCCGATAAAGCAGACGGTAAGTTTGTGGTCGGCGTTTGCCAGCTGGTGGTGCACGATGCGCTGGATGCGGCTACCCAGGGCTTTGTGGATGCCCTGAAGCAGGAGCTGGGCGAAGAGAATGTGGAGATCAAGGTCGAGCAGGGCGGCGGCGACACCGCTACCTGCGCTCCCATCGTCAACGGCTTTGTTGCCGAAGAGGTGGACCTGATCATGGCAAACGCCACCCCGGCGCTGCAGGCTGCTGTTGCCGCTACCGAGGACATTCCCATTTTGGGCACCTCCGTTACCGAGTACGGCGTTGCCCTGGAGATCGAAAACTTTGACGGCACCGTTGGTGGCAATGTTTCCGGCACCTCCGACTTAGCGCCTCTGGACCAGCAGGCGGCTATGATTTTGGAGTGGTTCCCCGAGGCAAAGAATGTAGGCCTTTTGTTCTGCTCGGCAGAAGCCAACTCCAAGTACCAGGTAGAAACCGTCAAGAGCATTCTGGAGGGCAAGGGCGTTACCTGCACCTTCTACTCCTTCGCGGACACCAACGAGCTGCAGGCGGTTACCCAGAAGGCAGCGGACGCGTCTGATGTGATCTACATTCCCACCGACAACCAGTGCGCCAGCGCCGCCGAGACCATCGACGGTATCTGCCAGGCAGCGGGCGTTCCTATCATTGCCGGCGAGGAAGGCATCTGCAAGGGCTGCGGTGTGGCGACCTTGTCCATCAGCTACTATGATCTGGGCGTAACCACCGGCAAGATGGCAGCCAAGATTCTCAAGGGCGAGGCGGATATTTCCACTATGCCTGTTGCTTACGCAGAAAACTTCACCAAGAAGTACAACGCCGACATCTGCAAGGCGCTGAACCTGACCGCTCCGGAAGGTTACACCGCGATCGGCTGATTTATGAATAGAAAGGGACGAGATGGTTGCATCTCGCCCCTTTATTCCGTAGGAGGATAGATTATGACAAGTCTTTTCAACGCCCTGCCCGGCGCGGTTTCCCAAGGTCTTATCTGGGGCATTATGGCTATCGGCCTGTACATCACCTATAAGATTTTGGAGCTGTCGGACCTGACGGTAGACGGTTCTTTCTGCACCGGCGGCGCAGTTTGCGCAATGCTTTTGGTGGCGGGGCACAATGTTTGGGTGGCAATGCTGGCGGCATTCTTAGTAGGTATGCTCACCGGCTGGGTTACCAGCTTTTTTCATACCAAGCTGGGCATCCCGGCGATCCTTTCCGGTATTTTGACCCAGCTGGGTCTGTGGTCTGTGAACCTGGCGATCATGGGTATGAAAGCAAACCAGGCGCTGAATGTAAATAAGCTGGACCTGCTGGTTTCTTTGCGTTACTTAACTGCTGTTGCCAAAGGCGACAAGCCCTTCTGGCAGCACCCGCTGATCACCGTGGGGCTGTTCACCGCCCTGATCGTGGCAGTTCTGTACTGGTTCTTCGGTACGGAGCTGGGCGCATCCCTCCGTGCCACCGGCGCCAATGCCAATATGGCCAGAGCCCAGGGCATCAACACCAACCGAATCAAGGTCCTGGGTCTGATGATCTCCAACGGTCTGGTGGCGCTCTCCGGCGCGCTGCTTGCCCAGTTCCAGGGCTTTGCCGATATCAATATGGGCAGAGGCGCCATCGTCATCGGTCTGGCTGCCATTATTATCGGCGATGTGGTTTTCAGTAAGATCTTCAAGAATTTTGCCCTGAAGCTGACGGCAGTCAGCATCGGTGCGATCATCTACTATGTGGTCATCCAGGCAGTCATCAGCCTTTTGGACATCGATTCCAACTATCTGAAGCTGATCTCTGCCCTGATCGTGGCGATTTTCCTAGCCGTTCCCAACCTGCGGGGAAAGGTGTTCAAGGGCCGCAGAAAGGAGCGTAGCCATGCTTAAAATTGAAAATGTCCGCAAGGTGTTCAACCAGGGCACCGTCAATGAAAAGGTTGCGCTGGACGGTCTGAATTTAGAGCTGCAGCCCGGCGATTTTGTAACAGTCATCGGCGGCAACGGCGCCGGTAAGTCTACGATGCTCAATTCCGTCTCCGGCGCATACCCGGTGGACGAGGGCAAGATCCTCATTGACGGCGTGGATGTAACCCATTTGCCGGAATATAAGCGGGCAAGGTTCATCGGCAGAGTGTTCCAGGACCCGATGATGGGCACAGCCGCTACCATGCAGATCGAGGAAAATCTGGCGCTGGCAGCCCGCCGGGGTAAGGCCCGCACCCTGCGCAGCGGTATCACCAAGCAGGAGCGGGAGGAATATCAGGAAAAGCTGAAGATCCTGGACTTAGGTCTGGAGGACCGGCTGACTGCCAAGGTGGGTCTGCTTTCCGGCGGACAGAGGCAGGCGCTGACCCTTTTGATGGCAACCCTGCAAGAGCCCAAGCTGCTGCTTTTAGACGAGCACACCGCAGCGCTGGACCCCAAGACTGCCGCAAAGGTATTGGAAGCAACCCAGCGGATCGTCAGCAAGAGCGGCCTGACCACCCTGATGATCACCCACAATATGCGCGACGCCATCACCTACGGCAACCGGCTGATCATGATGTACGACGGTCGGGTGGTTGTGGATGTATCCGGTGAAGAAAAGAAAAATCTGACGGTGGAGCAGCTGTTGGCTCTCTTTAGCAAGGCAAGCGGCTCCGACGAAGCCAACGACAAATTGTTGCTGGGATAAGAAAAAGGACTGCGTTACGCAGTCCTTTTTGCTTGCCAAACGGAAAAATATTTGGTAAAATAAAGCCAGTATAAGTTCGGAGGAAACATACTTGAAATACCTGATTATTTTTCTGATCTCTATGGTGCCGATTATTGAGCTGCGGGGCGCAATGGTCTACGCAGTGGGCTATGACCTGCCCTATATCCCGGCACTGATCACCTGCGTTATCGCCAATATGCTGCCGGTTCCCATCATTTACTTTTTCGCAAGAAAGGTCCTTCTTTGGGGCGCGGATAAAAAATACATTGGAAAATTCTTCCGCTTTTGCCTGGAAAAGGGCGAGCGGGCAGGACAGAAGCTGGTGAAAGCCACCGGCAGAGGCGGTCTGTTTTTGGCGCTTTTGCTGTTTGTGGGAATTCCGCTGCCCGGCACCGGCGCCTGGACCGGCACTTTAGGCGCCAGCTTTTTGAATATGGGCTTTAAGTCCACCGTTGCGGCGGTGAGCCTGGGCGTGGTGCTTGCCGGTATCATTATGGCGGCAGTCAGCACCGGCGTATTCAGCGTGATCGGATCGTAAGGAGAGGAAATTATGGATTGCTTATTTTGTAAGATCGTGGCGGGAGAGATCCCTTCTACCAAGGTATACGAGGATGAAACTGTGCTGGCATTCCGGGACATCGCGCCCCAAGCGCCCACCCATATTTTGGTGATTCCCAAAGTCCATATCGGCTCGGTGGCGGAGATCACTGGGGAAAACAGCGCTGTGGTTGCCCATATTTTCGAGGTGATTCCCCGGATTGCCCAGGCAGAAAACCTGGAAAACGGCTACCGGGTGGTCTCCAACTGCGGCGCAGATGCCGGTCAGACGGTCCACCACCTGCATTTCCACATTTTAGGCGGCAAGCCGCTTTCTTTGGAAATGGCTTGACAATACCGGAAAAATTGGTATAATTATTTCATCGCAGAACAAATCTATCTTCGGGGTGCCGGACAAATCCGGCTGAGATTAGGCGTGTGCGCCTTGACCCGCGAACCTGATACGGTCAGTACCGTCGTAGGAAAAGATGCCTATATGAGATAACCTTTATCGCATTGCAGCACCTTTGACGGTTTGCAATGCGATAAATCTATTTTAGAGAGGTATCTCATATGGAAAACAAAACAAACCGCGTAATCAACTGGCATCACCGACTGATCGTTCTATGCGAGGGCGCGATTATGATCGCTCTGGCAGAAATCTTAAGCTTTCTGCCTCTGTACAAGCTGCCCTGGGGCGGCAGTATCGACTTTGCAATGCTGCCGATCCTGCTGTTTTGCGTCCGGTGGGGCTTTGGCCCGGGTATGCTGGTAAGCGTTGCCCACGCAGTGCTGCAGACCCTGTTTGAAGGGGGCATCGCCATCGGCTGGCAGAGCATTTTGGGCGATTTTTTGATCGCCTATTCGGTTCTGGGCATCGCCGGGCTGTTTAAGGGTAAATTTTATCCGGCAGCCATCACTGCCTGTGTCGCCCGGTTTTTGGTGCATTATGTAGTAGGCGCCACCATTTGGGCAGAATATATGCCGGAAAGCTTTTTCGGAATGACCATGACCACACCTTGGTTCTACTCGGCGCTTTATAACGGCGCCTATATGCTGCCGGATCTTCTGCTTTGCTTACTGGCATACAGCCTTTTGCAGCGCACACCTTTATCCAAATACCTCAAATAAATAGTGGGGCGGTCAATGACCGCCCCTTTTGCTTTTTGCGCCCTCTTTTAAGGGGGATGGGAAAGAACGCAGATTGGACAAACCGAAGGGTCTGTTGCTTTTTTCGCAACAGACCCCCTGCCCGAAGGCGTACAGAGGTACGCCGAGCGGTGAGGTTTGTTCAAAGCATAAAACATTTATAATGCTGCAAAATTTCATTTTGCCACATTATTCTTTTTTTGCGCAGGGCTAACCTTTGAAACAAGT
>JAZSRR010000067.1:0-9858 GCA_045538605.1 Faecousia sp.
AAATCGTTGTCCAGCAGACCGATTGCAGACTGACAGGAAATTACATAGCTGTCCTTTGTTTCCCGACTGCTTTCGGTAATATACTGCACCGCTACCAGTTTATCGTCCCGATACAGTTCCATCCTTTGATTTTCCTGTGGAAGCAGCTCACGGCCGGCTCGGTCTCGCAGCTCTACCGTCATCGTGTCCACGGTCAAGGAACAAAGTGTAGGGTCAGCCTCGTTCAGAAGCCTTACTGCCGTAAGCTCGTCTTTTCCAAACCAGATAACCTGTCCGATTTGGATCTGCTGCACTTTGGCAAAGCTATTGGGAGTATTGGTAGACAGTAACTCAATGCGGATAGTGTCAAACCCCTCCACAGTCTGTTTCAATGTCCACTGTGGTCTATCGGGATTGGCGCTCACCTGCGCCAGCAGGGTATTACCGTTATACCAGGATACAACAACAGCGTTGCACCATTGGTTCATAGATGGCCAGAAGGTGAAGGTCAGACCAGTTGCAGTGTAAGGTGTCGGAAAACGGAACTCCAAGACAGGAGGGGCTGTTAAAGCCCCTTTGTCATCTGATAATGTTTTGCTCCACCAGAAGCTTTCCGGTTCATCCGGAAGCAGCTGGCGGCTGCCATCCAATGTCCAGGAGAAAGGTTCCAGTGTGGCATACGGGATGTCCTTTGTTCCCTCTGCCACACTTTGGGCACCGGAAAAAGGCTGTCCTGTGCCGGAAACCGTTGCTTCATCCTGAGCGCCCCGTGGAATGTCGATGTATTTCACTTCCATACTCATAGTACCACCTTCGGGCTCATAGCAACAAAGTTTATATTTACCTCGCCCCAGTGAGATGATTGCTCGGTCAGCAGACGCATATCCTGCTCACCAGCAGTAATGTACATCCGCTGGGTTAAGGTTTTTTGCCCATAAGGGAACGTGCACACGTGGCTTGCCACAGGCTGTGAAATCGCCTCCCAGAAGGCATCCATAGCGGCGTTATCGCCGTTTCTGGCTTGCACCGTCATAGAGTAATTGTAAAAGGTTCCGATAGGATCTCTGTACATTTCTCCATCCTGCGTGCGGCCGGATTTCTCAGAATCCAATACAGAGAATTTCCGGGTCAGTTTGGTAACACTGACATTATAGGCAACCCCATCCATAGTAAATACATTGATCATAGCGTCGCCCCCTTTGCAAGAGATTGGCCTGTGCGCTGGTCCTCTTTCTCGATAACCGGCTTTAGAATACGTCCCAGCTGGGCGAGGTCGCCGGTAAACCGAATAACAGTTTCACCACCGCCACCTTGCTGCATTGCCAGAACTTCCGCCAGTGCCTGCTTAATCGTATCCAAAGGTGCTTCTACGTTGGTACCGTGGCGCTGATCGCCCAAAACAGCCAAAAATTCCCGATTTGGGGGAATTACAGCACCGGTTGCCAATCTAGGAATAGAAACTCTTCCAAAATTTACTTTAGGTATATTGAAACCAAATTTCTTGCCACCAATGAGTGGCACCCAATCGGGTACGTCAAAACTTATTTTGTTAAGTCCTCCCACAACCCAATTTATCATTGTTTCAAACAATGAGATCACACCATTGATAGCTTTCTCAACGCCGGTAATCAATCCATTGCCAATACCCTTTGCGAGATTTAGCCAATGTTCTTTTGTGAACCACTTTGCAATGTGCTTGTTCCAGAAGTCTTTAATTTTCTGCCATACACCCTTGATGCTGTCTACTATACTGTTCCAATTGAATGCAACAACAGTAGCAAGACCAGCTGCACCAGCAAGAATCAAACCAATGCCCAGAGGAATACCTGCGCCCGTAAACAGTAAAATTATACCTAAAACGAGCAACGCACCACTTACGATTGCAAGGATGTCCCCAACAGGGCCGCGTATTGCGTCCGTAATGGTGTCCCAGTTTAGTGCTGCTGTTGTTGCAAGTCCCGCTGCCCCTAGCACCATAAGTGCAATGCCCAGTGGCAACGCAGCGCCAGAGAACGCCAATATAGCACCTAACGCAAGCAAAGCTACGCTTACAACGGCAGCAACGGCACCAATTGGTCCCTGCAGTGCTTCTGCAATTGTATTCCAGTTTAATGCAACCGTCGCACCAAGTGCCGCAGCTCCTATTGCCATTAGTGCTATGCCTTTGAATATATCCGCACCAGAAAAGGCCAGCACCGCACCTATTACAAGAGCAGCTCCTCCCAGCACCCCCAGGACCAGCGTAATGGCATTACTCAGTTCGCTGCTCATACAATTCCAGTTAGTAGCAATTTCAGATACCAATCCTATTGCACCAGCAGCCATCAATGTAATACCCAATCCGATTTTTACTCCAGAAAACGCCAGAATTGCACCAAGCGCCAGCAGTGCGCCGCTTATATACACCGTAAGCTCGTCTATCTTCCCCTTATATTCAGCTGTATCAAAGTCAGTAAAATCAGGTGTCGATGTTGCTGCCCCACCTGAAATTTCTGCATTTTCGTTGGAAGACAGGCTATTTATTTCATCAAAGCTTGCAAGACTCTTATTTGCTTTTTTTGCGGAACTCCCCACTTCATCTATAGCGTTTGCCTCTTCGTAGAGTGCTTTTGCATTTTTGGCATTTTCAGATGCCGTCTTTCCGCTGAGTAATGAAAAAACTTGTGCTACGCTCTGCACAACAGACGTGGCCACACGCATAAGGGCAATCAACGCAGGAATCAGCGTTTCATAAATTGGCTGGAATGCCGTTAAAAGGGCTCCCTTTAGCTTTGCTAGCTGTGCATTAAACTCTTCATTTGTTTTTGTTGCTTTCCCTATATAGCTAACTATACCGCTAAGCGCCTTGGAAATAACGGCAAAAACAACTACCCGCTTTACGATGCCCATAATCCTTTGCTGAAATAGAGATGCTGCTTTTTGCGCTTTTGCCATTGCCGCAGCCATACTTGCACCTCCAGCAGACTGCTTTGCAGCTAACACTCCCGCTTTTGCCGTCTGTGCTGTGAGGTTTGTATTCGCTACCGCAATTTTGTGATTGTATGTATCAATCTTAATATTGAGCGCATCCCATTTTCTCTGTAATGCATCCACCTGTGCCTGCTGCTGCGTAACAGCTGAATCTATTTCGGGTTTTTGTGCGTAGGCATTTATATAGGCCTGGGGGTCAGCGCCCGACAGGTTTGTGGTTACAGATTGTTGTTGACTTTGCAACTCCGCCAACTTGGCTTTTGCCGCATCGAGCTTCGCTCCCAGCTCATCGGCCTGTTGCACAAGGGGTAGTTTCGCCGCTTTATGGCTTGCGATTCTCTTTTCCAGACGTTCAATATCCCGCTCTATTTTAGCCAGGTCCTTTTCCGTCTGTTTATTATCCACCTTTGTACTGAAGGTAATAGATCCATCCGGCATTTACCCACCTCCCCATTTTTTCAGAAGCTCATCTTCCTCTTTAGTGTAGACATTCTTAAAATCAACAAGATGTCTATTTTTTGCATACCATTCCTGGTCCTGCTTATCTAATTTCTTGCCTCGTGCTTTTGCACTACGTATACGGACGATTTGCGCAAATGTGCAATCGCCACCTACCTCCATATATGCACCTGTAAAGGTCCACCAATGCATATACTCTAACGCTCGTATTTCTTTCCCTAAAACGCGGTTTACTGGCGAAACGATATATTGAAAATCTTGTTCCCAATCCACCAACTTAACATTACTGCCTTGGTCATCATCCTCTTTCCCTCCATTGATAAACCAAAAGCACTGCCGGAGTGCTTCCTGGCAGTGCTCGTTTGGTATATTTTCAACATCTGGATAGAGAATGCACAATGCCACCTGCATTTTCTCATCATCCGTAAGCTCAGGGTCGTTAAGAGCAATAATGATGTCCAATACTGCACGGTAATCGGAACGAATCTCAAACTCTACGCCACCAACCGGCAAGCTTGTCGGCAAATCGTAGATCATACCTTGGTGTATTTTGCATACTTAGCAGTATACCTTTGAACACGTTCATTTGTCTTCTGCTGGATGCCCGCAGTAGTCGTATCGATTTCATCAATGATTGCCAGCAAGAAGTTACACCAAAGGGGCATACCATCTGCAATAGCAAACACATTAGTTTTTCCAAATATACTGTCGCATACCGGTTTCTCAAAAATCGCGTCAATTTCTGCTCGCATCTCGTTATTGCGTTTCCTTGCAATTTCGAATAGCTCCGCACCTTCTGCATGCCGGTTTTCTTCCTCTGCATTATCCTGGCGTTTTGCCAGTTTATCAAACGTGTTAAAGAGTTTCTCAACAAACCCAATATCGCCGGGATTAAATGTCAACTCGGCGCTACCATTCACCTTATAGGTAACACGACCAGTTTCGAAATTCAGTTCCCTCATTTTATCCTCCTTTATTCAGCAGACGGAGTAAAGGTTACATTCCCATCCGCTACTTTGGCTGTACCTGTAACCCGATTGCCTCCGTAGGTTACATCGATGGGCATTCCTAGGTTTCCGCCACCGCTGCCACCAAGACCGGTGGGTTTTACGCAGCATGCAGTGTAACGCTCGGCAAACGCGTCATCTTCTGAAGCGCCAGCATAGAGGTGGACAATCATCATATCCATATTGGTCAGTGCCGCCGTATCGTGATCCTTTATTGCGGCGTTCCAAATCTTCATCTGGGCCTTATCTCCAGAATCCAATTCGCAAGGATCAAAAGATTGTGTAATCACCGGTTTCTTAAGGCTGGTATAGGTGTTTCCGAAGATATCTGTCTTTGACTCTTCGCCCCAGTCATATTCTGCACTTGATTCTTCTACACGTTTACCCACCTGTGCCCATTCCGGCTCATCGGCGGTTTTTACATTGAGGTACAAAATCAGTAGCGCACGGTCCACAGTCTGACCTTCCTTGGTATTAAATGTAATATCAGCCATTTACAGTACTCCTTATTCGTTTAGTGTAATTTACAGACAGCTGCACCATATACATAGCTGTCCCGTTTTCTTCAGCACCGTAGAGCACACCATTTTGTGCCTTGATGCTCTCGGTTCTAGGTTCATCCCCAAATGCTGGGGCCAGCCCGGCAGCGCTTTGCTCCTGAACCCATGTTTGGAAATCCATAATCCAATCCGCATTATAGGTCGCACCTACATCATCGTCTATACTCTTTCCGAAGACATAGTACAATCCAAAATTCAATTGGTTGCTAACGATTATGTTTCCGAGAATATCTCTACGCCGAGAATTTTCTATGAGGCCCGACGGAAATATTCCGCCATTATTGGGTATCTGATCTGTATAATCGACTTGAAAGTCATTTATAACTGAGTGGTTTGGATAAGTCTTTATCCATTCCTTAATTCGTTCCAGATCTGTCATTTCTACCTCCTGTTCTTGACGTATCGGATGATATCCTCTTTCATCGCATCGCCCTCTGCCGCAACCAACCGTCTGTCCCAGTAGGGACCCGCGTTAGTATTAAACGTTTGTGTGGGCCTCATATTCCGTTCGGTTGCAACTTTGACACTTCCTCTTCTGGATCTCCAGCCTTCTGTAGTCATAAAACCCGCAGCGTTAATCTTGGGGTCTATCATCACCTTTCCGTGGTAGTGCATTCTCGCATAGGGGCCAAGAACAACTATTTCCGTTGGTGAATGTACTATTTTAAGCTTTGTTTCCATTGCACCGGTCAGATGCTGCATATATTTCCCAATACGTCTATTGACGTTATTTGTATGCATCAACTGTACAGCGCCATTCTCATCTAGGCCCTTTTTGCGAATTAAAACCTGGACACCGGGGATATTTGACTTTAGAATAACCTTTATTCTCATCCCCCGGCCTCCGTATGCACGATAGAGCCATTCCACTTTTTGACATCCGCGTAGCTGACCACTACCAGTCCAGGTACTTTTGTCGGGATAAACGCCGCCCAAGCCTCCCTGTCGGCTATTTCAGGACCAATGCCGTCATATACCTTATCTCCCACAAAAACCGCCTGAGAAGCGCCAGGAATGACCAGCAGAAAGGAATTTGCCTCCTTACTGCCGGTCTTATCCACACTCTGCGTTTTTTTATGGTCCAAGAAGGCCCTGTCATAGACTGTACGGATGTACTTATCCTCTACCTTCCGGTACACGGTAACGGTCTGATTGCACAGACTATAGTTCACCGGGCAGGCAGGTTTCCGAATCAACATCCACCCACCCCCCGGTAAAACTCCAGATATTGGGTCGCACAGCGGTACAGCTCTTTTGCCTGTCCCTTCGGGCTCAGGTCTACCGCATTTGCAGAATTACCGTAGCTGACCGACACAGAACCGATGGATGCCGATGCAACGGCACCCATACCGTTCTGCGCGGCTGTGAAATAGGCTAAGACTTCTGCCATAGCGCATACCGCCATAGCCTCGGAGTTTTCCTCCGGGGCTGTTACGGTGTAAATACGCTTGTACTTATTCAGCTGATCCTGTGCCCGGGCAGCAAATACGTCCCATTCGCACTCGGTGATGGAGCTGCCGAGGTAAGTGTCCCTGTAAAAGTTAAAATCTACCATTCAGGAGCTCCTTTCTTATGGATTATTCCACAGGCTCTTCCTGCTCTTCCTCTTCGTCCGCTACATAAGCTGCGGCGGAGGGGTCGATGGCGATATCCTTCAGGACAGCGGCCTTCAGGGTGTTCTTCAAAGCAACACCTGCTACCAGTTCAACCTCGCCGGTCTTCACTGCACCGGGCGCAGACAGATCAGGCATATAGGAGCTGATCACACCGTTACCAGTGGGGGAAATACCGTGGAAGCCGTCCAGACCCAGGTTGACAGCATAAATTGCGGTCTTACCCTCAGTTGTGGCAATGACATCCTTGGAGCTTTCGCCATCGTAGTACTTACCCAGGTCAACCATCGGAACACCTGCGTAGGTTTCAACAGTGCGGCCGAAATCATCCTTGCTGCGCTCGTAGTAGCCGGCGCGGCGGGCAATGGAACGCAGCTTGATCAGCATTGTGCTGTTCATCAGCAGCATAGAGGCATTGCCATCCAAAGCGCTGACTAGAGCGTCCATCTCGTCCAGGAACGCATTGTAGTTCTCGTCCAGCTCCGCAGAGGTGGTCAGAGAAACAGCGCTGGTGATCTCGTTCTCGGTACCAGCCAGCAGCTTCTTCAGGCCGTCAAATTCGCCTGCATCGGTGCTGCCGTTGATAACCATGTTGTGGAAGTGATTTGCGGTTGCCTTGATCTTCTGCTCTGCCTGGAAGGCCAGCTCATCAACAGCACCGGAGGTGTTCTGCAGAACGCGGTCCACCTGGAAGGAACCACCCATAATGATTGCATTGGTGGTCTTCTTTTCTCTCTTTGCCTCACCGGGAGCATATTCGCTGTTGATGGTGCGAACCGCTGCGGTGGAGGGGGTTTTCAGCTGCACATAGCCGTATGCCAGCGTAGAACCGCCGGTACCGGGTGCAATGCAGTTGTCGAAAGTCATCTGATCCAGCAGCAGGGAGCTGCGACGGAACATATCAACAATCTGCTGATCTACCTTGTCGGCCATACCGACCTTTGCTTCTGCCAAAGTAATTGCCATAGTTAATTTTTCTCCTTTTCGTTATTTGTTGTACCGCTCCCGAAGGGCACCGGCTAGTGTGTCGGTACCTGCAGGGGCAGGATTTCCTGTGCCCGTTCCCCGGGCATACGGGGGAGGTGTGCCACCGTCGTCAAAGAGGTAGCCATTCTCTTTCTTGAGATCCTCCAGTGCGTCTTTGATTGCCTTGGACTGATCTTCGCTTCCTCTCAGGGTTTCCACATCCAACAGAGCTGCGATTGCCTTAGCATTCTTGCCCTTAGCTGCAGTAATGGCGCTGTCCAAAACGCCCTGGAACTTAATGCTGTCCAGTTCCTTCTGGTGTCCAGCCACAGCACTATCGTGGGCTTCTTTCCACTCCTGGGCGGTCTTGCCGTCCACAAGGCCGTCGCCCTGTTGTGCCTTCAGTTGGTCCCGCTCTTCCTTAATGGCATCGTAATCGGCATAGGGCTTTACTGCCGCCTCCTTGGCTGCTGTAATGTCTCTGCCGTTCTCTGCCATAATGGTATCGATGATTTCCTTAGGAAGAGCCTCCTCGCCTACCTTGAGATTCTGCAAAAATTCGCGTTTCATGGGTTTTCCTTTCTCCGCTACGCTTTTGTTACGGGGGTCGCTTCCCCTACGGTCGGCGCTTTTACGCCCGCCACGGCAAATTTGGGTATGAAAAAAGCAACTGTCCGGAAAACCCGAATAGTTGCTTCTGTCATCATAGGTATTTACTTATTATCTGTAGAAAAACCGATAGGCCTTTTCCTATCCTTTGTAAGGGTGTAGGTCTTATCGTCCATCTCAATGCGGATCTCTGCCTGTTTGTACGGCAACTTATCCACCAAAGCTTCAATCTTGCTTAATACACGCGCTTCTTCATACATAAATCCTCCATTATGATAACCAGTGATAGATTAACGGAAGAACACCAAAGCAAAATACAAAAATCAAGCCGATAATCGGATATATCACATCAGGGTTATTTCTCATAATTTTCTCCTTTCGGGCATAGAAAAACCACCAGCCAAAACGGTTGGTGGTTTTATTCGCTTGTTAAACCAGCATAAATCATACTGATCGTGTCGCCGGCACCGCTCTCTTCTATCTCTTGACGTTCGGTTGCAGTTGCAGTTTTCATAAATGCATCAAAACGTTTCTTAATACTAAGCCACTCTTCATCCGAGAAATTACCATAGAGTATATCATGAATTAAAGAAATACACAGATTAGACACCGGTTACACACCCCCTTTAAGTTTTCCTAATGCAGTCCACAATGCTTCCTTTGTTTTATTGGATAACCGTCGATTTGATACGGCATACTCAACATGTATCCTAAGCCAATTATACCTATCTGGCAACGGTATGTCAAACTATTCTTTTGCAAACTTAAAATTATCTCCATATTTGGTTATGGAATTAATAATTTTAAGGTTTTGTGTATACTCTTTGTACGACACCCTATAGGGAATCTCGTTTAACTCACATATTTCCTGTGCAAACAATTCTACTGACCCCTCCTCAAGAGGTCTGTATTTTATGTAGGTATTTTTGTCATAATGGCTTACTGATCTTGCGTGAAGGTGTTCGTGGATAACCGTCTTTATCCCTGCATCTTCCCGTAATGTAATATCGCAGGACCATTCTTTTCTGCCGCTTACATCAGGCAACTGTTCAACAGAAACAACGTGTGTTACCCTGCTCCATTTACTTTCCCGGGATGAATAACTGTATAACTTCTCATCAATGTAGTTTGACAATTCGTTCAATTCCACCGGGCTTTTGCATAAAAGGTTTCATCAAAGCTCTCGTTTACTGCAGAAGCTTGTTTATATACATTCTCTGCTACTTTACCCTTCTTCCAGTCAAAACCGGCAGCCTCCATCCGGGCGTGCTGTGTGGGTAATCCGGCTGCTTTGGAGAACCGGGAATATTCCTGCTTGATCAGCTGCAACCGGATTTGGTCATTCTGAAGCTTGTCCTTGTCACCCAGTTTCTCATCAATGAGAATTCTATGCTTGCGATCCCGGACAGCTCGCTCCAGATTTCTTTGCCGTTGGGTAGCTTCATACATAGTGTAGTGCTTACCCTCGTATGTAATGCCTTTCTCGTTCTCCCGGCGCATATCCTCCAGCTCCTCTGGAGTGTACTGCGGACTATTGACGCCCAGGATAATTGGGAACGCTGCATGGCCACAGTTCAAGGTACCAATACGCCGCACCAGGCTATTATTCAGCTGAGTATATTCCTCATCGGTGTATTGCCTACCTTGATATGGCTCGTGGTCCGGAGCACTACCGCCGTGAGCGGACAGTTCCCA
>JAZSRR010000036.1:0-4055 GCA_045538605.1 Faecousia sp.
GGCAACGATCCTGTTTCCCTTGATTGGGGAGGTCTACGGTGAATTGCTGGCAGTCGGATTTCTGCTGATCTACGGCCTGGGGATCGTTGCCGTGATCGTTGGCGTTTTGGCAGCGCTCCGCCAAAGACTGAAGGAAATCGAAGGCGGTGAGGAAGAGGATGCCAAGAAGTATTGATGAGGCTGCTCAGCAGAAGCGACGCAAAGATGCCTGGCACAGCGCAATCCTATCGTCTGTTATGCTGCTTGCATCCGGTGCTGGTATGCTCGCATTGCGGTGGTACTACCAAATGGAGGACTTTTGGGGTGCCGTACTGCTGATTTTTTCTGTGCTGGAATTGGGGATGATCGTCCCCGTCTGGATATTACTCACAACTAGACTCAAAGAAATTGAAGGAGGAGAAGAAGATGAAGCTGCTCAATATTGATCATGTCCCCGGTCGGGAAATGGAAGCACTGGGAATCGTAAAAGGAACGGTGGTCCAGTCGAAGAACTTCGGTAAGGACTTCATGGCTGGTATGAAGACCCTGGTAGGCGGTGAGATCAAGGGTTACACCGACATGCTGGTAGAAGCACGCCAGATCGCTACCAAGCGGATGGTGGACGAAGCGGAAGCCATGGGCGCTGATGCGATTGTCAACATCCGGTTCGGTTCCTCTGCTGTGATGCAGGGTGCAGCTGAAGTCATTGCATATGGCACAGCTGTAAAACTTAAGTAATCGATAACAAATACCGCCCTGAAGCGATATGCTCCAGGGCGGTACTATTATTCTTCAAAGACGAAATCAGATGCAAAAAACTCTTCCTCCAAAGCTTTGGCATTAGCATAATCGGCATATGGAACATAGAACTGCTTTCTCTCTAAAGCAGGGCCTATTTTTGCAGCCAAGCCAGCGCCCAAGGTGTTTTTTGTAACAAAAGGAATACCGTTGTCTTTTAGTAGGTCTTCCAGGGCTGTTGCCCAAATCAGTTCTTTATCTATAAGAAAACAATAATCTGCAGGAGCAGGTTCCTGCAAATTACGGGAACCGCAAATCGGACATTTCTTATCATCGGTTAAGCGGTAACAGTTTGAACAATACATTCTGGATGCTCATTTCCGCTTAGGAATTCGGCTTCTGGCTACCATCATCCTTTTTGCAAATCACAACGACTGAACAGACTAGTAATGCAACACCAAGAGTAAACAATACAGATCCAACAACGGTATTCAACTGATTTGCGAAGAAACCGATCATTCCACTGCCAACTGCACAGCAAAGTACTTGAAGAATCTTTTTCATAAAAACCTCCCTATCAAACTTCAGTTAGAAAATCCCTTTGTTATATTTTATCATCGCATGAAAACTTATCACCAAGCCAACAACAATACCGGCAATGAGAATTCCGGTTCCAATCAATATGAATATGTCGTTGTCAGTATAAAGCGTCACGGCAGATAAACCGCTAAACACAATAATAGCAGTTCCGACAATGATCGTCCCAAGTCCAACCTTCCGACCAAAAGGAATTCTGTCCTCTTCCGAAACTCTATGTCTATGATAGGAATGCAGTGAAGATATATTTCCTTTGCAATTGGAGATACCTAAAACGATACATGCGATGCCGACAAGGGCGGTAACAACAAACGCAGGCATAGCAGAACCTCCTTTAAAGTCTCATATCTAACGGAGCTGAAACGATAACAGCATATTTATCAGGTCTGTCCGGTTCGTAATATATGGTGATTTTCTCACCCTTCATAGGACAGCGTTTGTTCCAATTCACATACCGTTTTCCTGTATAGGTCTGCTCATTTACACAGCAGGTAAAATGGATGATATGGGGAAACAGTGCGCCATCCTCCCGAAAAATCATCTAAAAAGCGGTATCACCAAAATCACGATCGCACAGGCGAAGATAAAGCCAGCCGCACAAAGGCTGATGATCGCAACCGTTCGGTTCTTCTTCCAATGATAGATCGCCTGCAGCAGTAAAACAACCCCGATCAGCGGCTCATAGACATTGATGGAATCCTTCCAAACACCAAGAAGCTGCAGTGCCGCCAATACAATAACAGCTATTGAAAAAATGATGATGATCCTATCTTGTATGGTCATGTTATTCCATCTTGCTTTCATATGGCATCACCTCTGCTATCATTATAAATTCTCCATATATAGCAGTCAATATCTTTATACAATCTTAACGCCGCCCATATGAGCCTTAACACCCCCTTTATACCTTTTCTGATAGGATTACAGTAAGAAAAGTATTGGGAGGTATCGCCATGTGGGCGGTTTTACATAAACGAAAGCTCAGCTCGTCCCAAATCATCCTCTTCGGATTCGCCGGGGTGATTCTGGTGGGAACACTGCTGCTTCTGCTGCCGTTTGCTACCAACAGCGGTCAAAGCGCATCCTTTTGGGACGCTCTGTTTACATCCACTTCCGCTGTCTGCGTAACAGGCCTGATCGTGCAGGATACGGCAACCTACTGGTCAGGGTTCGGTCAATCGGTTATATTACTGCTGATCCAGATTGGCGGTATGGGCGTGATCACCGTGGCTGTGGCCATTACCATGGCATCCGGCAAGAAAATATCCCTGATGCAACGCAGTACCATGCAGGATGCTATTTCTGCCCCACAGGTGGGCGGCATTGTCCGGTTCACCGGTTTTATTCTGAAGGGTATTTTCCTATTTGAACTGCTGGGTGCGTTGGTGCTGATGACCGTATTCGTACCGGAATACGGTGTGAAAGGCATTTGGCTGGCGGTGTTCCATTCCATTTCCGCTTTTTGCAACGCAGGCTTTGACCTAATGGGCACGAAAAGCCCGTATTCTTCCTTGACTTCCTATGCAACACACCCAGTGGTAAATATCACGGTCATGCTGCTGATCGTCATTGGCGGCATCGGCTTTCTCACCTGGCAAGATATTCGTCAGAACGGTATCCACATCAAGCGTTACCGGATGCAGAGCAAGGTGATCCTTGCCACTACCGGCATCCTGCTTCTAATTCCGGCGCTGTACTTCTTCTTTTTCGAGTTCTCCGCAGAACCGATGGGAAGAAGAATATTCCTGTCTCTATTCCAGTCGGTTACACCCAGAACCGCAGGCTTCAATACAGCAGATCTGACGGCACTCAGCGAGACCGGTCAGACCATGACCATTGGCTTGATGCTCATTGGCGGCAGCCCCGGCTCTACGGCAGGCGGTATGAAAACAACCACGGCGGCTGTGCTGATCGCCTGTGCGGTAGCTGTTTTCCGCAGACGGGAAAACGGTCGATTCTTCGGCAGGCGGATCGCGGATGATACTGTGAAGAACGCACTGACTGTATTTCTGATGTACAGCTCTCTGTTTTTGCTTGGCGGTATGATCATCAGCCGGGTGGAGAATTTGCCGATCCTTACCTGTCTGTTTGAGACCGCATCTGCTATCGGTACAGTTGGCCTGACCCTGGGCATCACACCGGGATTGCATCTCATTTCCAAGCTGATCCTCATCAGCCTTATGTTCTTAGGTCGGATCGGTGGCTTGACCCTGATCTTCGCCACGCTGTCCGCTACAAAAAACACCCTCTCCAAGCTGCCTTTGGAGAAAATTACCGTGGGTTAAGGAGGTAACTGCATGAAATCTATTTTATTAATTGGCTTAGGCCGTTTTGGAAAGCATATTGCTATGAAACTCCAGGAGCTGAACCATCAGGTCATGGCGGTAGATCACAAGGAAGAACTGGTACAAGAGATCCTTCCTTATGTCACCAATGCCCAGATTGGTGACAGCACCAATGAAGCGTTCCTGCGGAGCCTCGGGGTGGATAACTACGATGTTTGCATTGTGGGCATCGGTAACAACTTCCAAAACAGTCTTCAGACCACAAGCCTTCTGAAAGAGCTGGGAGCTAAGATGGTGGTATCCAGAGCCGCTACCGATGTTCAAGAAAAGTTCCTGCTGCGAAACGGTGCGGATGAAGTGGTATATCCTGAAAAGCAGCTGGCAAGGTGGGCGGCGATCCGGTACAGTGCCAACCATGTATTGGATTACATCGAGCTGGACAGTGAGAATGCCATC
>JAZSRR010000103.1:0-3709 GCA_045538605.1 Faecousia sp.
AGCGGGCATCTGCATTTGCAGATGCCCGAAATTTTGTATACTAGTATTACTTCAAGGATTCTTCTACTGCTACAGCAACAGATACGGTCATACCGACCATGGGGTTGTTACCTGCGCCCAGGAAGCCCATCATCTCAACGTGGGCGGGGACGGAGGAAGAACCGGCAAACTGTGCATCGCCGTGCATACGGCCCATAGTGTCGGTCATGCCGTAGGAAGCGGGACCTGCAGCCATATTATCCGGGTGCAGGGTGCGGCCGGTGCCGCCGCCGGAAGCAACGGAGAAGTACTTCTTGCCCTGCTCCATGCATTCCTTCTTGTAGGTGCCGGCAACGGGGTGCTGGAAGCGGGTGGGGTTGGTGGAGTTACCGGTGATGGAAACGTCAACGCCTTCGTAACGCATAACCGCAACGCCTTCCCGGACGTCATCACAGCCGTAGCAGTTAACGGCAGCGCGCTCGCCGGTGGAGTAGGGGATACGCTCCACGATCTTCAGCTCGCCGGTGTAGTAGTCGAACTGGGTCTTTACATAGGTAAAGCCGTTGATACGGGAGATGATCTGTGCGGCATCCTTGCCCAAGCCGTTCAGGATAACCCGCAGGGGCTCTTTACGAGCCTTGTTGGCGGAACGGGCAATGCCGATCGCGCCTTCTGCAGCGGCGAAGGACTCGTGGCCAGCCAAGAAAGCAAAGCACTTGGTCTCATCCCGCAGCAGCATAGCGCCCAGGTTGCCGTGGCCGATGCCGACCTTCCGGTCTTCCGCAACGGAGCCGGGGATGCAGAAGGCCTGCAGGCCGATGCCGATTGCCTCGGCAGCTTCTGCGGCGTTCTTAACGCCCTTGGTCAGCGCAATGGCTGCGCCAACGCAGTATGCCCAAGCGGCATCCTCAAAAGCGATGGGCTGAATGCCCTTAACGATTTCATAGGGATCAAAACCCTTAGCAACACACATTTCACGGCAAGCTTCAACGGATTCCAGGCCATACTGAGCGAGGACACCATTGATCTTGTCGATTTTTCTTTCGTAACCTTCAAACAAAGCCATTTTGATATCCTCCTTTTATTATTCGTGGCGGGGGTCGATGTACTTAGCGGCGTCGGCAAAGCGGCCGTAGCTGCCCTTTGCCTTCTTCAGAGCCTCGTTTGCATCGTCGCCCTTCTTAATGAAGTCCATCATCTTACCCAGATTGATGAACTCATAACCGGTGATCAGGTCGTTCTCGTCCAGAGCAATGCGGGTAACATAGCCCTCGGCCATCTCCAGGTAGCGGGGTCCCTTTGCCTTGGTGGCAAACATAGTGCCAACCTGGCTGCGCAGACCCTTACCCAGGTCTTCCAGAGAAGCGCCAACTGCCAAGCCGTCCTCGGAGAAGGCAGACTGGCTGCGTCCGTATACGATCTGCAGGAACAGCTCCCGCATAGCGGTATTGATAGCGTCGCAAACCAGGTCGGTGTTCAGGGCTTCCAGCAGTGTCTTGCCGATCAGGATTTCGGAAGCCATAGCAGCGGAGTGGGTCATACCGGAGCAGCCCAGAGTCTCCACCAGAGCCTCTTCAATGATGCCTTCCTTCACATTCAGGGTCAGCTTGCAGCAGCCCTGTTGAGGAGCGCACCAGCCGATGCCGTGGGTAAAACCGCTGACATCCTTAATCTCCTTGACCTGTACCCACTTGCCCTCTTCGGGAATGGGAGCGGGGCCGTGATAGGCGCCCTTGGCCACGGAGCACATATGTTGTACTTCTGCACTGTAAATCATGGCAAATTTCCTTTCTTTTCCAAAATGAATTTTGGCAATTTGTAAAGCGGCCACAAATCCGCATTTTCCGGAACTATTATACAGACTGCAAGACAAAATGTCAATGATTGCAAACAAAATTACCGGTATGAAACCGACTAATTATTTTAATTTCGGTCATACTATCCATATCACAGCAAAAAGGAGGAGAAAGTTATGAACTGCCACGCAAATAAAAGCATTGAATGTACTGTTTCCCAGTGCGCTTACCATTGCAGCGATGCCAATTTCTGCTCTCTGGAGCGCATTTTGGTCGGCACACACGAGCAGAACCCTGCTATGGAGCAGTGCACCGACTGTATGTCCTTCAAAAAGAAATAAAGATTAAAGCTCGCGGCAGCAAAAGCTGCCGCGAATTTTTCTTGACGAAACGGTTCTGCGTGGTATGATAGAAATACATAATTTGTTTACAAAGTCCAGAGATGGCGTACACAATTATTTCACAAATCTTTTTTATA
The DNA here is from genome assembly GCA_045538605.1 of Faecousia sp. Lineage (GTDB taxonomy): Bacteria > Bacillota > Clostridia > Oscillospirales > Oscillospiraceae > Faecousia. Next base: position 2,254 of record JAZSRR010000103.1, read on the forward strand.
GTAAAGAAAAAAGAAACGGAGGGTTTCTTATGGAACAAGAATACACAAACTGGGAGGAGCGACCGGTCTCGCCCTTTGCAGACTCCCCTTATGAATCACCCTATACTGCCGAACCGGCGCAGCCACCAAAGGAGAAAAAAACGAAGAAATCCAAGAAGCGGCTGACGGCTGTGCTGCTTGCAGTTGCTGTTTTGCTTGCCGGTTGCGGTCTGACGGCTCTGGGCGTGAGTGTGTATTGGTCCGGTAAAATGCAGACCCTGCAGAAAACCGTGGATAATCAACTCAATGTGCTGCAACAGCAGATGGATGCGGCATTAAGCTCTGTTGGCTCCGGCAGCGCAGGGCAGGAGGGCGCAAACCAAGCCCCAGGTCTTGTGTATGCGAAAAATGTGCAGGCGGTTGTGGCAATTTCCAATCAGTCTCTAAGCACAAATTTCTATGGTCAGGTTTCTGAAACCGCCTCTTCCGGCTCTGGCTTTATTATTTCCGAAGACGGCTATGTGGTATCCAACTACCACGTGATTCAGGGCGCCAGCAAGCTGACGGTGATTACTGCCGATTCGAAAAAGTATGATGCAAAGGTCATCGGCTACGATGCGGCAAATGATCTTTCTGTTTTGAAGATCGAGGCTACCGGACTGCCCTATGTAACCTTGGGCAGCAGTGATGCCTTGGCAGTCGGCGATATGGTTGCCGCTATTGGTAATCCCTTGGGCGAGCTGACCTCTACCTTGACGGTTGGTTATATCAGCGCCAAGGACCGCCTGGTCAATACCGATGGCTCCTATTTGAATATGCTTCAGACGGATGCGGCGATCAATTCCGGCAATTCCGGCGGACCGCTCTTCAATATGCAGGGTGAGGTCGTGGGTATTACCACAGCAAAATATTCCGGAACCAGCGGCTCCGGCGCTTATATTGAAGGCATTGGTTTTGCTATTCCCATTGATGATGTCCTTGGGATGATTGAAGACCTTGTGAAGGATGGCTATCTCAGCGGCGCGTATATGGGCGTGGTCGTTCAGGATGTAAGTGCGGATGTTGCCGATACCTACGGTCTGCCTTACGGCGCTTTTGTTAAGGAAGTGGAAGAAGGCGGCGCGGCAGAAAAAGCCGGCATTCAGGCAAAGGATATTATCGTGAATGTAGGTGGTCATAGCATTTCGTCTATGTCTGAGCTGACCCGTGCTTTGCGGAAGTTTGAACCGGGACAGACCACCACCGTTACGGTGTTCCGCAGCGGTGCCCAGGTGAACCTGGAAATCACTTTTGATGAAAAGCCGCCCCAGACAGAAGCGGAGCAGGAGACACCGCAAAATCAGCAGCAGGAGCAGGAACAGCAGCAATCCCAGATCCCTGGTTTCGGAGGCTTTGGCGATTGGTTTGGCAATTTCTTCCCTGGCTTCGGCGGATAAGAATAATCAACACCGGCAGTCCAAACGGACTGCCGGTGTAA
>JAZSRR010000117.1:0-23838 GCA_045538605.1 Faecousia sp.
TTTTTCCTAACTATTTTAAGAACCAACAGCCACTTAAGGTCATTCCCACTCGATGGTGCCCGCGGAAAAAGACCAATAACGTCTATTGCAAGCCAAGTGCTTTTATCAGGTCCGCTGCAGAAGAAATCTCTTCCGAGGAAACCTCCGCATTGATCTTCAGTTCATGCAAAGATCGCTTCATGCCACCCTTACGCAACATTTGGACCCAACGCACGACCTGATACACCGGCAAAAGCCACTTATGCTTTTGCAGCACCGGATAGCGCACCTTCATAAATGCATATGGCATAAACAATCTTCTCTTTATTATATAGCCAATTCCCGTGCCTGTCTGTGCCTGCTGGATAGCAGCTTTGCTCTCACTGATATTGCCTTTGAGAATAAAGTCCGCCAGTTGCTTTGTTAGTGTATCTGCAGGCGCATCAGAGAACCACACCTCCGAGAGCCGCTCTGCCACCTTCGCAAAGGTCAGGAGTCCTCCCCGGGCAAGCAGTGTCTCCCGCCTTTGACGGTCATGCTCCACATTGTGATTCAAAATCCAGAGATCCAGGAACGGCCTGATCCCGCAGCCACCGGCTGTCAAATGCTTTGCCATGTGGGCAATATGATAAAAGAAGAACATCTCATCAGACATGTACATCTGATACTGTTTCCCCTCTTTGGGTCTGGCGCATTCCCAAACCTCTGAAAGGACCGCCCGACAATCGCTGTTTGCCGTTCCCTCTTCAATCGTATCAAAGTGCAATTCCAAATGAATCCCAGTGGGTGAAAACAGGGATACATCGTGATAGCTTCTTCCCTTATTTCTATAGCCAAACTTTTCTGTCAGTACGCCAATGGCTTTGCCCAGGTCTTCTTCATGGACCAGTATATCGATATCACAGCTTGTACGCATCCACGGCTCCGGGTAATCGTCTCGGAGAACTGAGCCCTTTAGGGGAATGAACGGAATCTGGGCTTCCTCCAGCGCCACGCATATCTGTTCATAGGAATGGTTCATCTGCATGTAACGCATGAACGCCTGCATGGCAGCCTGCTTGCACTTGGCGAGGGGTCCACTCTCGGGCAAGCCCAGCTTGCTGGCAGCCTGTCCCACCAAATGGGAAAGGTCATAGCGTCTGGCAAGCACATAAATCGCTTCCAGCATATCCGGTGTGCAGGCATCCTTGGTTTTGTCTTCTACAGCCCCTCCGCAGGCCACCGACCGCAGTAACGCAAAAAGAAGCTCTTCCGTATTCACACTCAGTTACCTCTCACAAGTTTTTTAGAGCGTAGGTTTTAATTTTGCTTTCAATGTGTGTAACAAATTCGTTATGGAATCCCTTTTGATCAACAGATACACAACATAGGCTGCTGCGTATAGCACAATTCCGGGCACGCCTCCCACAAACCAGCTTGCCACAATGAATATCGCTGTCAGGATCACCTCAAGCAGAATGTCTTTTTTGACCTCAATACCAATCAGCCGCGAGAGAAGACATTCTGCCGCGATACAACGAAATGCCAGCAATACAACAATAGATACAACAGCCAGATCTAAATTATGCAGCCAGTATACCGTAATAACAGCAAACACAACGCTGAGAAAAACTGTAGCAAGATTTACCGTCAATAGCCATTTCTCTTTTCGCAAGGTTTTCATATAAGTCTCGATCAGCATGCTGGTCTTGCTCTCAAACACACACATTGGGAATAACAGCGCCATATACACCAGGCTATCAGCGTATTGTGGTAGCCATGCAGACAGAATAACCTTCAGCGGATAGTATCCCACTAGTAGACCCAAAAGGACCACCATCAAACCGGTCCGCATGGTGCCATAGATTTCCGCCAGATTCTCCTCTCGTGTACGGCGTAGTGCGGGGAACATCACTAAAGACACCGCCCGGACAAACAACATCAGAAGATTAGAAACAGACAATGTCAGCGATACTTTTCCAAATGTTTCCACGCTCCAGCTTTGCTCAATTGCCAAACGGACGACACCAATGATCAAAACGCTGGAAACTGTGGCAATTGTCAACTTAATGCCCTGCGAGAAATCCTGTTTAATCTCACCGATCACACTTCTAACGGGCACTTTCTTGTTGCATACAATATCCCTGCAAGCCCAAAGCACATAAAGTAATGAAAAAAACTGCGCAATAACAAAAGCAATGCAAAACGCTGCATACCCAGTAACTCGCAAAAGCAACAACACACAAATTCCAATCAGAAACAACACTGAACGCAGAATAATGACGGTTGCATTCTCCTTGATTCTATTCGTTGCCTGCAAAATATACTGAAACCAAGTAATTGGAAGAATGTTAAACACCGACAGACCGGTTAAGAAGATGACCAGTTGTTTTTGCTTATCAAATGCTCCCAAAAATGCACTAAGAATTACGACTCCACCAACAATTAAGGTAAAGATCGTATACAAACACCACTGGGTATGAAGCCGCTTTTTATCAAGATCTTCATAGTACCTTCCCCCTAACCGTAAATACATACCGTCAACCCAGCCAAACTGCATATAACCCACATACGCTATATAGAATTGGAACAACTGATAGTAGCTATACTCAGTAACCCCAATAAACTTTGGGATTATAAATGTTACTCCTGCGTTTAGCAAGAAGGTTATGAAATTCCCAATAAATGTGTAAGAAAAATTCTTAAATATTCGTCTCATTATCCTTTTTCCTATCGTTTGCATCTTCGCTCAAATATGTGCTCTCATCCTTTTTCTGATAAACGCCTATTCCAAGCAACACCCACACAAATAGGCCTATCGGCCAGTTGTTTTGCGTCAAAGAGACTTCAAAGCATTGATATATAATCGTTCCCAGCAATACCCCCACCATCGCATAGGACAATCCATTTGGTTTTTTGATTAATACCGTATATATCTTGTATAGTACTAAAAAAAGAAGCACAACGCTCACCCAGCCTGCCTGCAATGCGGTCTGCAAATACAAATTATGACTTGATACTGTAACATCAATAAACGCTTCTGGAACTGCATGCAAACCATATCCAATAATCGGCTCACGCCCAATCAGGTTTAACAGTAAAGTCCACAGTGTATGTCTTCCAGAAAAGAAATTCTTATTAAAAAACCGATGGGAAAGATCATTAATTTTTAGGCCTAATTCTGTGTTGAACAACGAAGGATACACTATAGTAATAAATAAAGCTGCTCCCGCCACAGCAAAAAATAATAGCTTTAGGTCTAGTTTCCATCCTTTTGCAGATCTATTCCGAATTACTATCATCGCAAAAAATACAACTATCACTTCGAGAAGCACCGCTCTGCTACCAGAAATCCATATTATAAATAAGGATGCTAGTACAACTATGCATTGCCAAAATTTTTTCTTTAGCGGTACTAACAAAAAAAACATAAAGGCAGTGAACGCCATTGCTCCCATACTGTTACTGTTTACATAGTACGCTTTAAAGGTATAAACATCTCTTGACAGGAAGAAACACACCATCCAGCTACCTAAAAGTATCAGTTCAATCGTCCGAATACGATGAAGCTGTTTCGTGGTGATTTGATAATTTGCAGCAACCCAAAATGTTAGGAATGCTGCCATGAATTGTATCATGCGCTTCACACCACTGCCATATATTAGCATAATGAATAGATGCCAGACCAGCCATAACACAAAGGCTATAAACACACCTTTATGCTGTTTTTCTATTTTGCACCTGCCGTTTGCCAAAAGTAGCATATCAGCAGCAATTAGAGCAATCAACAATCCTTGTTGTATGTTTCCACTGGCATGCGGAATCAAGGCAAATATTAATACTAATACAACATCAAGCAAAGCAATCTTCATAGTCTTGTTCTGTTGGACGCCCCTTTCTGTCAAATTTCTTTCAGCAGCCTAATCTCTTTGGCAATCGTATCCTCCGCTAAATATAAGCGTTTTTTAGGCGGCCTTACTCCGTTGCGCAAGGCTTGCTCTAAGGTGTGAACCACATCATGGTTATCTACAAACGCCACATTCCCGTAGGGTTCAAAGATCTCATGGCAAATTGGGATGTCCGAGGTTATAAGAGGAATTCCAAATGTCGCTAATTCACATGACATGACCCCCTGTGTATCATTTCGAGTCAACATTAGGGCATATCTCGATTGATTAATATAGGAAATCAGCTCCACATGGGGCAAAGTTGTTGCGATCCATGTAATATTGGACGGCTTCTCAATATGTTCAAAAAACTTTCCCTTCCCAATTACCAAAAACTTTCGGTCCGGGAGTGCCTTAGCTGCTTCCACTACCAGATCCAGGCAATATGTGCTGCTATCCATATTGGATCGAATGGTTATAAAATCATAGGCGAACCGGTCTTCCGGAGTATATCTCTTTTCCTGAAATATTTCTCCTACACTGTTATTGATCACATAACACTGCTTTTCTATCCTGTTCCTCTCTACACGTACATATTTAAAGAATTGTTCCTTCAAAGAGTGGCTTACAAACACATATCGTGATTTCCCTGCAACCCGTGTAAAATACCCCCGCAAGAGGGGAAGCTTAACTGCATCATATAGTGCCTGGATGAGTCTCTTGCCTTTGGCCGATCTCATGTATGAATAAGGTTTCGGATATACTTTGTTGACATCCAGCACCTCATGACCATGGAAGAAAAACAAAAATTCAGGGAAATAGTCGCCATACTTCAGCAAGAACTTCAGATGATTACGCAGGTTAGGCTGATGTGACAGAAGAATATCATATTGCCCCTGCGTCTTGCTGTATGTCTCCAGTGTAATTACAGGAATACCCTCATACGCATAGTCTTTTTCTGCTGCAAAATTCAGCACGGTTACGTCAATTCCATTTTGCTGATAGACAACATTCCTGACATGAACAAAGCGATGTGCGACCTTGCCATTATCACTGGGATAATCTGTTGTAAGCACCAGAATCTTCATAGTACATTCCTCACGTTAATTGTAAAGCTTTTCTTTCCCGCGGATGTAAAGGCCGCGATGTTTTTCTGCCTGCCGTACTCATAGGCATATGGCTGTTCACATACTTCCAATGCCGAATCCACTGTCAGCAGCATCCCGTCAGAGAGCCGAATTCCTTCATTCTCTTTTTCCCAGGACACGACGCAATGGATCCACTCAGTCAGATTGCAGGAAGCATCGTCTTTAACCGTCAAGCTATCGTTTTCCAGTATAAACTCCCGGATTACATGTTTTTTATTCTGGTCGATCATCTCGATCTTGATATCCCGATCGCTGCAAGATAATACCTGCACACGGCTGCGTTTTCCCATGCGGAACACGCCCCAGCACTGGGACTGCTCAACGCCCGCACACATCACGGTATTGTGGGCGGCGGTGCTGCGGAAAAAGCCGCGCTGCTCACACTGATAGGCATAGGTGCCGCAGTTTACCAGCACCGGTTTACCGTCCTTGAACAGCTCAAAACTCATAGCGTCGCAATGGGCATGTCCGGGAATGTACGCAGGTCCCGGTTGTCCGGCATCGACGATCAGCTTCCACTGACCCTGCTTGAAAATATAATAGCCGCTGTCCGGCAGCTGCGCCTTATACACCGGCGCAATCCCAAAATGGTTTTCTGCTGCCAGCATCAAAGCGGACAAGCTTTTTGCCACATTGTTGCCACAGTCATTAAACAGAGGGATCCGCTCCAAGCCTTCCTCAAAGGAATATGCCACATCCAGCATAGGCTGGATATACGCTTCTATTTCCGCATCTGCCCTTCCGGCGCCGCGCAAAGCCACCGCCACACGCAGAACATCCTCCAGGATGATTTTATGGTACATGGGGCTCAGCTCAAAGTGCATGCCGTCCGGCAAGATCTGCTCCCGGCATTGGGCTTTAAATTCCTTCAGGGCGGCACTGAGCATTTTTTCATCGCCAAAGTACAGCGCGCAGATGATCAGTGCCTTCAGGTCCTCAAAATAGTGGTTTGCCAGCAGGTCCTTCTCCAGATGATCGGCAAGGAAGCCGTACTGCTCATAAACCGATGATGTAAACTGCCGGTAAAAGGGCGCATCCTCTTCCAGTGCGCCATTAAGCGCTGAAAGGCAGGACAACCAGTTGACAGTCCGTAAGGCAATCGTATAGGCCGCCCAACCGGGGCCGCCGGCGTTTTTGGGATTGCTTGCAATCCAGCCCAAAATACTTTTCTTGATTTCATCAAGATACTTCTGTTCTCCGGTATCGCCATATACCTTGGCAAGAGGAAACAGAAACTCAAAATAGTGCAGATTGAAATTCCACAGTGCGGACCGCTCCGGAATCTCCCATGTTCCATTCCAGCAGAATTTTTCCTGCTCATAAAGGAATGTAACCTTTCCGGTCAGCAGCTCCTCAACAGAGAATCTGCTCAGGAATACCGGGTCAAAGTCCAGTTCTTTCACTGACAGGACAGCATTCATCTGCACCGGCACAGGCGCAAGCTGGATGCCCAGGGAAACCCGCAGCTTCAGCATTCTTCTGAGGCGGTAATAGACCTGGCTGGACTTCATGTTTCTAAGCGCATGCCAGTACGCAGATATTTTTTTTACGATACCCATTTTAATTCTTACTGTTTACCAGAACATCCGCAATGCGTTCACAAGCATGGCCGTCGCCGTAGGGGTTGGAGGCGTGGGACATGGCGTCGTATGCAGACTTGTCTTCCAGCAAAAGCTTAAAGTTTTCGTAGATCACTTCTTCGTCCGTTCCAACCAGCTTCAGTGTGCCGGCAGCAATGCCCTCGGGCCGCTCAGTGGTGTCCCGCATAACAAGCACAGGCTTGCCCAGACTGGGAGCTTCCTCCTGGATTCCGCCGGAATCGGTGAGGATCATATAACTGCGTGCCAGGAAGTTATGGAAATCCAGCACATCCAGAGGCTCGATGATACGGATGCGGTCGCAGCCGCCAAGCTCCTCCTCCGCTGCCTTGCGGACAACAGGATTCATATGGATCGGGTAGATCGCCTTCACATCGGGATTCTCCTCCAGAACACGGCGAATCGCCCGGAACATATTGTGCATGGGCTCACCTAAGTTCTCCCGGCGGTGGGCTGTGATCATAATTAGCCGGCTGTCGGCTGCCCAGTCCAGTTCCGGATGGGTATAATCCTCCCGGACAGTAGTCTTCAGCGCATCAATGGCAGTATTACCGGTTACGTAGATGCTTGTCTCATCCTTGCCCTCCCGGAGAAGATTCTCTTTGGACATGGCAGTTGGCGCAAAATTATACTGCGCCAAAATGCCAACTGCCTGCCGATTGAACTCCTCAGGATAGGGGCTGTAGATATTGTAGGTGCGCAGGCCTGCCTCCACATGACCCACGGGGATCTGCAGGTAGAAGCACGCCAGGGCGGTAACAAAGGTGGTGGAAGTATCGCCGTGCACTAGTACGACATCGGGTTTTACCTCCTCCAGCACCTCCTTGATCCGTTGCAGAATATTCACAGTTACATCAAACAGGGTCTGCTTGTCCTTCATAATGGACAGGTCGTAGTCAGGCTCTACAGCAAAAGCCTTCAGCACCTGATCCAGCATCTGCCGATGCTGACCGGTAACGCAGACCACCGTTTCGATTTCTTTTCTGGTTTTCAGTTCATTTACCAAGGGGCACATCTTGATTGCCTCCGGCCGCGTGCCGAAAACTAACATTACTTTCTTCATTCTTCTGAATTCTCCCTTCAAAACTGCGTCAATATCATGCACACGCCGGTTATAACGGAACTGTTTACAGTCCACAAAGCCTTCTAACCAACGGGATGCGTGGAATGATCCATTTGCACGCAATAAGCGTCAGCACAAGATTCCCTAACCATATTGCAAGCACGATCACTATAGGCTCTGTGATGCCCATAATTCTGCACAACAGCGTTCTAATAACCGTTAATATGTAGCCGTTAAACAAATATAGCTGGAGTGAATATCTGCTGCAATCTTCCAAAAACAGACGGGCACCATATACTACTTTCCACTTTTCAGACAGCCAAATCAGACCTTTGGCCAAAACAAATAAAGCTATGATTATCGCCATTGCACGAGGATACTTAAGTAGCGCATCCATTGAAGCATGCACATCCCACCAGTCCAGCGCACAAAATACGATCAAAGAAATAACAGCAAAATACCAGATCTTACGCAATTCAAGATCGCGCACAATCCGCACAAGCATATTGCCTGCAATAAAGAACGGCAAATAATAAAAGATTGTATCAATCGCAAATACGTTGGGAAGATCAACAAACCTCCACAACACTATGCTGATTGTAATAAGAGCAATCTTCAACACATCGGTTTTGAATACTTTTTCCAACAGCGGATAAAGCAAAAAAGTCAGAAACAGCACATATAAAAACCAATATGCCCCTCCCTGAAATACCAAACTGTAAATACCGTCGCCTAACTTTTCGTTCCCGTTGATAAGCGAGCCGCCAAAAACGCGCAACAGCAATGTGGTAACTCCAAAAAATAAATACGGAACTATAAGCCGCTTTGCTTTTTTTCGGATAAAACTGCAATAAGCCGAACAATGGTACACAGCGCCAGCCAGAATAAAAAACAATTCCATATGGAATGTGTAGATAAAGTGGCGAAGCGATACGCACCAGGATATCCCAGAAATGTTCACAGGATGCTCTATGAAGGAATGTCCAAGTATCATCAAAACCCCGGCGATTCCCCGCAAAATGTCTATTTCAGCTATCCTTTTCTTTTCCATATAACACTCCTGATATTACAGATGATATACACCGGGAAGATCGCAGATATTGTGGCAGTCGAGGACCACCTTATCTGCCAGCTTGTCCATATTCTCTTTGATCTGGTTGTGCTTAACCATAATGACGACCATATCCACATCCGCCAGGAATGCATCCATGTCGTGATACTGGTTTGCTACGATATCTGTCTTGATAAACGGATCGTAGCTCTTAAGCCCCGGTGCCAGATGCCGCTCCTGACTCTCCAGCAGCTGCAGTGTGGGAGATTCCCGGTAATCGTCCACATTTTCCTTATAGCTCAGTCCGTACAGACCCACCCGGGAGATATCCGTCAGACCTTTCTGCTTCATAATATCGTGAATGCGCTGCAGCACGAAGTCCGGCATGCTGTCGTTGGTCTGCATAGACTCATCGATCACCTTGGCAAGGCTGGGATAATCACCCACCAGGAACCAGGGGTCAACAGAAATACAGTGGCCGCCGACACCGGGACCGGGCTGCGGAATATTAACTCTGGGATGCATATTGCAGATACGAATAATCTCGTACACATCCATATTATCATGGCGGCAAATCTTCGCCAGCTCGTTGGCAAAGGCAATATTGACTGCCCGGAAAGTATTCTCCACCACCTTGGTCATCTCTGCGGTGCGGATATCTGTTACCACAATCTCGCCCTGGCAGAAGCTGCTGTACAGCGCCTTGATCTTTTCGCCAACTGCACGGTCATCTGCGCCAATGGTACGGTTATTGTGCAAAAGCTCGTAGACCATATTGCCGGGGATGATACGCTCCGGGGCATGGACCAGATTAATATCCTTGCCAATAACAAAGCCATTTTCCTCAATGGCAGGACGGACAAACTTGTCAATCGTACCGGGAGAGACCGTGGACTCTATCACCACAGTTGCACCCTTAGGGCACACAGCTATCACAGACTTGACCGCCGCTATCACATAGCAGGCATCCACCTTCTTGCTGAACTTATCATAGGGAGTCGGCACGGAAACGATGTATGTATCCGTTACCTGATATTCGGTGCTGAACTTGATGCCGCCCTTGACAGCATCGGCAAACAGCTCGTCCAGACCGTCCTCCTTGAAGGTGGTCTTTCCGGCATTCAATGTTGCTACCAGGTCTTTATTATAGTCTGTACCCACGACTTCTACACCGTGGGCTGCCAGCATCAGCGCCGTCGGCAGACCAATATAGCCTAAACCAATTACGTTAACCATTTACGATCTCCTCTTCTTTTATCCTTGCGGAACACAACTTACACAACAATTTCTCAAATTCTTCTGTGATTTTCTGTCGCGAATACTTGTGCAGCATTATGGTCTTTGCCTTTTCCTGATTGCAGATAATTTCAGAATAATCCGCAATCATCTGTTCAAATACATTTGGCAATTCTGCTACCTGATCAGGAGACAGGCAGCGCCCTAGCCCTGTTTCTTTTACAATTTCACAGGCATCTCCTTCTGCAATCAAAAATACAGGACAGCCGATACCTAAGGCTTCATATATTTTCGTTGGCACACTGTCTTTCATATTTGCGCTTTTTAACGGAACAAAACTAATCTGCACATTTGAAAGCAGTGTTAGAACTTTCTCGTGTTCCAAAACACCGCAAAAGCGAACATTGTTAAGGCCTTCCTTGTTCACCCGTCTTTCCAGTTCAGCCCTCTCGGCCCCACTGCCAAACAGGAGAAATTGTACATTTTTCCGGGTCGATGCCGCCGCCAGATCCAAAAGCATTCCCAATCCCTGTGCAAGGCCAATGTTTCCAATATAGACACAGGTAAATTGATCGCGCAGTCCATAGTCTTCAATTAAGCCAGGCACCTCTTTGGAGGTTAATACACTTTCATCAAAGCCATTACTCACCAAATGCACCTTGCTGTTATCTTTTTCAGGCAACTTACTGCGAATCTTTTCCACCTTGCCAGGAGACACTGTAGTAACCATATCCGCATGGCGATACATGAAATTTGTTATGCCACGAAACACTTTGCAAAAAAAGCTATCCTCAGAGAAGCTTCCCATTTCCAATGCAACATCCGGCCATATATCCCGAACATCATACACCAGCTTTGCCCGCTTAATCTTTGCAATCAACCAACCTGATATGCTGACCAACGGCGGTGGCGACGTCGTTATAACCACATCCACCTTACCTACAAACAAGCCCGCAAATAGAGACGTTACTGCAAAACTTATGTTGTTAAGCAATCGCATCACGGCTGTTTTCTTCTTCATTTTAACTGTTGGAGAATAAATAATTCGTTCTCTGCAGTCTTCTATCTTTCCATTTGTTTTATTGGCTGAACTGGCAATGACCGTTACCGCGTGTCCCTTTGCAGAAAAGACGTCCGCAAAAACCTTCATGCGATAAGCGCAAGCCGCACCGCTCGGATAGTATTCATCCGAATGAATTAGAATGTGCATTCCTATCTCCAATCACAATTACTTTTTTATTTTTTTCCTGCTCCAACCAGTGATTTTTCCTCTGTGCTCTGCACAGAAGCCGTCGTCTGCCCATCCTCGATTCCCTCTGTGCTCTCCGCCATAAACAGAATCTTTACCGTCGCAAGCATCAGCCGCAGATCTTCTACAAGGGACATATGATTAATGTACATTAGATCCATCTTCAACTTGTCATAGGGTTCCGTATTGTATCTTCCGTAAATCTGCGCATAGCCGGTCAGACCCGCCTTCACCTGCAACCGCAAGCCGAAGGACGGAATTTCCTTCTCATACTGCGCCGCGATCTCAGGACGCTCCGGTCTGGGGCCAACAATGGTCATATCACCTTTCAATATATTAAACAGCTGGGGAAGCTCGTCAAAGCGGATCTTGCGGATGATCTTTCCTACAGGGGTGATACGATCGTCATTCTCTGTAGAAAGTCGGGCCACGCCGTCCTTCTCCGCATCTGTGCGCATACTGCGGAATTTTAGGACCTTAAACGCCTTCCGGTCCTTCGTTAGTCGCACCTGCTTATATAGCACCGGTCCTCGGTCATACAACTTAATCAACAAAGCAGTACCCAGCATAAATGGACTCATAACAATAATCGCTAACACAGATGCCACGATATCAAACAACCGTTTTACAAACAAATACTCAGGGGCAGGACTTGCTTTCCGGATCCGCATAGTTGGCACACTAAACATCTGCATATGCTCCGCACCAGCCATAATCACATCACCTACACGGGGTTGGATGTAGCACTGGGCACCGTGCGTAATACAATACTTAGCCACAGCGTTCCGGGTATCCATATCCAACCCAGTCGCAAACACCACTTCTGCCCCCTGAAGCGCCTCAACAAGCAACTGATAGTCCTTAGGTTCCCTAATATATTTCATTACACAGAATTTCTTCTCAAAATGCTTGATCTCTTCCAATTTCCGCAGTTCACTATCCTGGCAGTAAACGATCACCGTTTTTCTGGGTGCGTGCGTTGCAAAATACAATTTGTTCGCGACAAGGCTCCAAATAACGCTCCACAAGACCTGGGCTGTTACCAATCCCAGAAGTGGCAGCGGATTTGAAAACCGCAAAGTCATTACCACCATAAGTACATATGCGGCTACATCCGCGATTAAAGCTGTCAATCCTTGGGAGTATGCCAGTTGCGATACCCGATACGTTCCCGCCGCAAAAGCGTTGTAGATCCGTCCGAGCAAAACTACCGCTGCCATATACAGAATCCCCACAGCCACAATGTATTTAGCGTACTGTCCCAATCCGAGCTGCGGTCCATAATAAAAGCGCCAGCATAAACAAAATAGTGCTACCGTTATCAGCACATTCAGAACTTTCATGCTCCGTGTAATAAGACTCTTTAGCATCTTTTCTTTCATTTTTTCTTTCTCTTCTCCCTCTAGAATAGTATAGGTTTCTATAGCAGACATTCACCATTAAGCCAATTTTCGCCCATGCGTAGCATAGCCTTTTCTGCGCAGCTGTCCCGCACCTTCCACATAAAACTCCCTTTGAATAATGGGTGTTTTAAAATCGTAAGCTGTCTCTTGCCCGCAGAGCACACATTTTTCTTTTGCCCACTCTATGAATAAATCCGGCGCATCTGCCTTCTCCTCGCCAAAAACTGTTGATTTACCACATGATTCTCATTATGTGGTAAAGCTAGCGCAAAATAGCGATAATTTCTTTGTATTATACTCCAAGCAACGATAAAAATCAAGTCGTACCCTTGGTTTAGGGTAAACTTGCGGGAAAAGCATACATATTGAACACATTTGCTCTTCCGCAAGAACTAAGGCACTCAGTTTTTTAAGTACTCTATCTCCATACGAAGCCGCTGATTCTCGGCAATAAGCTCCTCTTCAACCTTTGGATCCAGCTTTGGCGGTCTACCCTTTCGGGTGCTACTTGCTGTACTGGCTTTTCCGCGCCGTTCTTTCATAAGCCCCTCGGCTCCTTCTTCCAAGAATATGCGCTCTCACCGTTGAATGACCCTGTAATTGGGTATATCATACTTTTTTGCTGTTTCCATATACCCCAACCGGTGTTCTCGCATATCCATTATAACACTGATCTTGTACTCTGCGCTATAGCTTTTATATTCTTGTCCCTTTTTTGCCATAAAAATATGCACCCAAAAAGTGTCTAACTTTTGGGGTACATATCAAAACGCAGAAGGCATATTTTTATTGGGTTAGAGAATAGCCAAAATTGTTCCTTTGGGAATGATTTGGTCTGTTCTTCGACATTAAGGTCATTCCCATTCGATGGTACCGACAGGCTTCGGGGTCAGGTCGTACAGAACCCGGTTGATGCCTTCCACCTCGGCGGTGATCCGCTGGGTGATCTTATGCAGCACATTGTAAGGGATTTCCTCGATGGTGGCGCTCATAGCATCCTTGGTGTTAACCGCGCGGATGATGGCAGGCCAGCCTTCGTAGCGGCTTTCGTTCCGGACACCGACACTCTTGATATCGGGTACAGCGATGAAATACTGCCAAACCTTCTCATTCAGACCGAAGTTGTCAAACTCCTCCCGCAAAATGGCGTCGGCTTCCCGCAGCGCGTGCAGACGATCCCGGGTAATGGCGCCAAGGCACCGCACACCCAGACCGGGGCCGGGGAAGGGCTGCCGGCAGACCATTGCATGGGGCAGACCCAGCGCCTCGCCAACCACACGGACCTCGTCCTTAAACAGAAGCTTCACCGGCTCTACCAATTCCATCGCCATATCCTCCGGCAGGCCGCCTACGTTGTGGTGGGACTTGACCGGCTTGCCGCTTTCTTTTGCCTTGATAGACTCCAGAATGTCCGGGTAAATGGTGCCCTGAGCAAGGAACTCGATACCGGACAGCTTGGCAGCCTCCTCATCAAACACCTTGATAAACTCCGCGCCGATGATTTTCCGCTTCTTTTCCGGATCGGCAACACCTGCCAGCAGGTTTAAGAACCGGTCGGTGGCATCCACATAGATCAGGTTGGCGTCCAGCTCCTGACCGAACACCTTGATCACATCCTCACTCTCACCTTTGCGCATCAGACCGTGGTTAACGTGCACGCAAACCAGTTGCTTGCCGATCGCCTTGATCAGCAATGCCGCAACCACAGAAGAGTCTACACCGCCGGACAGTGCCAGCAGCACCTTCTTATCCCCTACCTGAGCGCGGACAGCCGCCACCTGCTCGGCGATAAAGGCATCTGCCAGTTCACGGGTGGTGATTCGTTTCATTGTTTCGGGACGAACGTTGCTCATTTTTCATGCCCTCCAAGAAAAAATATAGCATCATTATACATAGGTTTTTTTGTCAGTGCAAGATGCAAATACAGGATTTTTGAAAAAATTTTTCCTAATACAAAACCAAGACAAATCGGTAATACAGCCGCTTAAAAATACTTTTCGATTTCAGCCGGGAAATTGCGTCTTCGGCATACGTGGCAAAGGCATCAAGCTCCTGCTTGCTGACGCCATCCCTGCTGAATTTTGCCTTTTGGGCAAGCTCCAAAAGCGCCTCCGGCGGTGTTTCCACCAAACAGGCGGCAAGCACTTCCGTATGCCGCCACCAACAAAGGGCTCTGTGGTTTCGCTGCCCTTCATTCAGCCGCTTTTTCTGAAGATACCGCCGCACCCGGTACTGCCCCAACACGCCTCCAACAGCGCACACCATACTCAAGCACACCCAAAGCACCGAAAGAGACACCTCTGTATCCACTTCCTCCGGTTCGGTTGCCCCTCCAGGGGCAAATTCTCCTGCCGGCACGGAGTAATCTTCCTCTGCCGTGGGGGCTGTGGCGGAAGGCGCCGGACTGACTGCCGCCGGTGTGGCATCCAGTACACACCAGCCAAAGCCCGGGAGCCAGTATTCCGTCCAGGCGTGGGCATCCTCCGCGGTAACGGTTACGGTCTGGTCCTTTTCCGCCTGCACCAGATAGCCGGTTACATACCTTGCCGGGATACCTGCCGCCTGCAGCAGCACTGTGGTTGCGGTAGCAAAATGAACGCAGTAGCCGGTATCGCTCTCCTCCAGAAACCAACGAGCAAAATCCCTGCTGCCCCGCATCCGGGCAGTCTGGGTATCATAGGAGGCGGAATTGCGTACATAAGAGGCGATCAGCTGCGCTTTCTGATGAACGCTTGAGATATTCTTAGTAAGCTGATACGCCAAAGGCTGCGCCCAGCTATGCACATTTTCCGGTATCGCGATATACTGCCACATAGTGCCCTGCATGCTCCCACTGTCTGCCTGATACTGCCGCAGCTGATCCTGATCGGGCAGTTCCATAACAGCAAAGCTGTACTCGGTGAGCTTTTCGATATTGGTGATACCGGTGTTTGACTCCCGCATACTCCGGGACGTAGGGTAATAGGGCACATATAAATAGGTATGGGCATACCGGGTAGAAATTTCCACCACGCCTTGCTTGTTCAACGTTGCCGGCCAATTCAGAGTGCGCAGAGCAGGAGATCTTTCCCCATCCTGCCAGCTGACGCCGTCATAATAATCCCTCGCCCGACTTCGAAGGTACACCGTACCGGAAAAATCCGCTTTCATTTCCAGCATCTGGGCATAAGACTTCTCCCGGTAGCCGATCTGCGTCAGGTCCACCCGTTCAGCCTCTTCATCTCCTGGCTGGGCGGTTTTTCCCAAAAGCCATTGCACCGGATGGGATTCCGTGATCCACTGCCCCAACCGCTTGGCGGTATTGGGGTCATAGGTTTTCTGCGGCACTGCCGTAAAGATCAGCAGCATCAAAACCGCCACTGCCGGCAAGGCAACTGCAGTCAGGCGGTTTGCCTGGCGGGCGTCAAGCCTGCGGAGGCCGTGGGTGATCAGCAGCGTACCCAAAACCGTAAACTGTCCGTACAGGCAGGCTGATGACGGTACGGTATCATTGACCACAAAGCACACACTTAGAAGTAGTATATCCAAAATAAGCGCAGGCAGCAGGCTTTTCCGGCGGCACAAGCTGTAGCACACCAAAATCGCCAGTACCGCTCCCAGTAAGCACAGACCCAAGGGCAGGGTCTGTTCCATTTCCTCTGCCACCCGTCCGCTCCAGCGGATCAGACCCCAGTTGTAGCCTCGATGGTACTGCAGGGAAAGCCGGTACAAAAGGGATTCTGCGGTCATTTCCAGACTGCCCTTCTGCCAGAAATACCCCAGCGCCGCCGCCAGAGCGCCTGCCGGCACCAACGAAAGGGGTAATGTGTAGCACAGGCTGGCGACCGCCGATGCAGCAAAGCACACCAGCGCCAAGGTCCATAAATCCACCTGCATACCGAAGGCGGTAACGATGCTCGCCACTGCGGTAAAGCTCAGGACAAAGCCGAAGCCAAAGCCCTGCAGCGTCAATATCCATTTTTTACCTCTCATCGGCTTGTCCTCCGATGTAGTGGTATCCCGGCCCTTGTCCCAGTGGTTGCTTCCGCTCCCCAGGCAGTGGCCGTTTGCCTAAGATCTCCTGCATGCCCCGTTCCTGGGATGCTTTGTCCGTTACGGAAAAGGAAACCGTCCCATCCTTTGTTTCGCAATGTACCCGATGGGACTGCTGCCGGCGCAAAAGGGCGGCGCTGACATACAAAAGCTGACCGAGCTTTTTCTCAATATCTCCGGCTAAACACAGGCTGAGTAAATATCCCTGCTGCACCGGCTCTACCGGTTCGGCATAAATGATCTTGCCGGTCTTTGCAGACAGCTTCCAGTGGATGTGCCGCAGATGATCTCCCGGGCGGTAAAGCCGCAGCTCCCGGTTTTCTGCAAAGCCGCCACCGGGCTTGGGCCGCCAGGAATTGGCGTTTGTAGCAGCATATTCCGCTGGCAGCTTGTCCTTTACAGGCTTGGGCATCACCACAATTTCCGCCTGGGAATCCTGAGAGATCCGACGGCGGAAAAGTCCCAGATAATCATATACAAACAGCTTTTCCCAGGAAAGCACGATTTTCCCGCACTTTTTCGTAGGAATTTGTTCTCCGGGCAGTCCGACAAAGTATTCATCGGTGAGTAGATTGTGCAGCCGTACCTTGCACCGCACCGGCACCAGCGGAAAATCGCACTGCACCTGCAGAGCGGTACGCACCGGCGTATTCAGCTGCACCTGGCCGGGGCAGCGAAAGCCCACCCGGGTTTTGAACATTGCCGGCAGGCTCAAAAGCAAGGATAGCCAGGGCAGCAGCAAGACCGCCAGGAGCACCAGATAGGAAACCCACTGACGGTAAAACGCGTAAAATACCAGGCTTGCCAGCAGGCAAACCAAATACAAAATCCGTCGCGTGATCATATCAGCGCAGCTTGGGAGCGGGGATCTTACTTAAAAGCAGATCCAAAACCTCTGCCTCGGTATGCTCCTCACCCGGGGCTGCCTGCAGCCGGTGTGCCAGGGTAACCGAGGCTACCTCCTGCACATCCCGGGGAATCACATAATCCCGACCCCGCAGGGCAGCCATTGCTCTTGCCATAGACAGCACCGCCAAGGTTGCCCGGGGACTGCCGCCCCGGCTTAATTGCTGGCTCCGACGGGTGGCATCCATCAGCTTCACCGTATACTCTGCCACGCTTTCTGCCACAAATACCTTTTTTACCTGCTCCTGCAGCCATACAAACTGCTCCGCCGTCAGCACCGGCTCTACCTGCTCCAAGGGCTCTGCGCCCTGCCGCTGCAGCGCCATATTCACCTCATCCTTGGGGGCAGGATAGCCCAGACTCAGCCGGACCATAAACCGGTCCACCTGGCTGTCCGGCAGCAGCTGCGTGCCGGCAGCGCCTGCCGGGTTTTGGGTGGCAAGCACCACAAAGGGCTGGGGCAGCCTGTGGCTGACCCCGTCCACCGTAACCTGCTTTTCCTCCATTGCCTCCAAAAGGGCAGACTGGCTCCGGGAGGTCGCCCGGTTTAATTCGTCTGCCAAAAAAAGATTGCAAAGCACACTGCCCGGCTTATAGATCAGCTCTCCGTTCTGCAGCACCGAATAGCCGGTAACATCGGAAGGCAGTACATCCGGTGTAAACTGCATCCGGTTGCACTGAAAGCCCAACGCCTTGGAAAAGGCCAGCGCCATCGTGGTCTTGCCCACGCCGGGGATATCCTCCAGCAGAATATGCCCGCCGGCAAGCATAGCGGTCAGCGCCCATAAAAGCACGGAATCCTTGCCCACGATCACTTTTTTAACCTGATGTAAAATTTTCTCCGCAGCTTGCGCCACGATATGCTTCGTTTCCTGCATCTGCCCTCTCTCCTTCCGTGGGGATTATACCCACCTTTGCGCCCGGTTAAGCCAAGCACCAACTATAATTTCAATCATTATCGAGCATCGGCCCCCTTGTGTAAAGGGGGCTGTCAGCGCAGCTGACTGGGGGATTGTAGCGTATCCATAGATTGCAATCCCTCCACCGCCAAGGCGGTCCCCCTCCCTTTCACAAGGGAGGCTTTATGCTCCTGTTAAATGCTGTCATAGCAGATAATTGGTTCTGCCGACCTCCCGGTCGCCCTCGTAAAACACCCGGCTGACCCGATGGGACAGATCGCAAAGCTGCTCATAGGCAAAGCTGCCGGCAGCCTTACCCAGCATTTCGGCGGTGATCTCCTCCTGGCCGGAAACACCCAGCAACACCACCGCATCCTCTGCCTCTGCCTCCGGGATGTCCGTAACATCCACCATAAACTGGTCCATACAGACCCTGCCCAGAATAGGCGCTTTTTTTCCGTGAAGCAGTACATAAAACGCCCCGGACAAGCTGCGGCGGTAGCCGTCGGCATAGCCGGCAGAGACGGTTGCCACACGGGTAGGCTTGGTCGTTATAAATGTGCCGCCGTAGCTGATCTCCCGGCCAGCGGGAAGCCATTTTATATGGCTGACGGTGGCATACCAGCTCAGGGCAGGCTTCACCGTCAGAAGCTTTTGATCTACTTCATCACTGGGATACAAGCCATAAAGAATAATACCGGCTCTTGCCATCTGGCAGCTGCAGCCAAAGTGGGCAATTCCGGCAGAATTGTCCAGATGCCGGATCTTCACATCCACACCCCGGTCCAGCAGCATCCGGTCAAACTCCCGGAACAGCGCTGCCTGACGGTGGGTCTTTTCCAAATTATCCGTGTCTGCGGTGGCAAAATGGCTGAAAAGTCCCTCTGCCGCAATACCCGGCAGGGAGCAGATTTCCCGGCAAATATTTGCTGCCTCTGCATCCACCTGGAAGCCGATCCGGCTCATTCCCGTATCCACCGCAATATGAAATTGCGCCGTTTTTCCCTGGGCGATCGCTGCTTCGGACAGAGCCTTGGCATCCTCCAGGGAACATACGGTGGGGCGGATATCCTCCGCTACCAACGCAGGTAATACTTGCCGGGGAGAATGTCCCAGCACCAAGATCGGCACAGCAATACCGGCAGATCGCAGCTGCAAAGCCTCAGCAGGACTGGAAACCCCAAAGAAGGGGCAGTCCTTTTCCAGATATTTAGCAACCGCCACCGCCCCATGGCCATAGGCATCTGCCTTGACCACCGCCATCACCGGCTTACCTGCCTTTTGGCAAATGGCGCGGTAGTTTTCCCCGATTATGTCCAGACGGATCTTGGCGTATGTGTTGGAATATTCCACATCCATCAACTCCAAGCAATATTTTTTTCATTATACCAAAATCTGCCGGCATTGTAAACACAAAATCTCCCTTTTCACAAGGGAGGCTTTTCTCCGCTTTCTTTTTAACAGGGCGGGGAGCAAACCGGCGGCAGCCATTTCCTTACGCTCCGCTCTGTTATGTTTCGTTTTGTTAAGTTCTGTTTTGTTACGTTAGGTTTCGTTCTGTTAGGCGGACAAATGACAGACAGAAAAAGAAAACGGGGCATCCCGGAAAATCGAGATGCCCCAATGGTTTTTCCCCTTGTGTTTTTTCTTTGGTTTTTAGAATTTGTGCAAGGCCTGCGCAGTTTTTTGCAAGATTTTACGCCATTACTGTTCCGTCGGGATGAAACAGCGGCAGCTTGTGCAGGTAGATGATGTCCTCCCGCTGCTGGGCATCGCCCTCTGCCAGAATCGCCATCCGTCCGGCAATGATGCCCCCTGCCTTTTCCACCAGCGCCTCCAGCGCCTTCAGGCTCTCGCCGGTGGAGATCACATCGTCCACGATAAGGATCTTTTTACCTTTCATCAGCTCCGCATCTGCCGTGTCCAGATACAGGGTCTGCTCCTTGGCGGTGGTGATGGACTTCACTGTGGCAGAAAACACCCCGGTCATATACAGCTTCGGCGCTTTCCGCGCCAAAAAGTACTTCTCTGCGCCGCTCTGACGCGCCATTTCGTGGCCCAGAGGAATGCCCTTTGCCTCGGCGGTGAGTATGTAGTCATATTCCGGCGCTTTTAGAAGAAGCTCCCGGGCGCAGGCCACCGTCAGCTCCTGATCGCCAAAAATCACAAAGCCGGCAATGGACAAGGTATCCGACACCGGACAAATGGGCAGCTCCCGCCAAAGACCTGCCACCTGCATACGATATACCATAGAAAATGCCCCCTTCTTATTTATCTGCTTCCATTATACACCAAAAGTCAAGACACTTGCAAATTTATTTGAAACCGGGTATGATAAGCAGAGAGGAGCCGAACCCTGTTAGGTTTTTGCAGGCATCTTGCCGTCAATACTGCGCAAAATTCCTTGACAATACCAACGGGTATTCCCTTCGAAATTTTACTTGTCTTGACGGCAAACTACTCTGCAAAAACTGCAACGCACCCCTCAGCCTGGAATTTTTCTGGGATTTTGGGTGCAGAAGACGCAGCCTTGCTGACGCAAGGCAAGGATGATAAACCAAAAAGCACAAAAAATAACGGCTGAGGGGCTGACAAGGTTCGACTCCCCTCTGCTTAAGGAGGAGAAACAATGAAATCGTTTGTTGTAATCGGCTTGGGCAGATTTGGTATGCAAGTAGCCAAGCGACTGTGTCAACAAGGCTGTGAGGTTTTGGCGATCGACCGCAGCGCAGATTTGGTGCAGCAATTAAGTGAAGATGTAACCCAGGCGGTGGTGGCAGATGCCCGGGATAAGGATGTTCTGCGTTCTCTGGATGTAATGGATTTTGACTGCGCCGTGGTCGCCATTGGCGGAAATCTGGGCGATTCTGTACTGGCCACAATGAACCTGAAGGAATTGAATGTACCGAAAATTATTTGCAAGGCCCACGATGAGACCCACCGCCACGTGCTGGAAAAGCTGGGCGCTGACCGGGTGGTTATTCCGGAGCAGGAAAATGCCGACCGTTTGGCAAAGAGTCTGTCCAGTTTCAATGTTTTGGACTATATTGAGCTTTCTGCAGATTACGGCATTATCGAAGTGCCGGTGCCGGCAGCCTGGGCAGATAAGAGCCTGATCGAGCTGAATGTCCGCGCCAAATTGGGTGTGAATATCCTGTCTGTGAAACGCGACGGGAATATTACCGTATCTCCTGCAGCGGATTTCCGATTTGCTAAGGGAGATATTATGCTGGTTCTGGGCGGTACGGCAGCGCTGACTGCGGTGCAGAAGCTGTAATGGAACGGATCACATCGCGAAAGAATTCGCTTTTACAGCAGGTTCGCCGCCTGCTGACCTCTAAAAAGGAGCGGGAAGCCTCTGGCCTTTTTGTGGCTGATGGCATAAAATTGCTTTCGGAAGCCATTCGGTGGTGGCCGGGACTGGATACAGTTATTCTCACCGACGGCGTAGAAGTACAGCTGCCGGAAACGGTGCGGACAGTTTATGTACCGGAAGACGTTATGCAGTCCATATCCCCAATGGAAACACCCCAAGGCGCACTGTTTTTGTGTCGGCTTCCGGATAAAACGGAATTTGTTCCCAAACCGGGAATGCTGCTTTTAGACGGTATTCAGGATCCGGGCAATCTGGGAACCATTTTGCGGACGGCAGATGCTTTGGATGTGCCGGTTGCCCTTTTGGAAGGCTGCGCAGATCCCTATAGCCATAAGGTAGTCCGTGCCAGTATGGGCGCAGTGTTTCGCACGCCGGTGCAGCAGACTACTTGGGCGCAGGCGCAAAAGGCTTGCGCAGATGCCCAAATCGACATAGCCGTAACGGCAATGAGCGGTCGCGCGGAGGATTTGCGCAAAGCACCTTTGCAGGAAATGGCGGTAGTCATTGGCAGCGAAGGACAGGGCGTGCGGAAAGAAATTCTGGAAGACGCCGCCCGGGAGTTGATTATCGCCATGAACCCCCGGTGCGAATCTCTCAATGCAGCGATCGCTGCGGCAATTGTTATGTGGCAGATGAACAGATAAAGAAAACCCAATAGAGAAAGAGAGGGTGGAAAATGCTGATACATTGGATTTGGTATGCAACGCTGCCAAAGCTGACCCTTCGGCAGAAAAAAGAGGTTCTGGAGCATTTTTCTACTCCGGAGGATATTTTTTACACCGATGGGTTTGACCATATTGCAAATCTTTCACCCCAAGCTGCCGAAGCTTTGGAGAATAAGGATTTATCCTTGGCTCGTTCGGTGATCAAACGATGCGCGGAAAAGCAAATCAGCATTTTGACCATGGCCGATGCGGCATATCCTGCCAGACTTAAGAATATCAGCGACCCACCCTTGGTACTCTATTATAAGGGCGCTTTGCCGGATTTTGAGGGGCAGCCTGTGATTTCTGTGGTAGGAACACGCAGATCAACCGCATACGGAATGAACAATGCCCGGAATATTTCCCGGCAAATTGCCGTCTGTGGCGGCTTGGTTGTCTCCGGCGGCGCCGGCGGCATTGACACGGCAGCCCTGCAAGGCGCACTGGAAACCGGCCGGCAGACGGTGGCGGTTTTGGGCTGCGGTGTGAATGTGGTATATCCCAAGACCAACCGATTTTTATTTGAACGAATTTCCCAAAGCGGCTGTATTCTTTCGGAATATCTGCCGGACGCAGAACCGAAGCCCTGGCAGTTTCCGGAGCGTAACCGGATCATCAGCGGCCTTGCAAACGGTGTTCTGGTAGTGGAAGCACCGGAAAAAAGCGGCGCGTTGATTACTGCTCGGGATGCCTTTGACCAGGGACGGGATGTGTTTGCGGTGCCTGGGAATATCGGGGTGGAAACCTGCGTCGGCAGTAATGCCCTTTTGCAGGAATACGCTGCGCCGGTCTTTTCCGGTTGGGATGTGATGAAGCAATATGCCGGTGCGTACCCGGATGTGGAAGAGATCCAAGAGCCGGCAATCCGCAAAATCTCTGCGCCGCAGGTTGCCCAAAACCGGGACTTTCCGGTAAATAGCATAACGGCTCAGAAAAAATCCGTTGACAATCTCTCAAAGAACGCGTATATTGACCAGGATAACAACCTATCCCAGCAGGAGCAGGCGGTACTTGCCTGCCTGAGCGTAGAGCCGAAGTCTGTGGATGCAGTCATTGCCGAAACCCAGCTGCCGGCAGCGACCGTATTGCGTATTTTGACGGCTCTGGCACTGAAGGGTGTTGTGAATAATCACCCGGGCAGATTGGTGTCTGCCAATAATCGATGATGGAGGAAACTATGGCAAGCGGAGCGAATTTAGTAATCGTGGAATCACCCTCCAAGGCAAAAACCATTGGAAAATATTTGGGTCCCAATTATGTTGTGAAGGCCAGTATGGGCCACCTGCGGGATCTGCCTAAGAGCACAATGGGTGTGGATATAGAAAAAG
>JAZSRR010000049.1:0-3114 GCA_045538605.1 Faecousia sp.
GCGCTGCGCTTTGATTTGACCGTTCCCCTTGCCAAGTATGTGGCGCTGCATTATAACGAGCTGGCATTTCCCTTCCGCCGGTATCAGATCAGCAAGGTCTATCGGGGCGAGCGGGCGCAAAGAGGTCGGTTCCGGGAGTTCTATCAGGCAGATATTGATATTATCGGCGACGGCAAGCTGGATGTACTGAACGAAGCGGAAATCCCGGCGATCATTTACCGGGTGTTCCGTGGCTTTGGCTTGAAGCGTTTCCAGATCCGGGTCAACAACCGGAAGATCCTCAACGGTTTTTATGCAATGTTGGGTCTTTCGGAAAAAAGCGGCGAGATTATGCGCACCGTGGACAAGCTGGATAAAATCGGCCCGGATAAGGTGCGGACGATTTTGGTAGAGGATAACGGGCTGTCCGGAGAGCAGGCAGAGGAAATTTTGAAGTTTATTGCCATTTCCGGCACCAATGCCCAGGTTTTGCAGGCGCTTGCCGGTTATGAAGGCAAAAACGAGACCTTTGATTTGGGCCTGCAGGAACTGAAAACTGTTACCGCCAATCTGGCTGCCTTCGGCGTGCCGGAGGAGAATTTTGCGGTGGACCTGACCATCGCCCGCGGTCTGGATTACTACACCTCCACAGTGTATGAAACCACCTTGCTGGATCACCCTCAAATCGGCTCTGTCTGCTCCGGCGGACGGTATGACGATCTGGCAGGTTACTACACCGATAAAGCGCTGCCCGGTGTGGGTATTTCCATCGGCTTGACCCGTCTGTTCTATGTGCTGGATGAGCAGGGGCTTCTCAATCCGGAGCTGCCCTCCGCTCCTGCCGATGCTTTGGTGCTGCCTATGACGGAAGACCCGGCGGCTGCCATTTTGTTGGCAGAGACCCTCCGCTCCCGGGGCGTGCGGGTGCAGCTGTACTGCGAGCAGAAAAAGTTTAAGCAGAAGATGAGCTATGCAGACAAGCTGGGCGTGCCCTATGCGGTGCTGCTGGGTGAGGACGAAATTGCAGAAAATGTCTGCTCGGTGAAGAATATGACCACCGGTGAGCAGGTAAAGCTCTCTGCCGAGGCTGCAGCTGACCACATTTTGAAGGGTCTTGCAGCAAATAACGGTCCGCTGATTTTGGAGTAATATGGAAGAAAAGTTTTTGGCAGAGCTGGAAGTCTGCCGCGCCCGGGCAGAAAAGCTGGGGGTGCGGATTCGCCCCATCGCCGATATGAAAGGTGTACATCGGTGCTTAAACGGACACCGGGAAAGCGACGGTTTTTATGCCCTGGCAGATTTGGGAAAGCTGGAACTTTCCTTGGAGGCGCTGTCTGTAAAGAAGCAGTTTTCCGGACTTTTTACCGACGAACAGGCCAACACCGCTTTATCCCGCCTGCTGACCGCCGGCTATGGATTTACAAAATAAAAAAGACGCGTTGCTTTTTGCAACGCGTCTTAATCTTTGGTGGGATATTATTTTAAGTATTGCCTTAATTTGTCTGCAGGTCAATCAGGATGATTTCCGGGCGGTTATTGAAACGAAACGGAAGGATACTGTTTCCGATACCCCGGCTGACTAGCATATTGGTATTATCTTCCTTGTAAAGACCTGCGTCATATTCCGGGAACAGACCCTGATTCGGAGCCACCAAACCACCAATGAAAGGCAAACGGAACTGACCGCCGTGGGCGTGGCCGCTGAGCACCAGGTCGATACCGTTTTCTACATAGCAATCAAACAGCTCCGGTCGGTGGGACAGCAGAATGGTGAAGCTGTCTTTGTCTTCGTACAGCGCAGACAGTTTGGTGTTCATAACGGTTTTGGAATCCCCAAACAGATAATCGGTCTGAAAACTGGGGTCATTGACGCCTATCAGCGTGATGGTTTGACCTTCCAGAGAGATTTCTCTTATTTCGTCCTCCAGTAGAATGACGCCTGCTGCTTTCATCTCTGCTTTAAGCTCCTCGTATGCATTTGTGCGGGCTTCGTGGTTGCCTGTTACATAATAAACAGGGGCGATTTTTACGGCTTCCTGAACAAAGCGGAGTACAATTTCCGTGTCGGTGTTACGGGAGTCGATCAGGTCGCCGGTGATGGCAATTATATCCGGCGCAGCTTCTTGGAGCATTGCTAAAAGGTCTTCGTTATCCTTGCCCATTTCTGCATTGTGCAGATCCGAAACTTGTGCAATCCGATAACCGTTAAAGCACTCCGGCAGGCGGAAACTGCTGACAGTGTAGGTGTTGCATTCCAGCGCCGTGTTGCCCCATACTGTCCAAATAATAAGCGCCAAAAGAATAGCAGCCGCAACAGCAAGCAATATAAATTTCTTTTTCTTAGCTGGCATCGTAATCACCTCTTTTTTGATTGCACCGCTTTTTCTTTTATCATAGCACAGGGCGCAGAGGTTGGCAAGCATAAGCAGGCGGATGTAGGGGAGGCGTTTCGCCTCCCGGCGGGACGGGAAACCCGTCCCCTACGAGCCTGCAAAAAATACTCCGCAAGGAATTTCCTTGCGGAGTTGATTTTTAGCAGTAGAAGTCCTTGATTTTTTTGGCGCGGCTGGGGTGGCGGAGCTTTCGGATCGCCTTGTTTTCGATCTGGCGGATACGCTCACGGGTAACGCCGAAGATCTGACCCACCTCTTCTAAGGTGTGGGTGCGGCCGTCGTACATACCGAAGCGCATACGCAAGACATCTGCCTCCCGCTCTGCCAGAGTGCCCAGGATTTCCTTCAGCGCCTCGGCAAGGAGGGCGTTGGAGGTTGCGTCTGCAGGGCCGGGGGTGCGCTCGTCTTCCACGAAGGAGCCGATGGAGGTGTCTTCCTCATCACCCACGGGGGTGTCCAGACTTAAAGTATCGGCGGCGGTGCGGTTGGCTTCAATGATTTTTTCCACCGGCAGGTTCAGCTCCGCGGCAATTTCTTCCACCGTAGGCTCTCTGCCCAGCTCCTGCACCAGCTTCCGGTTGCACCGGGTCGCCTTGTTGATCACCTCTACCATATGCACCGGAACGCGGATGGTCCGGGCCTGGTCGGCGATGGCGCGGGTGATGGCCTGCCGGATCCACCAGGTGGCATATGTAGAGAATTTGTTTCCCTTTGTCCAGTCGAATTTGTCTACCGCGCGGAT
>JAZSRR010000010.1:0-4738 GCA_045538605.1 Faecousia sp.
GCGACTTCAGCGAAGCCACCCGCCGGGATCGTGAGGGCGAGACCGCCATTCTGGATATCCTGAAGGCTTATCAGGACTGTGGCAACGAAGGCTACATCCGTCCCGACCACGGCCGCCACCTGTGGGGCGAAGGCCCCGGCAACGTCCGTCCCGGTTACGGTTTGTACGACCGGGCGCTGGGCATTATGTATATGCTGGGTGTCTGGGATATGCTGGATAAGTTGAAAAATAAGTAAATTATACTAAAAAATATTGGAGGTAACAAAAATGGCTAATCTTCCCTTGAACATCGATTACACCGGCAAGGTCGTAGTGGTTACCGGCGCAGGCGGACTGATCTGCGGCGAAATGGCTGCTGCTTTTGCCCGCAGCGGCGCAAAGGTTGCTGCTCTGGACCTGAACGAGGAAGCTGTGAAGAAGCTGGCTGACCAGCTGAAGGCTGAAGGCTTCATCTGCGAGGGCTACAAGGCAAACGTTCTGGAGCCGGAAGCTCTGGAAGCCGTACACCAGGCTGTTTTGAAGGATCTGGGTCCCTGTGATATTCTGGTCAACGGTGCCGGCGGCAACAACCCCCGGGCAACCACCGACAACGAGTATCAGCACGAAGCCAAGGAAGGCAGCAAGACCTTCTTTGATCTGGATGCTGCCGGCGTGGACTTTGTGTTTAAGCTGAACTTCCAGGGTACACTGCTTCCCACCCAGGCCTTTGCCAAGGATATGGTCGCTAAGAAGCACGGTGTGATTTTGAACATTTCCTCTATGAACGCCTACACCCCCCTGACCAAGATCCCTGCATACTCTGCTGCTAAGGCAGGTATCTCCAACTTCACCCAGTGGCTGGCTACCCACTTTGCCGGCACCGGCATTCGCTGCAACGCTATTGCCCCCGGCTTCCTGGTTTCTGCTCAGAACAAGGCGCTGCTGTTTAACGAAGACGGCACTCCCACTGCCCGTTCCGCCAAGATCCTGAACGGCACTCCCACCGCCCGCTTTGTGGATGCTGACGAGCTGATCGGCGCGACCTTGTTCCTGTGTGATGACAAGTCTGCTTCTGCCATTACCGGCGTTGTACTGCCTGTGGATGCCGGCTTTGCTGCTTACTCCGGCGTGTAATAGGCGGGGGAGAGAATATAAATGGCTAGAATTATTACCTTTGGTGAGCTGATGCTCCGGCTTCAGCCCTATAACTACGAGCGCTTTGTTCAGTGCGACCATGTGGAATTTACCTTTGGCGGCGGCGAGGCCAATGTGGCTGTTTCCCTTGCCAACTACGGTATGGACGCCGCTTTCGTTACCAAGCTGCCTGCCCATTCCATCGGTCAAGCCGCCGTTAACTCCCTGCGGCGCTACGGCGTAGACACCACCAAGATCGTCCGTGGCGGCGACCGTGTTGGTATCTACTTCAACGAAAAGGGCGCTTCCCAGCGGGGCAGCGTATGCATCTACGACCGTGCCCACTCCGCCATTCAGCTGTCCAACCCCTCCGACTTTGACTGGGATGCTATTTTTGAGGGCGCTGACTGGTTCCACTTCACCGGCATCACCCCGGCATTGGGCGAAAATCTGGTAGAGATCTGCAAGCAGGCCTGTGTAGCTGCCAAGGCACGGGGCATCAAGATCTCCTGCGACCTGAACTACCGTGGCAAGCTGTGGACCCGGGAGCAGGCAAGAAAAGCAATGACCGAGCTGTGCCAGTATGTGGATGTGTGTATTTCTAACGAAGAGGATGCCAAGGATGTATTCGGCATTGAGGCTGAAGCTACCGACATCTACGCAGGCGAGCTGAATCACGAAGGCTACAAGTCCGTTGCTAAGCAGCTGGCGGATAAGTTTGGCTTTGAGATGGTAGCTATCACCCTCCGGGAAAGCCACAGCGCCTTTGACAACGGCTGGAGCGCAATGCTGTATAATGTTGCCAAGGACGAGTACTGCTTCTCCAAGAAGTATGCTTTGCACATCATTGACCGGGTCGGCGGCGGCGAATCCTTTGGCGGCGGTCTGATCTACTCCCTGCTCACCGGTAAGGACACCCAGGCGGCAGTGGAATTTGCAGTTGCCGCTTCCGCACTGAAGCACTCCATCGAAGGCGACTACAATATGGTTACCGTTTCCGAGGTGGAAAAGCTGGCTGGCGGCGACGGCTCCGGCAGAATTCAGAGATAACCCGTTATCCGTTAAAAAAGAACGAACCACAAGTGGTTCGGTCTTTTGGTTTAATTGTTGCGGAAGCGGGCAAGGAAATCCTTGGTCTCCTGCTTCTGGGGGTTGCCGAACAGCTCTTCCGGACTGCCCTGCTCACAAATGACCCCGTCATTCATATACACCACCCGGCTGCTTACATCCCGGGCAAATGCCATTTCGTGGGTAACCACCAGCATGGTCATACCCTCCTGGGCAAGGCTCTGCATAACCGTCAGCACCTCGCCGACCATTTCCGGGTCCAGCGCCGAGGTAGGCTCGTCAAAGAGCAGTACCTCCGGGTTCATTGCCAGCGCCCGGGCGATTGCCACCCGCTGCTTCTGACCGCCGGAAATCTGCCGGGGCTTGGCATTGATGTAGGGTGCCATACCTACCTTTTCCAGATAATAAAGGGCAGTCTTCTTTGCCTCTTCCTTGCTCTTTTTCAGCACCTTGATCTGACCGACCATGCAGTTTTGCAGAACGGTCATATTGGAAAACAGATTGAAGGATTGGAACACCATACCCACGTGGCTGCGGTATTCGTGGGCCTTTACCTTCCGGTCTGCCACATTCTTGCCGTGGTAAAGAATCTCACCGGCTGTAGGGGTCTCCAGCAGGTTAATACAACGAAGGAGGGTAGACTTTCCGGAACCGGATGCGCCGATGATTGAAATGACATCGCCCTTATTTACGGTAAAATCGATATCTTTCAACACCTCATTTTTACCAAAGGATTTGCTTAGGTGCTTAACTTCCAAAATCGTCTCACACATATCAGCGTCCTCCTCTCGGGCTTCCGTTACGGTTCTTCAAACCTAACTGGATTCTTTGCCGTTTTTCTTTCGCAAGCTCGGCATCGGCATCATATTCTCTGCTCTTCTCATCAAACGGCGTGCCTCTGTCCGGATGGCTGTAAGTGCCGGCAGACATGGCAAGCGCATCGACCTGGACCAGCTCATAGCTGGACGCGCCATCCATCAGCTTTTCCACCCAGCGCAGCAGGAAGGAAGCAATGAGGGTCATGGTCAGATAGCCAATCATCTCAATCGTCGCCGAGGGGAAATACATATTGTTGACACCCACAATATAACGGTGCGCCGCAAAGAACTCGGTGAAGCTGATAATAAACATTACGGAAGTATCTTTTACATTGATAATGAAGTTATTGCCGATCTGGGGCATAATGTTCCGCAGTGCCTGAGGCAGTATCACATTGGTCATGGTCTGCACGTGGGTCATACCGATCGCTTTTGCACCTTCCGTCTGGCCGGGATCGATGGAAATAATGCCACCACGGACCGACTCTGCCATATAGGCGCCGGTGTTGATGGAAACAATCAAGATTGCCGCCGTCCACACATCGGAAAACCGCATAGCATTGTTGGTAAAATAAGGCAGGCCGTAGTAAATAAACACTGCCTGCAGCACCATAGGTGTTCCCCGGAACACTTCCACATAAACCCGAACCACAACGCGGATCAGGCGCAGGAAGAAGCGCTTGACAATATTATCATTTTTGCTGTAAGGAATGGTATTCAGAACGCCGCACACAAGACCGATGATGCAGCCGATCGCCGTTGCTACCAACGCCAAAATCAATGTGTTTTTGATGCCGTTTAAGTACATCGGATGGTACTTGGTCCACAGCTTTGCCACATCGGTAAACAAATCTATGAGCTTTTCCATAGTTGCTCCTTTCACGCAGTCTTCCTCCGGTCAAAAAGACCGGAGGAAGGGCGTTTGGTTTTTAGATCTCAGGCTGTACTGCAATTGCCTGATCCATCAGGATATTGAAATGTTCTTCCGTCATAGCAGACAGAACCTTGTCGATGGCATTCTTCAGGTCCGTGTTGCCCTTCAGAACAGAGATGCCCAGATTGACATTCTCTGCCCGTTCTGCCTCAGAGGCGAACTGGAAATCACCGTCAGTGCCAGAGAAGTTCAGGATCTTCAGGCTGTCGTCCAGAGCAACCGCGCCCATAGCGGTAGGCATATCGGTGCAAATGAAGTCCACAGTGCCGGTCTGCAGCTGCATGATCATATTGGGGGCTGTTTCCGCAGGAGCCAGCAGCTCAGCGCCGGTGATCTGGGACAGGCAGCTATCGTACCAAATGGTGCCGGACTGGGAGGTACACTTGCCGCCTGCCAAATCCGCAATAGAGGTTGCGCTGGCATACTTGCTGTCTGCCTTGGCAACGCAGACGATGGTGGCATAATAGTAAGGACCAGCCATATCTACCTCTGCCATACGGTCAGCAGTCATGGACTGACCGGCAATGTTGGCATCCATGGTCTTTGCCTGCACAGCCGGGGTCAGGGAGTCCCAAGCGGAGGATACGATCTCCAGCTCCCAACCGTAAGCCTCACAGATACGCTTTGCGATCATAACATCATAGCCATTAGCGTAAGCGCCTTCTACATTGGAAATAGGAACAGCGCCGTTGCTGTCGTCCATCTGTGTCCAGTTGTAGGGTGCGTAAGCACATTCCATACCAACCGTCAGCACACCGTCCTCCAGGCCGATGATGGTGCTGGTATCTGTGGCAGTCAGGTCTTC
>JAZSRR010000123.1:0-4845 GCA_045538605.1 Faecousia sp.
AATCCGGCTGGAAGTCCACCTTCTTTTTGTTCTCCCGGTAATATTCCTGCTCCCAGGGCTCTAATTTTTTCCCCCGGCGCAGCTTGTCCCGGATGCAAACCAAGGTGGACAGCTCCCCCTGCCCCATGGCGTGAAAATACCCCAAAAAGGTCCACCAATGAACATTTTCCAGCAGCCTTATTTCCTGCCCCGCCGCCTGGTTCACCCCGGCGATAATGGCGGCAGCATCCTGCTGCCAATCCAGTAATTTCGGTCCGGGCGCGCCAGCCTCTCCGCAGGAAAGAAAGTCCGCTAAAAAGCGAAGACCTTCTTCATAATCCTCCGGCAAAAGAGCAGGCTCATAGAAAAGCCCTGCCCCGATCCGCCACCGCAGCGCCTCCGGAAACTCCGGGTCTTCCAGCTGCCGGAGGATCTTCAGCACATTGCGAAAATCTGTGTTTAAGGCATATTCCCGGGAAAAGGTAACCCTCTGGGGCAGGCAGTACCGGTCAGTCATTTTTAAGCCGCGCCACCTGGGCGGCTGCAAATTCCTCTGCCCCCTGAGTGAGGATCTCCCCCAAAGCATCAAAGAGGTTTTCTGCCAAAAGCTTTCCATTGCTGCTGGTAGCCAGCAGGTTGACCCCGCCCAAAGCCTTATGAAAATCGTTTTCCTCTCCAAAGACCCAGGCAAGCAGCTTTTTGATCGCCTTGTCCGCCTTGCACAGCCGGGTCAGGGCATCTTCTTCCCCGCCCTTTAACATTTCCTTTTCAATTTTCCGGAGCTTTTCCTCCGCCTGTAAAAACCGGGCGTACAGGTTGGGGTCTGCCGGATGAAACCGCAGCACACCACCGCCGGCGATCCGATACTCCCGCACCCCGGTATCCAATGTCAGTTCTACCATATCTTCCACCTTTCTCCCAAAGGCCCCCGTCAAGCCTCCCCTGTGTAAGGGGAGGTGGCTGCCCGCAGGGCAGACGGAGGGGTTGTCATTTTGCATTATGCATTATGCATTTTGCATTTTTTACGCATTCGGCGTAAAGGTCCGGGTCTCCGGATTAAAGCTGCCCTTCACCTTCTCACCGGTAAAGTGCAAAGTGAACACGATGCGATAGCCGTTTGTATCGCCGCCGTAGGAGGAAACAGCAATGTACGCCTGCTCCTGCACCGCAGGATAGCCGCCATCTTCCGACTGCTCCCAGAGCTTGACCTCCACCACATCGGTCTTGACCTCCTCCAGCACCCGGTTTTCGTCGATGATGTCCTGCAGCCTTGCAAACAGCGCCGTGCCGCTCTCAGCATAGTAAGGCTCTACGGAAGCGGTCTTTTCATAACCGGACACCGTAACCGCCGTCTGACCCAAAATATTCTTTTTCGTCTCCACCTGGGCAGACAGCTCCGGAGAAAACTCCTCCAGGTCCTTACCCAGCCGCTCATATTCGGCGCTGTCTGCGCCCAGAGGGGCGGCATTGATAAAGTGCGCCAAATACTTTCTCTCAATTTTTGCCATAATCAAACTCCTTCCACAATTTCGGTAAATTCCACCGTCAGGGTCATTTCATACTGACCCAGACCGCCGGCTTTGCCGGTAAACTGCCCCTGCTGCCCCTGCCAGCGGGTATCCTCCCCCAGAGACGGACCTTCTGCCAGAGCCTCCTGCAGGAAAAGCCACTTTTGGGCATTTTCCTGAGAGGGCACAGCCTGTCGCCGGAGCAAAAAGCGATACTGCGCCCGGCGTTTTTTGTTTCCCAGCACATCGGTTTTCTCCCAAAGGAGCTTGCGCCCCTTGGGAAAAAGACCTAAGTTCCCCGGCTGAGGGGCATTATCATCCACCTGAAAAACGCCGTTTTCCAGCGCTTTTACCCGCCCTGACACCACAAGCAAAATATCTTTCATCCTCTTGCCTCCCAGTGGCAGATTTCTCCGCCCAGATAATAGGGGGTCGCCTCCCGGACAACGCACAATCCCGGGGTAGTCTCCGGAAGCAAGGCGGCATACTCTGCAGGCTTTCCCACCCCGGGGAGGATCTTATCCCCGGGATAGATGGCCGCCTGCCCCGGCTGCACCAGTAGAAACTTCCTTAAAAACCGCTGGGAATTTTCCAGCGCATCGGTGTAGACAAGCAAGCAAGCGTCTACCACCCGGACAGTGCCGTCGGGACGGTACAGGGTAACGGTCTGGTCGCACAGGGAGTAGTCCATTACCCCACCCCCCGGTAAAGCTCCATAAAGCCTGCAATACCCTGCAAGATCTGCTTTTGCAGCTGCTTTTCGCTGTCCGGGGCATACTCCACCGTCACGCCGCCAATGCTCTGCCGGGAAACCGTTCCCTGCTTGCGGTGCAAGTGGATGACCTCAGCAATGGCGCAAAGGGCCATATCCCGGCTGGCAGGGCCATAGGGGCGCAGGGTGTATTTTCGTTCCAGCGCCCGGAGGGTTTCCTCTGCCCGGGCGGAAAGCTCCGCCCAGGCGTGCTCGGAAATCTGGCTGCCTAAGTACTCCTCTTTATAAAACCGGTAAAAAACCATATTATGCTCCGATGGTAATATCCTTCAGCACCGCGGCCTTCAGGGTATTCTTCAGGGCAACGCCTGCCACCAGCTCCACCTCACCGGTCTTCACCGCGCCGGGGGCGTCCAGCTCGGGCATATAGGCGTTGATGACACCGCTGCCGGTGGGAGAAATGCCATGGAAACCGTCCAGGCCCAGACACACCGCGTAAATAGCAGTCTTGCCGCCCTCTGTGGGAATGACATCGTTAGAGCTTTCGCCGTCAAAGTACTTGCCCATATCCACCATAGGAATGCCGGCATAAGTCTCCACAGTCTTGCCGAAATCGTCCTGGGTGCGCTCGTAGTAGCCGGCGCGGCGGGCGATGGAGCGGAGCTTAATGAGCATCTGGGTATTCATCAGCAGCAGATCGGCGCTGCCGTCCAGGGTCGCCAGGAAGGTATCCATCTCATCCAAAAAGGCGTTGTAGTTTTCGTCCAGCTCGGCGGAGGTGGTCAGGCTCACCGAGGCGGTAATTTCGTGGGCAGTGCCGGAAAGCAGCTTTTTCAGGCCGTCAAAGCCGCCATTTTCGGTGTCGCCGTTGATTGCCATATTGTGGAAGCAGTTGGCGGTTGCCTTAATTTTCTGCTCTGCCTGGAATGCCATCTCGTCGGCTGCGCCGGCGGTGTTCTGCAGAACTCTGTCCACCTGGAAAGAGCCGCCCATGATCACCGCGTTGGTGGTCTTCTTCTCCCGCTTTGCCTCGCCGGGGGTGTACTCACCGCCCACAGAGCGTACTGCGGCAGTAGCGGGGGACTTCAGCTGAATGTAGCCGTAGGCCAGAGTAGAGCCGCCGGTGCCGGGGCTGATGCAGTTGTCAAAGGTCAGCTTGTCCAAAAGGGCGGAGCTTCTGCGGAACATATCCACCACCTGCTGATCCACCTTGTCTGCCATACCGATTTTTGCTTCCTGTAATGTAATTGCCATAATTTAATCATCCTTTCTCATTTTCATTCTTGCGCGAATTGCGCCGGCTAAGGTTGCCGGCTGGGGGAGTTCCCGGTGGGCAGTGCCTGCCAGTGCGGAAAATTGGGGAACAATTGGCGCATCGAACAGATAGCCGCACTCCCCTTTCAGCTTTGTCAGCTCCGCCTTCAAAGCTTCCTGGGGGTTTTCCTGCCGGAAAATCGCCCCGGTGTCCAAAAGAGCGGTGATCGCCTTGGCATTTTTGCCTCCGGCGGCGAAGATTCCCTGCTCCAAGATCCAATTTTCCCGCTCAAGGGTGTGAGCCGTCTCCGCCTGCTGTAGTTTTTCCTGCCAAGCCGTTTCATTTGCCTGAAAAGCCGCCTGAATTTCCGCCACAATCTCCTCCGGCAAAGGCTTCCCCTCCACCAGTAATCCCTGTAAAAACTCGTTATCCATCTTTCCACATTACCCCTTCCTATGTCATTGCTTAAATGGAGAATGTAGAATGGAGAATGGAGAATTATGGTATTTGCTTTGCAAATGATTTTAATCGTTGCCAAAGGCAACACAATCATCCTCAATTCCCAATTCTCAATTCTTACATATATTTCTTCCGAATAAACGCCCTCTGTTCCTCCGTCTCGCTGGGCAGATTAAACCGCCACCCCAGCGCCACCTCCGGGGCAATGAGCCCCCGGGACACCATATCCTTGTAATCCTGCCAGAGCTTTTCCTCGTCGTACAAAACGCCGTTGCCCCAGTCCACCTGCACCGCTCCCGGCACCGGGTCCAGACCGTACATTCCTCCCAGCTGCGTACACAGATCCGCCGCCTGCTCCAGCGCCTCCTGCCACATCCACTGAAAATCCATAGCAGTAAGCAGATGCTCCGCCTGAGAGGCGTTGATTTCCGTTGCGGTCCGGTCGGCAAGGTTGACATCGCAAAGCATACCCCGCTGCAGGCCAATGACGGATTCCACATTCCGCAAATACTCCTGCTTCCGCTCCAAATACGCCTTGTAGCGAATTTCCGGTGCAAAGACGGTAATCCCCACGCGCTCCGGGTCCTCATCCAAGCCTACAAACAGATTGTCCTGCAGGGCGTTATCCCGCAGCAGATCCCGGGAGGCAAACACCCGGCTCTGTCCCCGCTCAAACTCCCCGTTTAAGAGAAATTCATTCCGGTCAATGGTGTGAATGAGACCCACCGCCGGGGCATAGAGACTGACACTTTCGTTGCTGCCGTCCACACAGTTTAGAATAGGCGTCCGCAGCCGTACCAGCCCCACCGCCCCCGACGCCCCGGGAAAGGTATAGCGGTCAGAATAGTGCCGATACTCCGGATTTTCCGAAAGGGCCACCCGGGCGCCCAGGGCGTTGGGATTTTTGCTTCTGAAAAGCTTGTTTTGGATGG
>JAZSRR010000046.1:0-8262 GCA_045538605.1 Faecousia sp.
GGTATTTGTAGTAACAATACCTTCAATCGCATTGGATGCTTCTGTACTCTGAATTTTTGCAATCTCGACCAACTTTTCCAATTCTTCCGGCCGTTGCTTAAGATACAATTCTTGCTTCCCTGCTTCTTTATATATCGCAGCTATAAGTCCTAAAATTTCAGAATCCCATTTTTGATTTTTAATAACAGAGTAATTAAAAGGTCTCATTCCCTTATCCTCCTCCTCTTTTCCTTATATTATAATCATTTATAAGGGAATAGTCAACAACTTATTTAAAATATTCCCTTAAATGTTTTATTATTTTAAGG
Source organism: Faecousia sp. (assembly GCA_045538605.1). Classification (GTDB taxonomy): domain Bacteria; phylum Bacillota; class Clostridia; order Oscillospirales; family Oscillospiraceae; genus Faecousia. Next base: position 309 of record JAZSRR010000046.1, read on the forward strand.
GAATCATAATGCAATTAAGGAATATTATTGCCATGATTTTATATTTTATTTATAAAAAAGCCAGATGAACATCTGTGTCCATCCGGCTGCGTGCTATGTATTCCAACACCTCGCTTTAACAACAATTAAAGCCTAAAAACCGCCTGTTTTCTCGAAAAACTTTGAACAAAATCAGCGAAAAACCCAGTGTTTGTGCGGTTTTCAAGGCTTTTGTGTTATTATACCGCGAGCATCTACCCGACGGACGATACCAGTTGCTTTCATATATATCTATCTCCTTTAATTTACAAATTACGCTGTTAGTATCTGTAAAAGGCAGGAGATTATACTGTATTAACAAAAAAGAAATGGCTGTTGGTCAGCCATTTCTTTTATGAATTATTGCTTCTTTTTCTTCACAACGATCACTGTTGCTATCACACCGCCGATCACAACAACTGCTGCGATTACGACGCCGATAACAACACCGCTTTCCGGGGCAGGCTCAGCAGGCTCTGTGAGTGCAGGCTGAGTCTCCTCAGTGCCGCCCAACGCAGGGGTGATCTCATAACCACAAATGGTGCAGGTCTGTGCAGTGGTCGCAGTCGCCTCTGCACCGGGTTCGTGTGCAGTTTCATCAGTTTTCAATCCACAACCGGTGCAGACATGCCAGTGATTTGCTTCATCGCTTGTCCACTTTTCTTCGTAGGCGTGATTGGTTTCACGAGCATAGCCGCAGATGGAGCAATCCTTGTCGCAGGCATTCTCAAAATCATGGTCTGCATAGCTAGCCTTTTCTTCACAGCCGGAGCAAGCATACCAGTGACCGTTATCGTCTGTAGTCCACTTGGATGCATAGTCGTGCTTGTGTCCCAATGCAGGTTTAATAATGTAGCCACAAACGGTACAGGTCTGTGCCTTTTTCTCGGTTGCCTCTGCGCCAGGTGTGTGTGCAGCAACGTCCTTCTTTTCCTTGCACACAGAGCATTCATACCAGTGCTGAGTCTTGTTCTTGTTCCACTTGGTTTTGAATTTGTGAGAGGTCGTGCGTGTCGCACCGCAGATATTGCAGTTCGTGTCGCAAGCGTGGTCGTATGTATGGGTAGTCAGTTTGGCGATGGTTTCGGTCTTAGTAGTGTTACAGCCTGTGCAGGTGTATGTTCTGACACCGGCTTCCTTACAGGTAGCCTTCTTAGTCACTGTGCCACTGTTCCAACTATGATTTGCAGTCTCTTCCTTGGAGCAAACAGAACAGGTGTGCTTGTGAGTGGTGTCATTTACCTTGACCCACTTGCCGTAGCTATGTGTGGTCAGCTTGGCAATGGTTTCTGTTTTGGTTGCGCTGCAAGTGGTACAGGTGATTTTCTTTTCTCCAGCTTCTTTGCAAGAAGTCGGCTTAGTGATCATACCACTGTTCCAGCTGTGATTTGCGCTCTCTTCCTTTGTGCAGACAGAGCAGGTACGCTTGTGGGTGGCATCATTTACCTTGCTCCATGCACTGTAATTGTGATCGTTCGTCTTAGAAAGGGTTTCTTTTTTGGCGCTGTTGCAGGTAGTGCAGGTATAGGTCTTTTCACCAGTCTCCTTACAGCTGGGATACTTATTTATCGTGCCGCTGTTCCAGTTGTGATTTGTTTTTTCAGTATGTCCACAAGCGGAACAAGTGCGGCTGTGCTGCGTATCGCCGGTGCTGGTGTAGCTGCCGTAGCTGTGGGATTTGCAGTTAACCTTAATGGTCGCAGAAGCATTTCCAAAGGTGTTCTTTCCGCTTTCGGCATCCCGGGATTCGCTGAAAGTCAAGGAAACGGTTTTGTTGCCGGGCGTTGCGGAATCCTTGATCTTGAATGTCAAAGTCACGATCTTACCGGTAGCTGTGTTATTTGCGGTTGCCAAAGAGTCTGCCCAGCGAATGGTATAGGGAGAACTGATGGTAGGCGCAGGAGTCGTCCAGCCACCCAACAATCCGCTATTCTCCACCTTCGTCAGCTCCAGATCGCTGGGATAGCTGACAGCAAATTTCATAGTAATCAAGCCGGGGTTACTGCTGAGATTTACTGCTACGGTTACCGTGTCGCCCTGCTTTCCCTCTGTGCTGGTCATGCCCAGCGAACCGGTACCTGCTGCCGAGACCGCAAACAGGCAAGCGCCAAGCAGCAAGGCCACAGTCAAAAAACAAACTATTACTCTTTTCATATTCTTTCTCCTTTTAACCAATGGTCACATTCCAACCGGCAAGGTAGCGGTCAAGCAGCACTCCATCCCAATCGGTAACTTCTCCATCATCGTCGATATCCAACACGGCAGCATCTAAAATCTCTACTGCCCAACCTGCCAAATACCGGGCAAGCAGTACGCCGTCCCAGTCGTTGATCTCAAAATCGCCATCAAGGTCACCAGGGATTGGTTCGTCTGCGTTATAGTAAATCTTTGCGTTCAGCAGTGCATCGTTTCTGTCCGGGTCGATGGAGATCGCATTCCACTGTGTTTCGTCGCCGTAGTAATACACAGATGCTAACGAGTCGCAATTATTGAACGCAGCCCAGACAACTGTTGTTACACTTTCCGGTATAGTAATGCTTGTTAGGCTGGTACACTCGTTGAACACAGCATTTTCGATGCTGGTCATACCATGGGGAATTGTGATACTTATCAGACTGCTGCATTGCGCAAATGCATAATCACCAATTCTGGTCACACCTGTGCCGATGGCCACGGTTTTTAGGTTGGTACAGTTCCAAAACGCCCCAGATTCAATACTTATGACGCCGTCCGAGATCGTCACGTTCTTCAGATTGGAACATTCCTCAAAGGCAGACATACCGATTGTAACTACACTATCAGGAATGAAAATTTCTGTTATGCTGCTTTTGCCAAATGCACCTTCCTTAATACTTGTTAGTTGGTTGGGAAACATAATTGTCTTCAAGTCACATTTGTAAAAGGCATATTTCTCAATTTCGGTTACTGTGTCCGGAATCGTGATTCCGGTTAATTCACTGCAAAATGCAACAGCATATTCGCCAATAATGCTTACACTTTCCGGGAGTGTGAGGTGCCCTGCATATTGGCTGGGAATTTGCAGCAATACAGACTCGCTTTTATTATACAGAACGCCGTTTTCACTGGAATATGCTGCGTTGTCTTCAGATACAAGGATCTCAGAAATGGCAGCTGCCGCATCAGCAGGGTGTACAGCAAAGGGACCTCCCCAGATATCAAAGCCTTCTGTATAGCAAAAAGCGTTGAAATCGATATTTGTTACACTGGAGGGGATCGAAACACTTGATAACCTGCTGCAATAGGCAAAAGCAGCGTGGCCAATTTCTGTTACACCATCCGGCACTTCAAAGCTGCCTTCATATGCGCTTGGAAACTGTATCAATTTCGTTTTGTCTTTATTGTATAGTGCGCCAAATGAATCGCCGGAAAAGCTGGTGTTCGCTTCATCGACATAGAAATGTTCAAGACTTGCACAATTTCCAAAAGCATTCCTACCAATCTCTGCAACACCCTTGCCGATTGTAACACTCGTTAAAGCTGAGCAACTGTCAAAGGCATCCCCAGAAACATCTATCACACTATTGGGGATACAAATCTCAGTCAGATTGCACCCATAAAATGTACCGCCCCCAATATATGTCAGTCCTTCATTCAAGGAAACAGACGCAAGATTATCGCAGCCGTAAAATGTGGAATACAGTGAGGCTACACTGTCAGGAATTTCAATACTGGTGAGGCTGCTACAATGCGCAAACGCTCCATCGCCCAAAAAAGTCACGCTGTCCGAAATCCTAACACTTGTTAAGTTGAAACAGCCAGAGAACGCAGAATCTCCAATGCTGGTTACACTGTCCGGAATGGTAATGCTGGTCAGGCTACTGCAGCCCTGAAACGCATAACTACCAATACTGGTTACACCATTATCGATTATTACAGTCGCAACTACATCACGACTGCTATACCACGGGGCTTCTCCATACCAATAATCTAGCATTGCACCGGTGCCGGAGATAGTAAGGGTACCCTTATTATTCAACGTCCAGGTCAGATTTTCTCCGCAAGTACCGCTATCGCCGATCTCTGTTGCCCTTGCTTCTGCAGGAAATGTGAACGTTAAACAAACTGTTATAATTAGAATGTAAATCATCCATGTAATCTTTTTCATTTTGTGCCCCCCGAAATTACTTTTTGGTATATAAGCGTACTATCAAAGAAATCCTGTGTTGCTTTGATCACATCCGGTTTCAGTACGCGACGAACTGTAGTTCTTGAGATCAAGCGTTGAACAGTAAGCGAAGCAGGTAATTCGTTTTGTGAAACAGGACCATACCACTCTGCTTTCCGATACTCGCCAATATCCTTAAGCCAAAGATTTGGCAGTGCTTTTACCAAAGGACCACACACCTTGCATATGTAATACTCTTTATTTCCCGTATCCCTGACCCAAATCAAATCGTCCGGTTCGATACTAGAAAGGCCCTTTACAGCTACCTTGTAGGACTTCAGATCACCATCCTTGTAGAAGGTTAAAGGATTCTCTTGTGCCCAACCAATCGCGAGTATTCCCATATCCTTACACTGTCGAAATTTTTCCAGTGTGTTTCTGTATTTCTCTCGATTGTCAATCAAATTCAGTATCCAAATCCCCATATCCCTTTCTCCAATATATTTTACAAAAATAGACGCAAGGCAGATTAGGTGCATCAATTAGCCCTTGCACAGGAACTACCTTTCCTCTTATTATGATGCTTTTCTTCCTATTTGTCAAGAACAAATGGAAGTATAATTCCTATATACGTACCGTTAGGAGGAAGAAAAATGCTGTTATTTGATTTTCGTGCCATTGGGAACAAATTACTTGCGATTCGTAAGCGAATCGGAATGACGCAGGCTGAGGTTGCGGAAGCCGCCGGACTGTCTGACCGCACCTATGCAGACATTGAACGGGGTACCGTCAATATGCGCATTGAAACCATACTCCGCATCTGTCAGGTACTGCACATCACGCCGGACGAGATCCTCACGGAGGACCGCGACCCGGAAGCTATCCAACAGGAGCAGCTTTGGGAACGACTGAACGCCTGCAACCCAAAAGACAAGGAAACCGCCTTCCGACTTTTGGATGTTTATTTGCAATCGCTAAATTAAAACGGACACGCAGCAATCTGCGTGGCCGTTTTTATGTGGCTACCCAACACATTGTCAGTTTTGTGTTATTATACCGCGAACATCCACCCGACGAACAATTCCTGTTGCGGTGCCCTGTGTGCGCCTTGGCGCGAACGCCTGCGTTGCACACAGACCGCGGCCACTCGCTCAGGTCGCTCCTCCCGCCACCGGCGGCGCTCCCATCGCTCCCCTACAATAATTTTACAAATTACGCAGTTGATGTTACAGCATTATGTCGTATGAAATTTTTGTGCAATCCTTGCAATTTATTTTGTCCTATGCTATACTTTATTTGTATAAATCATCCTTTTATTAAGGATAGAAAGAAGGCCTCTATGATTTACGAATATGAAAACGGCATCAGCACAGAGCAGCTTACTGAGGCGCTTAAAAAGTCTCTGGAAGGCCGGAATTTGAAAAAAGTATTGATCTTGCCGCCGGACTTTACCCGGATGTATTCCGGTGCCGGCAAGATTACTGCCATTTACTACGAACTGCTGAAAGACATCTGTCAGATCGATATTATGCCCGCCCTGGGCACCCACGTTGCCATGACAGAGGCGGAGTGGAAGGCCTTCTTCGGTGAAGGCGTTCCCTTTGACCGGATGATCGTACATAACTGGCGTAACGATGTGGTCAAGCTGGGCGAGGTGCCGGCATCCTTTGTATCGGAGGTCTCTGAAGGACTGGTCAATAACAGTATTGATGTGGAGGTTAACCGCCGCCTGGTGGACAGCTCCTATGACCTGATCCTCTCCATCGGTCAGGTAGTCCCCCACGAGGTGGTGGGTATGGCCAACTACTCCAAGAACATTTTCGTAGGCTGCGGCGGCAGCTCTATGGTCAACTCCTCCCACATGCTGGGCGCTTTCTACGGTATGGAGCGGATCATGGGACGGGATTTCTCCCCTGTGCGGAAGGTTTTTGACTACGCTGAGGAGCATTTCCTGGCAAATATTCCCTTGCTGTACGTTTTGACGACCACCACCAATCAAGGGGACGAGGTTACCATCCACGGCCTGTATATCGGCCGGGAGCGTTCCAATTTTGAAGCCGCGGTAAAGAAGAGCCAGGAGATCAACCTGACCCACATGGCAAGGCGGCTGAACAAGGTAGTCGTTTATCTGGACCCCCGGGAGTTTAAGAGCACCTGGCTGGGCAACAAAGCCATTTACCGTACCCGTATGGCCATTGCCGACGGCGGCGAGCTGATCGTGCTTGCCCCTGCGGTGGGTCATTTCGGCGAGGATGCGGAAAACGATAAGCTGATCCGCAAATACGGCTATGTGGGTCGGGAAAAGGTGCTGAAGCTGGTGGAGGAAAACGAAGATCTGAAGCAGAACCTGTCCGTTGCTGCCCACCTGATCCACGGCTCCTCCGACGGTCGGTTCCAAATCACCTATTGCGCCGGCAAGCTCACCGAGGAAGAGGTGCGGGGCGCCGCCTTCAACTATATGCCCTATGCGGAGGCTTCTGCCAAGTATGACCCCAAGAAGCTGACTGACGGCTTCAACACCGTAGACGGCGAAGAGATCTTCTATATTTCCAACCCCGCTCTGGGTCTGTGGGTCTGCGACGATCAATAAAGGAGAAACAGCAAGTGAAACGGATCGATTTACACACCCATTCCTTAAAAAGCGATGGCGCGCAAACCCCTGCTGACGTGGTGCGCACCGCCTATGCGGCAGGTCTGTCTGCTATGGCGCTGGCTGACCACGATAATATCGAGGGTGTTCCGGAGGCTATGGCTGAAGGCGAGCGTCTTGGGGTCGAGGTGATTCCAGCGGTGGAGCTTTCCGCCCAATCGGATACGGAGCTGCACATTCTGGGCTACTTTATCGACATCCAAAACAAGCGCCTCAACGAGGCGATGGCTTATGCCTTGCAGGTCCGGGACCAACGGCAGGAGGAAACCTGCCGGAAGCTGAACGAACAGGGCTTTTCCATTACTATGGACGAGCTGCGGCAGGAGGCGCACGGAAATCCTGTTTTGTGCCGTGCCCACTTTGCCCAAATTATGGTGCGTAAAGGCTATGCCCCTTCCGTGCAGGAGGCCTTTTCCAAATATCTGTCTGTTGGCTGCTATGCCTACTCCAACCGGCAGGCACTGACAGGTCCGGAAGCCGTTTCCCTCATTCGGGAGGCAGGCGGCATTGCCGTTGCCGCCCATCTGCACCTGATCAAAATGCCCGATGCACAGCTGAAGGAATATTTGAAATCCCTCATCCCCTACGGTCTGGACGGTGTGGAAGGCTACTACACCGACTACACCCCGGATATGGAGCAGCGCTACCGGGCGATGGCAAAGGAGCTGGGTTTGGTGATCTCCGGCGGCACGGATTACCACGGCGCCAACAAGCCCCACATCAGCATTGGCAAAGGCCGGGGAAATCTGGAGATCCCCTATACTGTCCTGGATGGACTGCGTCAGCGCCACCGGGAAGTTATGGGATTATAATACAACAAATTAAAATCGATAATAAAGGAGCGTCCAAGGTATGAAAAAAGCGGATATCGGTCTAATTGGTCTGGCAGTTATGGGTGAGAACCTGGTTCTGAATATGGAATCCAAGGGCTTTACCGTGGCTGTCTACAACCGGACCACGGAAAAGGTAAAGAACTTCGTAGAGGGTCGCGGTGCAGGCAAGAACATCATCGGCACCTACTCTATGGAGGAGCTGGTGGCTAATATCGAGAAGCCTCGCAAAATTATGATGATGATCAAAGCAGGCTCCGCTGTGGATGCCACCATTGATGCGCTCCTGCCTCTGTTGGATGATGGTGACATCCTCATCGACGGCGGCAA
>JAZSRR010000069.1:0-4414 GCA_045538605.1 Faecousia sp.
AAAAGGAATCACCGACTTACCGGAAAGACCTACCTTCTTGAAAATGGGGTCCAAAACCACCGTCGCCCGGGCCATATAACCACAGTCCTCCAGCAGCGCAATGAGGAAATACATCACCATAACCAACGGCAGGAAGCCAACTACTGCGCTGAAGCCACCGATAATACCTTCTGTCAGCAGGGCAACCAAAAATTCATTGCCACCCTCCAATGCGCCGCCTACCCATTCCTTAAATAAGTCAATCAGGGTAACCAAGCCGGGAACGGTTGTGCCATTTGCAAATTCATAACCCTCGGCAATCCAGGGGCCAACCCAAGCCTGGGAAATCTGGAACACCAGGAACATTACCACCGCAAAAATCGGCAAACCGAACCAGGGACTGGTGAGCACATCGTCGATTTTATCCTGGAAGTTCCGGTCCTTGGTAAACTGGGTGCGGGTTTCCACCTGGGAAACCAGCTTGTTAACAAAGGCAAACCGTTTCCGATCCGCTGCCTCCACTGCCTTTTTGTCCGTCAGGTCAACATTTCCCTGGTTAAAGGGCGCAGCTTGGGTTTTCCCCACCTGCTCCAGCGCTGCCTCCACCACCTGCTTTAAGCCTTCGGCAGAAGTAGAGACAGTCTCTACCACCGGGCAGCCCAGCTTGACAGACAAAGCATCCACATTAATCTCCGTCTTTTTCTTTTCGTTGATGTCCGCCTTATTCAGCGCCACCACCGTGGGCACACCCAGCTCTAAAAGCTGTGTGGTAAAGAACAAGCTCCGGCTTAAGTTGGTAGCATCCACGATGTTCACAATCACATCCGGCTTTTCGTTTTTTACATAAGCGCTGGTAATGCTCTCTTCCGATGTAAAGGGGGACATGGAGTAGGCGCCGGGCAGATCCACCGCCACCAGCTCTGTTTCCGGACTGTAAGCCTTCCGGATCAGCGCTTCTTTTTTGTCCACTGTAACACCGGCCCAGTTGCCCACCTTTTCGTTCCGTCCGGTCAGGGCATTGTACATGGTTGTTTTGCCGCTGTTTGGGTTTCCTGCAAATGCAATTCTCATTGTTTTCCTCCCGCTTGCTTTTAGTTACCTATTGCTAACTGCCAGGCAAAAGACCATCAGCAGGCCTTTGGCACCGGGTCAGGCGACCACAATTGCCTCTGCCAGCTGATTGTCGATGTTGTAGCGGCCATCCTTAATGGACACGGTGCAGCCGCCTCTGCGTCTGGAAATCACCGTAATCGGCTCGCCGCTGTAGCAGCCAAGAGAAAATAGAAAGGAAACCATTTCCGTATCGTCGGTTTCAATGGCCTGAATAATGTACTCTTGACCAAGCTCTGCAGTTGTCAAATTCATAACCTTCACCTGATTTCTCCGAGCGGTTAGCCTAAGCTAACTACCCGTCAACAAAATCAATTAGCCTTCGCTAACTTCTTTACTATCATATATGCTCACCCATTATTTGTCAACACCTTTTTCGGAAAATTTTCCCTATCAAAAAAGAAAAGACGGTTTCGTGGGTTCACACAAAACCGTCTCCTGTGTTATGTGTCATACCTGCGTTGCTTCACCCATTTACACAATTTGATAATTAAATAAACAACAAAACTCAACACACAGGCATATAGTGCTGCCGCAGTATAAAAAGAAAAAGCGGCCATCGCGGCAAAATTCTCCCCGTCTATATCTCTTAAAGGCACCCACGCACTCAACGCTTGCGCTATCTCCAATCTTCCGAGTAACGCAAGGCATAGAAAGCTACCTATATACAAAACAACCATTCGAAAAACCAGTTGCTTCACAGAACGCAGCTTATAGAAGTTAAAGAACACACAAGCGGCTGTCCCCACCAGGATAGTTGCCGAAAGTAAAGAGATCTCCATATTCTCCGGAAGCACAAAATCCGGCAGCGTTCCAGTCGTCCAAAACATTATACAATGGACAAATCCTGCCGAAATAACGAACAAATAATCTCGTTTTTTCATGGCTATCCCCTCCTTTTTTATCATAGCAAACGGGCGGTTCTGTGTCAATGCACAGAACCGTCCGCAATGTTTTATCTGTCTTCCCGGAAATAGGAAAGGCCCAAGCTCTGGGGCGGCTGATGCTCCCGCTTTTTGCGCATGCTGGTAATAATCAGCACCAGCAGCGTTACCACATAGGGCAGCATCTTAAACAACTCCTGGGTGGCTGTACCCAAGCCCCGGATATAGTTGTTGGCGTTACACAAAGCGCCAAACAGGAACGAGCCCCAAATTGCCATTCCCGGCTTCCACAAAGCGAAAATAACCAGAGCAATTGCCATCCAGCCACGGTCGCCAAAGCCGTTGTTGGACCAAACACCGTTGGTGAAGGCCACCACATACTGCAATCCGCCCAGACCGGCAATGGCGCTGCCAATGCAGGTTGCCAGATACTTATACCGGGTAACATGGATGCCGGCGGCATCGGCGGGGGCGGGATTTTCACCCACTGCCCGTAGGTTTAGACCGACCCGGGTACGGTTTAACACAAAGGCTACAATCAGCGCAATGATAATAGAACCATAGGTGAGAAAATCGTGGGACAAAAACAGCTGTCCAAACCAACCCAAATCGTCAGCAAAGGGAAGCGCCGTCCGGTAAATATTACTGGTACGGGTCAGCGCCACGATGGGCAGGTCGCTGTTTGCCAGCTTAGTCAACGAGCTTCCGAAGAAGTTACCGATGCCAATACCGAAGGTGGTCAGCGCCAGACCGGTAACATTCTGGTTGGCGCGCAAGGTAACGGTGAGGAAGCTGTAGATCAGGCCCATCAGCACAGAGCCGATAATGGAGCAAAGCAGCGGGATCAAAATAGCCAGTGCCGGCACAAGGGCTACACCGGCGGCATCGCAAGCCATTTCATAGAAGAACGCGCCAATAACGCCGCTGATACTGCCTACATACATAATGCCGGGAATACCCAAGTTCAGGTGGCCGGATTTTTCTGTAACAATTTCACCCACAGAGCCATAAAGCAGCGGAACGCCCAGAGGAATCGAGCTGCTGAGAAAAGCAAGAAACATCTGCATTATGCTTTGCCCCCTTTCTTGGTGTTGCGGAACTTAACGGTGTACTGCACAAAGAACTCGCAGCCCACCAGGAATAAGATGACAACGCCGGAAACAATATCCGCATACGCGCTGTTCAGGAAGAAGGTATCTGCCACCTTGGCAGCGCCGGACTGCAGGAAGGTAACCAGACCGGACATCAGCGCCATAATAAAGGGATTAAACTGGCCCAGCCAGGAAATCATAATGGCGGTAAAGCCTTGTCCGCCCATAGTGTTGGTGTTGATAGAGTGGTCCGTGCCGGCCACCATCAGCATACCGGCAATGCCGCAGATCGCGCCGGAAATGGCCATGGTGCGGATAATGACCTTTTTTACATTGATACCCACATACCGGGCGGTGTTCTGGCTTTCGCCCACCACGGATATCTCGTAGCCGTGCTTGCTGTACTTCTGGTAGATATAAATCGCCACCATCAGTACCGCCACAATGAGAATATTCAGGGCATATTTCTGTCCGAAAATCGTGGGCAAGTTGCCGGTGCTCACCGGGTTGATAACATTGGAGCCTGCGCCCTTCAGGTATACATAGTAGGCAACGATCTGGGTTGCCACATAGTTCATCATCAAAGTAAACAGTGTTTCATTGGTTTTATACTGGGCCTGAAACAGCGCCGGGATCAAGCCCCACACTGCGCCCACCAAAATACTGGCGCCGAAGATGATCAGCAGCAGCACCGGGTAGGCAACTTTGCCTCCCAATTCAATCATACAGACCATTGCCGCCAAGCCGCCCATCAGCGCCTGGCCTTCAGCGCCGCAGTTCCAGAACCGCATCCGGAAAGCCGGCGTTACCGCCAGCGCCAGGCACAGCAAAATGGCCGTCTGCTGCAAAAACCGCCACAAAAGGGTGGTTTTGCCTTCCAAAAGCCGTCCGAAAACGCCCTTAAACATAATCTGATAGCTCTCACCTATGGTTGCGCCGGTGAGTAAGGAGGACAAAATGCCGGTAACCAAGAAGCCCAGCAAAATAGCGCCGATCCGAACCAGCCAGGCTTTCCAGCCGGGCATATAATCCCGCTTGGCAATATGCAGCAGCGGTTCGGTATGCTTTTTCTGATTATTCGCCATCGCTATCGCCTCCTTCTGCCGTGTCCATTGCTTCGGATTTGGTCATCAGCAGACCAATTTGCTCTTTGGTTGCGGTACGGGCATCTACCAGACCGGTAACCTTTCCGGAGCCGATAACCAAAATCCGGTCGCACAGCTCCAGAAGAACGTCCAAATCTTCGCCAACGAAAATAACGGCAGTACCGCGCTTTTTCTGTTCGGTGAGCAGGTTGTGAATGGTGTAAGAGAAGTTGTTGTCAAATCCCCGAAGCGGGTTAGGCGTGTT
>JAZSRR010000101.1:0-18777 GCA_045538605.1 Faecousia sp.
TCCATAGGCCGGGTGGGCTCTTACCCCACCTTTTCATCCTTACCTCGTCGGTTCTCGTGAATAAACACAGGAACATACGAGGCGGTATATCTCTGTTGCACTTGTCCTAGGGTCGCCCCCGGCGGGTGTTACCCGTTATCCTTACCCTGTGGAGCCCGGACTTTCCTCACCTGAACCCTTTCGGGTATCAGCCGCGGCTGTCCAACCTGGTTGCAGAATTATTGTACTCCAACCGGGACGGATTGTCAAATATCTTGCAAAATCTTTCATAAGAGGATATACTATAGGAGAAGACTTTCCTATGGAGGTTTGGTAATGAAAACCAAATTTAATGAGTATTTTAATTCCCTCCGGGGAAAGGATATTGCGGTTTTGGGGCTTGGGGTCAGTAACCGCCCTCTGGTGCGGCTGCTATTGGAGTATGGCTGCGCAGTTACCGGTTGCGACCGGACACCCCGTGATAGGCTGGATGCAGAGGTGTTAGAGCTGGAGCAGTTAGGCTGCAAGCTTCGCCTGGGCGAGGGCTATCTGGATGATTTATCCGCCCAGATCGTGTTCCGCACACCCGGTATGCACCCGGCAAACCCGGCGCTGGAAGCCCTTCGGAAAAAGGGCGCTCAAATCACCAGCGAAATGGAAGTATTTTTTGCCCTTTGCCCCTGTAAAATCATTGGGGTAACCGGCTCAGATGGCAAAACCACCACCACGACCTTGATTTCCGAAATGCTGAAGGCTGCGGGAAAAACCGTTTGGCTGGGCGGTAATATCGGAACTCCCCTGCTCCCAATTTGCAACCAAATAAAAGAAGAAGATTTTGCGGTTGTGGAGCTAAGCTCTTTCCAACTGATGGATATGACCCACAGCGCAAATGTTGCCGTTGTAACCAATCTAGCGCCCAACCATTTGGATGTCCATAAGGATATGGCGGAATATGTGCAGGCAAAAACCAACATTTTCCGGTTCCAAAAAGCAGGGGAGCGGCTGATTCTCAATGCCGACAATGCCCTTACCGCCGAATTTATCGGAAACGGTATCACCCGGTATTTCAGTCGTTTAGGCAAGACAGACAACGGTATATGCCTGGTAGGGGAGTGGCTCTGCCGGGACGGCGTGAAGGTGCTGCGCAAGCAGGATATTTTGCTCCCCGGAGAACATAATGTGGAAAATTATATGGCGGCAATTTTGGCAGTGGAAGGTCTTGTGCCGGATGAAATTGTCCGAAAGGTTGCCAAAACCTTTGGCGGCGTGGAGCATCGGATCGAATTGGTCAGAGTGAAAGACGGTGTCCGATACTATAACGATTCCATCGCCTCCTCTCCCAGCCGTACCATTGCCGGTCTGCGCAGCTTCCCGGAAAAAGTCTTGTTAATTGCCGGCGGCTATGACAAGCACATTCCTTATGATGTGCTGGGTCCGGAAATTTGCAGGCATACCAAGGCGGTATTCTTAAACGGCGCAACTGCCGAACAAATCCGTCAGGCAGTGGAAAATGCAACCGGATATACCCCCGGTGATCCGGAAATTGTGATGTGCAGAGATTTTGCGGATGCAGTCAGCAAGAGCGCTGCGGCAGCAAAAGACGGAGATGTGGTTCTGATGAGTCCTGCCAGCGCAGCCTTTGACCAATTCAAAAACTTTATGGAGCGGGGAAAAAGCTTCAAAAAACAAATTATGGAGCTGTGAGAATGAAAATTAAAGTACTGACCAGGAATATGCGGAAGGCTCTGCCTCTTAAGTGCTGTGGCGCAGTGATCGTGGCGGCAGGAAACGCCTCCCGTATGGGCGGAATTGATAAGATAATGGCGCCGTTGGGTGATGATCCTGTGATTGTCCATACAGTGCGTGCCTTCAACCAATGTGATGCCATCCGGGAGATCATTGTGGTAACCCGGCAGGATTTGCTCCAGCCGATTATGGACCTGTGCGCCGGCTTTGAAAAGGTGCGCGGTGTGGTTGTAGGCGGTTCAGACAGACCCCAGTCTGTCCAGGCAGGCATCAACGCATTGTCGAACAATGTCCGCCTGGTGGCAGTGCAGGACGGCGCAAGACCCCTGGTATCCTATGAGGCGATTGACCGGACGGTCCGGGCAGCCAACACCTATGGCGCAGCAGCGCCGGCAATTCCTGTCAAAGATACGGTAAAGGTGGTTACCGGCGGTGTCGTTACGGCAACACCGGACAGAAAGCGCCTGCAGGCAGTGCAGACCCCCCAGGTCTTTGATATCGATCTGTTAAATGCCGCATTAAAGAAGGCAAGAGACACCGGCGCAGAGATCACGGATGACTGCTCTGCTGTGGAAATTTTGGGAATGTCTGTAAAAATTGTTCAGGGCGATGAGCGCAACATTAAGGTTACCACACCTTTGGATTTACAAATTGCCCGGCTTTTATTGGAGGAAACACAATGCGAATAGGCCACGGTTACGATGTACACCGCTTAGTTGCGGAGCGTCCGCTGATTTTAGGCGGCGTGCAGATCCCTTATGAAAAAGGACTTTTGGGACACTCTGACGCAGACGTTTTGCTCCACGCAGTGTCGGATGCTCTTTTGGGCGCAGCAGGTTTGGGGGATATTGGCAAGCACTTTCCAGACACAGACCCGGCATATAAAGGCGCAGATTCCGGCGAGCTTTTGGCGATCGTTGGTCAAAAGGTTGCGGCAGCCGGCTACCGGATCAGCAATGTGGATGTAACCATGATCGCCCAAAAACCGAAGCTGAAGGATCACATTCCCCAAATGCGGGAAAACATTGCCGCCCGGCTGGGCATCTCGCCGGACCGGGTCAATGTAAAAGCGACTACGGAGGAGCAATTGGGTTTCACCGGAAGCTTAGAAGGAATGGCTTGCCACGCGGTATGTCTTTTAGAAGAATAAGTCGACACAAACAGACCCTCCCGGGCATACATTAGCCCGGGAGGGTTTACTATGAAATATTGTCTGATCACCTTTCGCTCGGTAACTCCGGCGCAGCGGGCAGAGCAGCTTTTACAGCGCTTTGGTATCGGCTGCCGGATCCAGCGAACACCTCGCTGGATGGAGAAACAGGGCTGTGGATATAGCTTGCGGGTCTCTTACACGGATGCCGACCAATGCGCAGAGCTGCTGCGGCAGAGGGAGATACCGTTCCGAAAAATTTATACACTTAACGAAGAAGGCAGGTTTGAGGAGCTGCGCCTATGATTTATTTAGACAATGGTGCGACTTCCTTTCACAAGCCTCTTTGCGTAGCAGATGCGGTGCGCAGGGCGATGTTCACCTGCGCAAACCCGGGAAGAGGCGGCTACAAGGCTGCGATGGCGGCGGCAAAAACGGTCTTTGCCTGTCGCCAAAGAGCCGCGGAGCTGTTTGACTGCTTGCCGGAACAGGTGGTTTTTACCCCCAATTGTACACAGGGTTTGAATATTGCCATACACTCCTTGATACAGCCGGGGGATTTGGTGCTCATCACCGGCTTTGAGCATAATGCGGTAACCCGGCCTCTGCACAACCGGGGCAATAAGGTGCTGGTGGCAGGGCGAAAGCTCTTTGATTGGGAGGAACTGCTGGAAAGCTGGGAAAAAGCGCTGCAAAAACGCCCCAAGGCAGCAATTTTTACCCACTGCTCCAATGTATTTGGCTATATTTTGCCAGTAGAGCAAATGGCGGCGCTGTGCCACCGGTATGAAGTGCCGTTTATTGTGGATGCGGCGCAAAGCGCCGGTGCAATGCCGGTATCCCTCAAAAAATGGGGCGCAGATTTCATTGCAATGCCCGGACACAAGGGACTTTTGGGTCCTCAGGGGACGGGGTTGTTGCTTTGCTCCGGAAACACAAGA
Source organism: Faecousia sp. (assembly GCA_045538605.1). Taxonomy (GTDB): domain Bacteria; phylum Bacillota; class Clostridia; order Oscillospirales; family Oscillospiraceae; genus Faecousia. Next base: position 3,817 of record JAZSRR010000101.1, read on the forward strand.
CCTCTTGTGTGCGGTGGTACCGGCAGTAGCTCTCTTTTACAGGAAATGCCGGATTTTCTGCCGGACAGATTGGAAGCCGGTACGGTAAATGTGCCAGGCATTGCCGGTCTGGAAGCAGGACTTTCCTACCTGCAGCGAACCGGGATTGACCGGATTTTCCAGGCAGAAAGAAAACAGGCTGCCTATTGCGCCGGGGAATTGAAGAAATTCGGTCTGCGGGTGTTTTCCGGAGACCACCAGTCCGGTACGGTAAGCTTCGTGGCGGATATGGATTGTGAGGATGTGGCAGATGCGCTTGCCCGGCAGAATATTGCGGTTCGAGCCGGTCTGCACTGCGCCCCGCTGGCGCATCAAAGCGCCGGCACGGAGGATACCGGTACGGTGCGCGTCAGCTTTGGCTATGACTGCGCGCCGGGTCAGGTTCAGCAGCTGTGCAGGGCGCTTGGAAAAATTATCCGGTGAACAAAAATTTTTTGAATAACTATTGCTATACAGGCTCAAATCCGCTATAATAGAACAGATAATAGGCTAGTATTGCCAAGTGCAAAAAAGCATTAGAGAAACGGAGGTTCCGCCTGCTATGAGTTATCTGCATTCTTTGCTGGAACAACTGCCCGGCGTGCAGTTTACGGACATTCTGGATATTTTGATCGTGGCGTTCTTGATTTATAAATTGCTGCCCATTTTCCGTTCCACGGGAACGAGCCGGATCGCCTGGATCGTTTTGGCGGTAATCGTCATTTCCTGGCTGACAGAAATTTTGCAGCTGCATACGCTGAACTTCATTCTCAGTCAGCTTTTGGCTGTTGGTCTTGTTGCTGTTGTGGTGCTGTTCCAGCCGGAGCTTCGCCGGATGCTGGACCACGTGAGCCACATCAAATTCAAAAACTTCCTTGGTCTGGAGCGTCCGGAGCAGGAAATGATTCCCATCATCACACACACCGTGAAAGCCTGTGAGATTATGGGTCGGGAAAAGGTAGGCGCATTGATCGTGTTTGCCCGGCACAGCCGTTTGGATGAGCATATCAAGACCGGTACAGTGATCAACGGTAATGTTTCCGAACAGCTGATAAGAAATGTGTTCTTCCCCAAGGCGTCCTTGCATGATGGCGCAATGGTCATCCGGGACGGTCGTATTCTGGCTGCCGGCTGCGTGCTGCCTCTTTCTGAAAGCCGCCGCATCAGCGCAGATTTGGGCACACGCCACCGGGCAGCTGTCGGTATGAGTGAAGTGTCGGATGCTGTGGTTGTGGTGGTTTCTGAGGAAAACGGCGCGATTTCTGTGGCGGTTGACGGGGTTCTGAAACGCCACCTCGCGCCTCAGACCTTGGAAAAGCTGCTCCGCAATGAGCTGTGTCCGGAAACGCCTCAGCAGCAGGAGGAAAATCTCGTGTTGAAGCTGCGCCAAAAGCTGCAGAAAAAAGAAAAGGGAGGTAAGAACAATGAAAAATAAATTACCTTCCATCCTGATATCAGTCGGTATTGCGGTTGCTTTGTGGCTGTATGTGGTTACCGTGGTCAGCCCCAATTCTGATAAAAACTATCATAACATCCCGGTTACGATCCAAAGTGAGGTGGTCCTGCAGGAACGGGGCTTTATGATCACCACAACGGAATTTCCCACCGTGTCCTTGCACCTGGAGGGAAACCGTACGGATTTAAATAAGCTCAACAGCTCCAACATTACCGTTTCCGCAGATGTTTCCCGGATCGGTGAGCCGGGCACTCATACGTTGCCCCTTACACCTACGTTCCCGGGAGATGTTCCCAATAATGCCATTACGGTTTTAAGCCGCGACCCCGGCAGTATTACCATTACGGTGGAACAGCGCATCACCAAGGAAGTCCCGGTTGCCATCCAATATGTCGGCACGCTTTCCGAGGATTATATGGCGGATAAGGAGAATAAGGAACTGGATTTTGAGGATATTACAATTTCTGGACCCAAATCCGCAATTGACCGGATCACAATGGCCCGTATCGATGTGGATATGACCAACCGGACGGAGAGCATCAGTGAGGAATTCCGGTTTACCTTGTGCGATGCAGCCGGTGAGCCGGTGGATGCAGCCTTGGTTACTGCCGACACAGATGCAGTTACCCTGACCCTCAAAATTCTGCGTGTTAAGGAAATTGATTTGGTGGTCTCTGTTGTCAACGGCGGCGGCGCCAATGATAAAACCAGCGAGATTACCATTTCTCCCAGCTCCATTCGGGTTTCCGGAAGCACATCTCTGCTGAAAAATTTGGATAAGCTGGAGCTTGCAACCGTAAACCTGGCTGAAATCTCCGGAGATCAAACGTTGACCTTCCCCATTAAGCTGCCGGAGGGTGTTACCAACGAAACCGGTGTGCAGGAGGCTACCGTGGAGATCCGCTTCCCGGAGCTGAGCACAAAGGTTCTGACCGTAACCAAAATCAACGCGATCAATGTTCCTCAGGGACTGACAGCGGATCTGATCACCCAGCGTCTGGAGATCCAGATTCGCGGACCGAAGTCCAAGATACAGAAGATCACCGCCTCGGATATCACCGTTACGGTTGACTTGTCCAACGAACAGGTGGGAACCGCCACGGTTCGTGCCGATATTGCCATTTCTCAGGAGTCAGTTGGTGCGGTAGGTATTTATGATGTAACCGCTACCTTGCGGAAAGGATGATTTTTTGGAGCGTCTCGTCAGAGTACAAAAGTGTTACGATGACGAAACAGCGCTGGTTCTTCCGATAGATATTTCCTGTCTGCAGGGATGTCAAGACTGCGCCGGTTGCAAAAAACCGGCAGCGATCCGGGCAAAAAACCCCATCGGCGCAAAGCCGGGTCAGGTGGTTGCCATCCGGAAAAATGCAGGCTTGCTTTATAATTTGCTGCTGTGCCTGATGCCGGTCATTCTGCTGTTACTAGGATACAGTTTTTGGGAAGCTGCAGCAAAGATCGGTGTTTTCGGCGGTTGGATATCCTTCCTTTTGGGACTTGTTCCTGCAGTTTTATGGAAAGAAAAAGTTGCTTATACCATTACGGGCTTTGGAAAAAACCTATAGATAAAGGGGATAATGACCTTGATTAAAAGTATGACCGGTTATGGCCGGGCGGTGGAAACCATAAACGGAAGAGAATTTACTGTGGAGCTGCGCTCTGTCAATAACCGCTATCTGGATTGTTCTGTGCGTCTGCCCAGACTGCTGTCCTTTGCTGAGGACAGTGTCAAGCAGGCGGTCAAGCAGTCTGTGTCCCGGGGTAAGGTGGATGTTTTTATTTCGGTGCACAGTGAAGGCGGCGAGGAGATAACGGTCAGCCTGAACGAGACGGTTCTGCAGGGCTACCTTGCAGCAATGAACCAAATGGTGGAACGATTTGGTGTATCCGACGACATCAGCGCTTCCGCTCTTTCCCGGCTTCCGGAGATTTTTACTATCGAAAAGCCGGAGGTAGACGAGGCGCAGCTGCAGCAGGACCTGCTGAGTGTGGTGGCAAAGGCGCTGGAAAGCTATGATGCTATGCGCCGCGCAGAGGGACAGGCTCTGGACCGGGATTTACGCAGCCGTGGTGAAACCATTCTGGGGTATGTAGGCCAAATTGAAGAAGGCAATGCTCAGACGGTTTCGGACTATCGCGCCCGGCTGGAGGCGAAGATGAAAGAGGTTTTGGCTAACACAGCTATTGAGGAAAATCGAATCCTCGCCGAGACCGCTATTTTTGCCGATAAGGTTGCGGTGGATGAAGAGACTGTTCGCCTGCGCAGCCATCTGGAGCAGATGAACACGATGCTTACCGGTGGCGGCGCGGTTGGCAGAAAGCTGGATTTCCTGCTGCAGGAAATGAACCGGGAGGCCAACACCATCGGCTCGAAATGCACGGATGTCCGTCTTGCCCGGATCGTGGTGGAAATCAAGGCAGAGCTGGAAAAGATTCGGGAACAGACCCAGAACATAGAGTGAGGAAACGATGAAGCTTATCAACATTGGTTTTGGAAGTTTGGTTGCCGCCGGCCGTATTCTTGCGGTGGTGGACCCGGACTCTGCGCCCATTAAACGGGTCGTGCAGGAAGCCCGGGAACGGGGAATGCTGGTGGACGCATCCTACGGCAGAAAAACCAAATCGGTTATTTTGATGGACACCGACCACGTGATCTTATCCGCGTTATCGCCCCAGATGCTGGGTGCGCGTATGGAAGGCAGTGAAATAACCCAGCAGGAGGACGAGGAATGAGCAAAGGAAGACTTTTTGTGATTTCCGGTGCTTCCGGCGTTGGAAAAAGTACGGTTTTATCCCGTGTTATGCAGGAACACGGAAATATTTGCTTTTCCGTGTCTGCCACGACCCGGGCTCCCCGTCCGGGGGAGCAGGACGGTGTGAATTATTACTTCGTAACCAAGGAGCGCTTTGAGGAAATGATCGCTCAGGACGCGTTTCTGGAATATGACAACCATATGAAGAACTATTACGGAACACCTAAGGCACAGTTGGAAGAAAAACTGCAGCAAGGGGATGTTCTGTTGGATATCGACCCCAACGGTGCTTTTCAGGTGCAAAAGAAGCGGCCGGACGCCACGTTGATTTTTATTGCGCCCCCTTCCTTAGAAGAATTGGAGCGGCGCTTGCGCAGCCGGGGCGATACCGACGAAGCACAAGTCCGTGTCCGTTTGGACCGGGTGAAATGGGAAGTGGAACAAAGCAAGCAGTACCATTATGTTGTTATCAATGACCAGGTGAAAACCTGCGCCGATAAAATATTAAATATCATTCTCAATGAAAAATAACGGAGGAAATGAAATATGCTTTACCCCCCTGTAGCAGATTTGCTGAAAAACGTCCAGAGCCGCTACCTTCTGGTAAATGTGGTGGCGCACCGGGCAAGAGAAATTGCCGCTGAGGCTGAGGAGCTTCAGCAGGAGCTGCCGGAAAAACCGGTAACTATGGCCATCGGCGAGGTTGCTGAAGGCAAGCTCAGCGCAAGCTTAAAGGAAGAGTATCAGAAATAATCGGTAAGGAGGGGGCTTTATGATCGCAAAAATTGCTGTAGCTGCGGCAACTTTCGCTATTGACAAGCCCTATTCTTACTTTTTGCCGGAGGAAATGACCCTGCAGAGCGGTATGCGTGTGCAGGTAGGCTTCGGCAGAAGCAACCGGGTTACCCAGGGCATCGTCCTTTCGGTAGAAGAGGGGGACAGTCAGGGGTTGAAGCCGGTGCTTGCCTGTCTGGACGAAAGTCCGATGCTATCAAGCTTTCAGCTGCGTATGGCAGAGTTTTTGCGGGAGCGGTATTTCTGCACCTTTTATGATGCTGCCCGGACTATCCTGCCGGCAGGCTTGTGGTTTCAAACCAAGCAAACCTACCGCTTGACCCAGGACCGCTCCTGGCAGGAAAAGAAGCTGCGAAACCCGGTTGCCGGGGATTTGCTGCAAATCCTTTCAGACAGCGGCGGTCAGGCGGACGGACAAGCCTTGCGAAAAGCCGCTCCCTCGGAAGAAGAATTTGAAAAGGCGATGCGTTATCTGCTTTCGAAAAAGTGGGTAGAAACCGACACGGCGTTTCTGCGCCGGGCAACAGATAAGTCAGAAACCATCGTTACCTTGGCTGCCTCTCCGGAGGAGGCAATGGACTATGCCAGGAAACGCCCCAAATCAGCGCTGATGCAGCGCTCGGTTCTGGAGCTTCTGTGCGCCATCGGCAGCGCAGCGGTGAAGGATGTTTGCTACTACACCGGCGCAAACCCGGCAACGGTAAAGCGTTTGGTGCAGTTGGGTTATCTGGAGCTGAGCGAGAAGCCGGTTCTGCGCTGCCGGGAAATTACCCCGGCAGAGATCACCGGTCCTTTGATGCTGACCCCCGGTCAAAAGGAGGCTTTTGCCGGTTTGCTTACCCAAATGACCCGCCCGAAGCCCGGCTCTGCGCTGCTTTACGGTGTTACCGGTTCCGGTAAGACTGCCGTGTATATCCAGCTGATTTCCCAGTGCTTGGATCAGGGAAAGCAGGCGGTGCTTTTAGTGCCGGAAATTGCCCTGACTCCCCAGCTTCTGGGACTTATGGCAGCCTATTTCCAGGACAAGGTTGCGGTGCTCCACAGTAGCCTGCCCAGTACGGAGCGGTATGACCAATGGAAACGCATCCGACAAGGAGAGGCAGCGGTGGTTGTGGGCACCCGGTCAGCGGTGTTCGCCCCTTGCGCCAATTTGGGTCTGCTGATCCTGGATGAAGAGCAGGAGCACTCTTATAAATCGGAAAATTCCCCTCGCTATGATGCCCGGGAAGTGGCGTTGTGGCGCGGGTTGAAGGAAAATGCGCTGGTACTGTTTGGCTCTGCCACCCCCTCGGTGGAAACGATGTACCGGGCAAAAAAAGGCGATCACACCCTTTACTCGCTGCCGGGTCGTTATAACGGCAAGGCTTTGCCCCGGGTGGAGATCGTGGATATGCGCCAGGAGCTGCAAAAAGGAAACGACCTGTCGGTGAGCTATGACTTGCTTGATGCGATCGGGGAAACCTACCAGGCGGGCAAGCAGGCGATTTTGTTTCTCAATCGCCGGGGCAACAGTCGTGCGCTGGTATGCGTGGATTGCCGTCAGGCGCCGGAATGTCCCCGGTGCAATGCCAGCCTTACTTACCATAGCGCCAATGAGCGGCTGATGTGCCACCATTGCGGCTATTCTCAAAAAGCGCCCCGGCGCTGTCAGTGCGGCGGTCCGTTAAAGCCCATTGGCACCGGCACCCAAAAGGTGCAGCAGCAGCTGGAAAGCCTGTTTGCGGATATGCCGGTTTTGCGGATGGATACGGACACCGTCAGCGCCGCCAACACCCACCAGCAGATTTTAGACAAATTCAGCCGGGAGAATATTCCGGTTCTGGTGGGAACGCAAATGGTGGCAAAGGGACTGAATTTGCCCAATGTAACCTTGGTAGGTGTTCTGGACGGGGATTTGAGCCTGTATACCGATGGATACCGGGCGGCGGAAAACACCTTCAATATGCTTACCCAGGTGATCGGCAGGGCTGGACGGGGTGAGGCAGAGGGAAGAGCGATGATTCAGACCCTGTGTCCGGAGCATCCGGTGATCACTTTGGCGGCAAAGCAGGATTATGACAGCTTTTATGACCTGGAGATCCGCCTGCGCCAGGCGCAGCAAGCTCCACCCTTCGGCGATTACGCAACAGTAACCTTCACCGGTCTGGAAGAGAGCAGAGTGCTGCGAGGCGCTGCAAAGTTCCGGGACAGTCTGCGCCATTGCTTGACCCAGCCGGACTACAGCCAAACACAATGCACCGTTTTGGGTCCTGCCCCTTGTCCGGTGCCGAAAATTAATTATAACTACCGTTACAATCTGACCCTGCGCTGCCGGATGGACAGAACCCTGCGCAGTTTGCTTTGCTATCTGCTGCGGCAGTTTTCTCAAGACCGGGAAAACCGGGGTGTGTCTGCATTTGTGGATGTAAACGGCTACTAGAGAGGATATTTTATGGGACTGCGTAAAATTTTAACCGATGCAGAGCCTGCCTTGCATAAAACCTGCAAGGAGGTTGTAAATTTTGATACAAGACTGCATATACTACTGGATGATATGCGCCAAACGCTGATCCAGTCCGGCGGTGTCGGTCTGGCAGCGCCCCAGGTGGGTATTTTGCGCCGGGTGGTGCTGGTAGACACCGGCGAAGAGATTCTGGAGCTGGTCAATCCAACCTTGGTGGAAACAAGCGGCGAGCAGGAAGGCCCGGAGGGCTGCCTGAGCGTACCGGGAAAATACGGTCTGGTCAAGCGGCCTTATTATGCCAAGGTCCGGGCGCAGGATCGGTTTGGAAATTGGTACGAGGCAGAGGGAGAGGAGCTGATCGCCCGTTGCTTCTGCCATGAGCTGGACCATCTGGACGGCATTTTGTATACCCAGATTATGGAGCGATTCTTAACCGAAGAGGAATTGGATTTCGAGGACTGATTGTATGCGTGTTGTGTTTATGGGTACGCCGGATATTGCGGCGACCTGTCTTAAAAAAATCATTGCCGACGGTTTTGATGTGGTGGGCGTCTATACCCAGCCGGACAGACCGAAAAACCGGGGAATGAAGCTGTGCTTTTCTCCTGTGAAGGAAGTGGCGCTGGAAAACCAAATTCCCGTTTACCAGCCGGAGAGCTTCCGGGAGGAGGAAACAGTGAGCCAGCTTCGGCTTTTGCAGCCGGATGTGGTGGCGGTGGTAGCCTACGGACGGATCTTGCCCCAGACGGTGCTGGATATCCCCTCCAACGGCTGCATCAACATCCACGCCAGCGTGCTGCCCTGCTACCGCGGCTCTGCGCCTTATCAGTGGGCGGTGCTGGACGGTTTGGAGGAAACCGGCGTAACGGCAATGTATTTGTGCCGGGAAATGGATGCCGGCGATATCATCGATATTTCCAAAACACCCATCGGTCCTGATGAAACGGCAGGGGAGCTGTTAGACCGGCTGGCAATGCTGGGCGCAGACCTGTTAAGCGAAACCCTGACCAATATCCAAAACAATACCGTTACGGCTACGGCGCAGGATTGCAGTCAGGTTACCTATGCGCCGATGCTCAGCAAAGCAATGAGCCCCATTGATTTTTCCCAAACTGCCCAGCAGGTGCATAACCACGTCCGGGGAATGAATCCCTGGCCGGTGGCAACTGCCCAGATCCAGGGCAAGTGTTTTAAGATTTATGAAACCCGAATTCTGGAGAACACACCCCAGGCAGAGCCGGGAACGATTCTGGGCTTGAGCAAAACGGGTCTGCAAATTGCCTGCGGAAGCGGCGGTGTGGAAATCCGGATCTTGCAGGCAGAAGGCGGCAAGCGGATGCCTGCGCCGGATTATTTCCGGGGACACCCGTTAGAAGGCGTCTTATGAGCGGCAGAGATACAGCGCTGCAGGTGCTTCTTGCCTGCCGCAGAGATGGAGCGTGGGCAAACGGTGTCTTAAAAGACTACTGTCGACACGCAAAGCTAGATGCCCGGGAGGCGGCCTTTGCCGCCCGACTGTGCTACGGTGTTTTGCAAAACCGGTTCAAGCTGGACTTTTATCTGAAGCAGCTGCTGACAGGCAAGCTGAAGGATCTGCACCCGGCAGTCCGGGATATTCTGCATCTGGGACTATACCAGATTTATGAAATGAACAAAATTCCTGGATCTGCGGCGGTGAATGAAGCGGTGCGCCAGGCAAAAGCTGTCTGCGCTAAAGTACATTCCGCGCCGGGTCTTGTCAATGCGGTCCTGCGCAATGCCCAGCGGACGAAAGGCACTTTGCAAGAGCCGGAAACTTTGCAGGACAAATACAGTCATCCCCAAGGATTGATTGACTTATTTACTGCCTATGTAGGCAAGGAACGGGTAGAGCCGATGCTCCGGGCCAACAATGCCCCGGTGCCTATGACGGTTCAGGTGAACACACAGATCACCGATACCGCTGCCTTAACACAGGAACTGACAGAGCAAGGCGTGGCGGTTACGCCACACCCCTGGATGCCGGACTGTCTGATGCTCTCCGGTACCGGAAATATAGAGAATTTACCCGGTTTTCAGCAGGGAAAATTCTATGTGCAGGATGCGGCAGCAAAATTGAGCGTTTTGTGCGCCCAGATCCAGCCCGGTATGAAGGTTTTGGACTGCTGCGCTGCCCCCGGAGGAAAAAGCTTTGCCGCTGCCGTTCAGGGAGCAGGACAGATTATTTCCTGCGATATTCACCCCCACAAGGTAAACCTGATTGCCAGCGGCGCACAACGTCTAGGCTTTGCCAATATAAAGCCGCAGCTGCAGGACGCCTCCCTTTTCTGCCCCCAGTGGGTAGGGGAGATGGACGCAGTGCTTGCGGATGTGCCTTGCTCCGGCTATGGCATTATCCGAAAGAAGCCGGACATCCGTTATAAAGACCCGGATACCATGACCGAGCTTCCCAAGCTGCAGCTGGAAATCCTTGCCAATCAGGCCCGCTATGTAAAGCCCGGCGGTATACTGCTGTACTCCACCTGTACCTTGGTACGCCGGGAAAACGAGGGCGTTGTTGAGAAGTTTTTGAAAAATAATCCGGACTTTTCCTTGGAAAAACTGGATCTACCCAACAATTTCCCGGAAAACACAACCGGTTATTTGACATTGGTGCCGGGAGAATATGACACAGACGGCTTCTTTATTTGCCGTCTGCGGAGAAAACAATGAACGAACATATCAAATCTAAGACATTAGAGGATTTGTCTCAGATCTTAAAGGATTGGGGGCAGCCTGCCTTCCGGGCAAAACAGGTCTACACCTGGCTGCACAAAGGCGTGGGCAGCTATGAGGAAATGTCCAATCTGCCGAAAAGTCTGCGGGATACCTTAACAGAGCGATATCCCTTGTGTATCCCCAAAGTGCTACGCAAGCAGCAGTCGGAAAAGGACGGAACAATCAAATACCTGTGGGAGCTTTCCGACGGCAACTGCGTGGAAACGGTTTTGATGCGGTATCACTATGGCAACACTGTATGCATTTCCACAGAAGTCGGCTGCCGTATGGGCTACGCCTTCTGCGCCTCCACCTTGGGCGGCTTGGTGCGAAAACTGGAACCCTTTGAGATGTTGGACCAGGTACTGTTCACCCAGGTGGACTCCGGATTGCCCGTTTCCCATATTGTGCTGATGGGCATTGGGGAGCCGCTGGATAATTTTGAAAATGTGATGCGTTTTCTGGAGCTGGTGAACAGCAAGGACGGAATGAATATTTCCATGCGGCATATCAGCTTGTCCACTTGCGGAATCGTTCCGGGAATTGACCGGCTGGCAGAAAAGAAGCTGCAGCTGACCTTGTCTGTTTCTCTCCACGCGCCTACCGATGCGATCCGGGATACCATTATGCCGGTGAACAAGGCATATCCTACGGAGGAGCTTTTGGATGCCTGCCGCCGCTACTATGAAAAAACCGGACGGCGGATATCCTTTGAGTATGCGATGATCGGTGGTGTCAACGACACCCCGGAGGCTGCCCGAATACTGCTGAAGCGGTTAAAGGGTCTGCCTGCCCATATGAATTTAATTCCCCTTAATCACGTGGAGGAAAGCCCTTTGAAGCCCAGCACCCGGCAGGCGGTGCAAAAATTCCAGGAGCTTTTGGAAGCCGGCGGTGTTCCTGCCACGGTGCGCAGAACCCTGGGCAGTGATATTGATGCATCCTGCGGACAGCTCCGCAGAAAATATACCCGGCAAAATGGGTAATCTGACCTCTTGAAAAGGAGTGAGGCGATATGCGATATTGGGGTATAACCGACCCTGGCTGTACCCGAACCCAAAATCAGGATACCTTCCAGCTGGAAAAGCTGGATCGCAACACCTTGTTATGTGTGGTTTGCGACGGTATGGGCGGTGCCAAGTCCGGCAATGTGGCCAGCACCTTGGCGGTGGATGTGTTTGTACAGGAAGTCAAACGCACCTGGGTATCCGGAATGGATTTGGAAAAGTCAGACCAGATGCTGAAAAATGCAGTGAAGCTTGCCAATTTTACTGTGTATGACCAAGCGCAGCAATTTGATGAATTTGCCGGTATGGGAACAACACTGGTAGCGGCGCTGATCAGCGGAAAATATGCTACGATTGTAAATATCGGCGATAGTCGTGCCTATAGCGTTAAGCCGGAGGGTGTCCGCCAGCTGACGGTGGACCATTCGCTGGTGCAGATGATGATTGCCCGGAAGGAGCTGTCCCCGGAGCAGGCTCGCTGCTATCCCGGAAAAAACCTGATTACCCGAGCCATTGGCACCGAGTCGGTGGTGGAGTGCGATATTTTCCACCGCAGTCTGGAAAAGGAAGAATGTCTGCTTCTTTGCTCGGACGGTCTGTCAAATTTGGTGGACGAGCAGGAGATTCTGTTTGAAATTGTTCACGGCCCCACCAAGCAAAGCGGCTGTGATCGCCTTCTGGAAATCGCCAAAAATCGCGGTGCGCCGGACAATGTTACCTGCGTATTGGTGCAGATTTAACATTGTCAGGAAAGGAGTATCTGTATTATGGATAAATACATAGGTCGGTTGCTGGACAACCGATATGAAATATTGGAGGTACTGGGTGTGGGCGGTATGGCCGTTGTTTACAAAGCCCGGTGCCACAAGCTCAATCGTCTGGTTGCCATTAAGATTCTCAAGGACGATTACCTGGAGGATGAGGAGTTCCGCCGTCGTTTTCACTCAGAAAGTCAGGCGGTCGCCCAGCTGAGCCATCCGAATATTGTGGCGGTTTATGATGTTTCCACCTCGATTATGACCGACTATATTGTCATGGAGCTGATTGACGGCATTACCCTGAAGCAGTATATGGAGAAAAAGGGCGTCCTCAATTGGAAGGAGACACTGCACTTTGCCATTCAGATCGCAAAGGCGCTGGAACACGCTCACGGCCGGGGAATCGTACACCGGGATATCAAACCCCACAATGTGATGGTTCTGAAAAACGGCTCTGTAAAGGTAACCGACTTTGGTATCGCCCGGATGATGTCCAAGGGCAATACTCTGACAAAAGAGGCGCTTGGCTCGGTTCACTATATTTCTCCCGAGCAGGCAAAGGGCGGCAGAGTAGACAGCCGTTCGGATATCTATTCTTTGGGCGTCGTGATGTATGAAATGATGAGCGGCAGACCGCCCTATGACGGAGAATCTCCCGTTGCGGTTGCCATTCAGCACATTAACGGCGGCGCGCCGATGCCTTCTACCCTGAACCCCAACATTCCCGGCGGCTTGGAGCAGATCATTATGCACGCAATGGCACAGGAGCCGGAGAGCCGCTATATTTCCGCGACCCAGATGCTGGCAGATATGGATGAGTTCCGAAAGGACCCGGGAATTTTATTCGATTACAATGTGCCGCCTCTGGATGAGATCATTAAGATCAATAAGCCGCCCCTGGTTTTGACGCAGGAGCCTGTAAGTACCGCGGAGAAGGTGGTGCGGAAGAAAACCGGGGAAGCTACGGCGCAGCGCCGTCCGGATAGCGCTCGGAACAGACCCCAGACCTCCCATCGCCGGGAGGCGGAGAAACGGGATGAGCGACGCAACAATATGACAACCGTAGCGGTAATTGCCTGCTCGGCTGTTTTGGTGATCGCCATCGTGATTTTCCTGGTTGTCTTGCTGGGCGGTGGCAAGCCGAAGCTGGTGGAAGTTCCCCGACTGATCGGTCAGGTATACGCGCAGCTGGAGGAATATCCGGACTTTACGGTAGAAGTGAAAAACGAGGTCTATGACGACACCTATCCTGCCGGACAGATCATCCAGCAGAACCCGGTTGCCGGCAAACAAGTGTCCAAAGGCGGTACGGTTTTAGTAACAGTCAGTCTTGGAGAAGCCCCCAAGGCTGTGCTGATGCCGGATGTGGTGGATTGGGAGCTTTCTCAGGCGGAGCGGGCGCTGAACAATCTGGGTATGAACCTGCAGCTGCGGGCAGAAACCGTCCACGATGATACCATTGCCGAGGGCAGCATTATCCGCACCCAGCCGGAGGCAGAGGCAGAGCTGACTACCGGTCAGGAGGTTATTCTGTATGTAAGCCTGGGCATGGAGTACAAAACCTCCGTAATGCCGGATGTTACCGGTGATAAAAAGGACAGCGCCATTAAGATCCTGAAAAGCCAGGAGCTGGATCTGGAAATCGTGGAAGAGCCGGTCTATGACTCCAAGGTTGCGGTAGGCGAAGTGGTTCGCACAGAGCCGGAAGCCGGCGAGTCCTTAAGCACCGGTCAGACCGTAAAAATTTATATTAGCCAGGGACCGCAAATGGTCGAGATTCGGAATGTCTTGAACCTTTCTGTGGACAGCGCGGTAAGCATTCTCAAGAGCGACGGCATCAAAAATTATGAAATTGAGACTGTAGAAAGCACCAAAACAAAGGATACGGTAATCGCGTTGAAATCCGGAAATAAAACCCTTAAAGTTGGAGATGAGGTGGATGTCTCCACAACGTTGACCGTTGTGGTTTCTCTGGGATCGACAGAAACAACGCAGACACCCAGGGATGTTCCAATTTCCCTGCGGGGTAGCGCTGACAATGATGCGTGCAATGTCGTGATTCGCGTCGGGCAGAAGGAAGTGTACAATGCGGATGTCCCCAAGGGCACGAAGGATATTGTACTCAAAGGTCAAATCGGCACCGGTGTTGTGGTGTATGAGGTCATCATTGATGATGCCGAAGGTTGGACTGTGGAGGAGAAATTTTCCTAAATGACAGGTAAACGATCAGGGCGGATCATCCGCTCTCTAAGTGGCTTTTATGATGTGCAAACCCCCGGCGGCGTCATCACCTGCCGGGGAAGGGGCAGCTTGCGCCGCGCCGGCGAAAGTCCCTTGACCGGAGATATGGCGGAAATTACGGTGGAGAAGGGCAAAGGAATGATAGAAAAAATCTTGCCCAGAAAAAACCGGTTTATCCGCCCGGCGGTTGCCAATGTGGATGCCTTGGTTGTATTTGCCGCCAATGTAAACCCGGTAACCGAGCCTTTTCTCATCGACCGAGTGGCGGCAATTGCCGGCGATCAGGAAGTCCCGGTGTATTTGTGTATCAACAAATGCGATTTAGACCCGGCGATAGATCTGCTGACGATTTACCAAAATGCCGGTTTCCCGGTCATTCGGGCAAGTGCCGAAACCGGAGAGGGTGTTGAAGAATTACGCAGCTTGATCCGGGGAAAGCTGACAGCCTTTACCGGCAATACCGGTGTAGGAAAGAGCAGTATGCTCAATGCGCTTTGCCCGTCTCTTGCCCTGGCTACCGGCGCGGTTTCGGAAAAACTGGGTAGAGGGCGACACACCACCCGACATGTGCAGCTATACTGCCTGGAAGAAAATACCTATGTGGCAGACACCCCCGGCTTTTCCAGCTTCGATACGGACCAAATGGATGTACTGTTGAAGGAAAATCTGCAGTATGCCTTTTCCGATTTTGGGGAATATTTAGGTAAATGTCAGTTTCATGACTGCTCCCACCGCCAAGAGCCGGGATGCAGTG
>JAZSRR010000078.1:0-11164 GCA_045538605.1 Faecousia sp.
AGTTTTCCACCATCCCCGGTGTTACCGAGGATGTGACTGAGATTGTTCTGAATGTAAAGCGGATGATTATGAAGCTTTACAGCCAGGGCACCAAGACCGTTTACATTGATGCTGTTGGTCCCTGTGAAGTGACTGCCGGTGATATCAAGGCTGACGGCGAGGTTGAAATTCTGAACCCCGAGCTGCATATCTGCACTCTGGGCGAAGGTGCCACATTTAATATGGAGATCACCCTGTCTCAGGGTCGCGGCTATGTTCCCGCAGACCGGAATAAGACCGCCCAGACTGTGATCGGTGTGATCCCGATCGACTCCATCTATTCCCCCGTCAGCAAGGTGAATTACTCGGTGGAGCCTACCCGTGTCGGCGATAAGACCGACTTTGACAAGCTGACCCTGGAGGTCTGGACCAATTCCACGATCTCCGCTAAGGACGCTGTGTCTCTGGGCGCCAGAATCCTGTCTGACCACCTGACGGTGTTCACCGGCCTGTCCGAAACCATCAGCGCCGGCTCTACCGTGGTAGAGAAGGTTGCCAGCAACCCGGACACCAAGCTGTCTATGACCATTGATGAGCTGGACCTGTCTGTCCGCAGCTTCAATTGCCTGAAGCGCGCCAACATCAACACCGTGGCTGACCTGATCAGCAAGACCGGTGAGGATATGATGAAGGTGCGGAATATGGGCAAGAAGTCCCTGGACGAGGTACAAAAGAAGCTGGAGATGATGGGTCTGTCCCTGGCAGACGGCGATTCCGGCAACAACTGAGATTATTAGGAGGAAACGCATATGTTCGGCACTCGTAAGCTGGGCAAGACCAGCGCACAGAGAAAAGCCCTGCTGCGTCAGCAGGTAACCGATTTGCTGGCAAACGGCAAAATGGAAACCACCTTCTATCGTGCTAAAGAAGTACAGCCTGTGGTGGAGAAGATGATCACCCTGGGCAAGAAGGGCAACCTGGCTGCTTACCGCAGAGCGATGGCTTTTGTAACCAAGGAAGATGTGGTGCAGAAGCTGTTTAAGGAAATTGCTCCCAAGTACGCCGACCGTAACGGTGGTTACACCCGTGTAACCCGCACCGGTCCCCGTCGCGGCGATGCTGCTGAAATGGCAGTGATCGAGCTGGTTTAATTTCCGTAAATATTTGGATAAAAGAGCGTGTCGCATCCGCGATGCGCTCTTTTTCTGCCCTTTGCAAGGGTCTGCCAAAGCTTTTCCCCGGGGGCCGCGTTGCTCTGCGCCCCTAAAAGCCTTCCCCCCGGGGGGAAGGTGGCAAAAATCTCTGATTTTTGTCGGATGAGGAATGCGGGCAGAAACCGGAAACAACATCCTTCTTTCAGACTTCCTCCTGTGTTTCTGCTTTCGCCATTCCTCTCCCGCCCCTTTGGGGCACCCTCTCCCCGGGAGAGGGCAATGCCGACACTGCAATTCTCAATTCTCAATTCTCCATTGCCCCTTTGCCCCAAAAATAAAAAAAGAAAAAATAAAAAAATATATATAGATCATAGGCGGCGGACAAAGCGCAAGCGCAGGTCCGACAATGTTTATGAAATGTATATTGTTTTTTGTTTTTTGTTTTTTGTTTTTGTTACTGTTACTGTTACTGTTACTGTTACTGTAGCTGTTACTGTTATATGTAGTTGGCATTTGGTGCAAAACAAAGCGATGCAAAATAGTGCAAGAGGATGCATATGCATCATAAAGCTTCCTCTTCGTCGCAGTTATCCAGTAACCACTGTTCAAACGTTTTACAGGCTTCTCCATCATCCTTGTTCCAGCGCTTATAGGTGGCATACTGCCGCTTCAGGGAGATGCTGCGATACCGCTGGTCATCGCTGTCCAGCCGCATTTGGATAAGCGGCCACAGAAGACACAGGGTATCCGGCAGCTTGGGCACCTTTCCGGTGGCACCGTATTCCAAAATTGCCCGGAAGAGAATGCCGGCGTTTCTGTCAGACATTCGGTTCAGGGTCTGCTGCATGTCAAAGTAGATCATAACTCCTGGTTTTTTTGTCATTGTATCGCCTCCTTTTTGTGGTTACCTATATTATAAATCAACGGGTGGAAAAAAGATTCCCACTTTTTTCCCACCTTATAGAGGGTAAAAAACCTGGGGAACAGGCTGTATTTCCTGACTTTTCCGAACCTTTCTGTAGGAAAGCTGTTATAAACGGAAGGCTCTTAAAAAGTTATAACAAAAGCTTCCCACTTTTTTCCCACCCCCGCAGGGGACGGGGAAATCGTCCCGCTCAATGGACAATGAAGAATGGAAATTATGGTGCCGGCATAGTCAAAATACCCGCCCCCGAGGGGAAGGCTTATGAAAAACACATTTGCATTTTGCGCGTTGCAGTATGTTTTGGGTGTTTTTGCCTGAAAAACAAGTGTTTTCGGCACATTTTACAGTTTTTGCAAAATTGACAAAATAGGCATTGAAATTCCCACTTCTTTCGTGTATAATGACCTTATCGTGGCGCCCGGACCGTAGGAAGGGCAGCCCTTCGTGAAAGGAGAACACTACATATGTACACAGCCAATTCTATCCGCAATATTTGTTTGCTCGGCCACAGCGGCAGCGGTAAGTCCGCCCTGGCAGAGAGCTTGCTTTATATGACCGGTGTGATCGACCGTATCGGCAAGAACGCAGACGGCAATACGGTCTGCGACTATGACCCGGAGGAGATCCGCCGTCATATTTCCATTTCCACCGCCGTTGTGCCGTTGGAGTACAAGGGCATCAAGATCAACCTCTTGGACACGCCCGGTGGCTTTGACTTCTCCGGCGCCGTGGTGGAGGCTCTGCGTGCTGCCGACGCAGCCATTTTGGTCTGCTCTGCCAAGGACGGGATCACCGTCGGCTTTGAAAAGGCGTGGAAATACTGCGAAGAGCGGAATATGCCCCGGTTTATCTACATTTCCAAGGTAGACGAGGAGAACTCTGACTACAATGCCACCTTCAACGCCCTGCGGGAAAAGTACGGCAACAAGATCGCGCCTGTTGTGGTTCCCATTTGGGACGGAAACCGGAAGGTTACCGGCATTATCGACGTGCTGAACAAGCGGGCATACGAGATGCAGAACCTGAAGCGGGTGGAGATCGACATTCCTGAGGGTAAGGATGATGTGATCACCGAGTTTAACGATGCTTTGAAGGAATCCGTTGCCGAGACCAGTGAAGAGTTTATGGACAAGTTCTTCGGCGGTGAGGATTTCACTTATGCCGAAATGATCAAGGGTATGCACAAGGGCGTGCTGGACCACACCTTGTACCCGGTGCTCTGCGGCTCCGGCGTAACCTGTCTGGGCAGCCTGATGCTGATGGACCACATCATTGACCTTTTGCCCAATCCGGTGGAGGGCAACTATCACAGAGCCACTTTGGCTGATGGCACCACCGAGGAATTCGTGGTATCTCCCGGCGGCGTTCCCTCTGCCTTTGTGTGGAAGACTGTTTCCGACCAGTACGGCAAGTACTCCTTCGTGAAGGTCTTCTCCGGCACTATCAATTCCGACACGGTTCTGGTCAATGCCCGGACCGGTGAGACGGAAAAGCTGGGCCGCCTGTATACCATGTGCGGCAAGAAGGCGACAGAAATTAAAGAGCTTTCCTGCGGTGATATCGGCGCCATCGGCAAGATGGACAAGGTCAAGACCGGCGACACCCTGTGCGACAGCCGTAAGGTGGTTAGCCTTAAGGGTCTGCCCTACGCCCCCACCTGCTATTCTATGGCCATCGCCCCCAAGACCAAGGGTCAGGAAGATAAGGTAGGTGCCGGACTGAACCGCTTAAACGAGGAAGACCCCTCCTTCACCGTGGTCAACAATGCCGAGACCAAGCAGATCGTGGTCTCTGGCGCCGGCGACCAGCACCTGGACGTTCTGGTGTCCAAGCTGAAGACCCGCTTCGGTGTGGAAGCACAGCTGAGCCCGGCAAAGGTTGCCTACCGGGAGAAGATCAAGAAGAAGGTAGAGGCCCACGGCCGTCATAAGAAGCAGACCGGCGGCAGCGGCCAGTTCGGTGATGTGTGGGTGCGCTTTGAGCCCCAGGAGGAGCAGGATGAGCTGATCTTCGCCGAGGAGGTCTTCGGCGGCTCCGTTCCCAAGAACTTCTACCCGGCAGTGGAAAAGGGTATTCAGGAAGCAGTCCAGAAGGGCCCCCTGGCAGGCTATCCTATGGTAGGCCTGAAGGCAGTCCTGTACGATGGCTCCTACCACCCGGTAGACTCCAACGAAATGGCATTTAAGCTGGCGGCGATCCTGGCCTTTAAGGAGGCAATGCCCAATGCAATGCCCACCCTGTTAGAGCCCATCGGCGCTCTGGCGGTTTCTGTTCCGGAGAGCTATGTGGGCGATGTAATGGGCGATCTGAGCAAGCGCCGTGGTCGTCCTTTGGGTATGAACCCGGATGCTGACGGCAATACGGTGGTGGAAGCGGAAGTGCCTATGGCAGAAATGAGCAGCTACGCCATTGATCTGCGGGCAATGACCCAGGCGCGTGGCTCCTTCACTCTGGAATTCGTCCGGTACGAGGAAGTACCCAAGGCAAACCAGCAGAAGATCATTGACGAAGCCCGGAAGGAAGAAAACTAATCCAAAAAACCCAGGGGATTTCCCCTGGGTTTTTATTGACAGAAACGGGCAGGCAGGATAAAATAGAAGCAGAAATTGTGTAAAGGAGGGCTCTGCTGTGAAAAAGAAACTTTCAATAGCATTATCCGCAATCTTTGTACTTGCCCTTTTGATCTGCCTGGTGATGCTGGGGGTTTCCGCATCCACCGTTGGAGACCTGACCTACCGGGCAGAAGGGGATACGGTGGTCATCACCGACTGCAGAGCATCCGCCTCCGGTGTTGTGGAAGTGCCGGCAACGGTGGACGATAAACCGGTAACCGCCATCGGCGCTTATGCGTTTTCTATGTGCGAAAAAATAAGCCGGGTACAGCTGCCGGACAGTATCACCACCATTGGTGAGGGAGCATTTTCCTCCTGCAGCGCATTGACAGAGGCTAACCTGCCCGATCAGCTGACCGACATCCCAGACTATCTGTTCTGGGGCTGCGACGATCTGACAGAGGTAACCTTTGGTCAAAAGGTAACCACGATCGGTGAATTCTCTTTCGGCTGCACCGGACTGGCGGCGATCACCATTCCCGAGGGCGTTACCACCCTTGCAGACGGCGCTTTCAGCGGCTCGAAGTACCTGAAGGATGTAACCCTTCCCCAATCCGTAACCACCATTGGGACAAAAGCCTTTGTCGGCTGCTCGCCCAATCTGTACCTGCATATCCCCCGGCAAAACGATGCGGCAAAGCTTTACGCGCAAAATAACGATCTGCCGTACCGGATCTATGGACAGGAAGACGGCTGGCACACGGATACCATCGGTACCTACTATCTGGAAAACGGTGTGATGGTCAAGTATGCCTGGCGGCAGGACAGCAACGGCTGGCGCTACCTGGGCGATAAGGGCTATGTGATGTTTAATGCGCTGGTGGAGACGGAAGAGGGTATTTTCTACACCAACAATAACGGCTACCGGGCGCTGAATGACTGGGTGGAGGACGGAACCGGTCGGTTCTACGTGGATGCCAACAGTCGGCGGGTCTACGATCAGTGGCTCTGGCATAACGGCAGCTGGTATTACCTGGACGCCAGAGGTTATGCGGTAACCAACAGCTGGCGGAAGGACAGCAAAGGCTGGTGCTACTTGGGCGCAGACGGCGCAATGGCAACAAACAGCTGGGTGCCGGACAGTAAGGATCTGGTGTATGTAGCTGCCGACGGCTATATGGTCTACAATAAGTGGATATTGGATAGCACCGGCTGGCGCTACGCCGGCTCCGACGGCTATGTGGTCCGGAATAAGTGGCAAAAAGACAGCAAGGGCTGGTGCTACTTAGGTTCTGACGGCTATATGGTGGTCAACAGCTGGGTGCCGGATAGCAAGGGCCTAGTGTATGTTGGATCGAATGGCTATATGGTAGTCAACCAGTGGGTTGCCGACGAAGGCGGTCTGCGCTATGTAGGCGCAGATGGCTACATTGTCAGAAACCGCTGGCAGATGCGCGACGGCAGGTGGTGCTACCTGGATGGCAACGGCTATATGGCAGTCAGCTGCTGGAAGAAGGACAGTAAGGGCTGGTGCTACCTGGGGGCAGACGGCTATATGGTGGTCAACAGCTGGGTAAAGGACAGCGTAGGCTGGTGCTATGTGGGCGCCAACGGTTATATGGTCTATAACAAATGGATCCTGGATGGCAGCCTCTGGCGCTATGTGGGTAAAAACGGGTATATGCTGATAAATGCCTGGCAAAAAGACAGCATCGGCTGGTGCTATTTGGGCGCGGAGGGCTATATGCTCACCAATACCTATGTCAAGGACAGCAAGGGCACTTGCTACTTAGACGCCAGCGGCTACTGGGACGGTAAATATGTATAACACAAAAGCAGGGAGGACACTCCCTGCTTTTTAATTAAGAATGGAGAATGATCCCTGTCATTGCGAGAGCGGCGCAAGGCCCCCTTGAAAGGCTCCCTTGTGTAAAGGGAGCTGTCATATTGCTGATTTTAGGCAATATGACTGAGGGATTGCGTTTTGCCGATTTGCAGGTCGCCTTTTATCCCTCCACCACCTTCGGTGGTCCCCCTCCCTTAATGCTTCGCATCAAAGGAGGCAAGACGGGGGGGCTGTCAGCGTAGCTGACTGGGGGATTGTAGTGTATCGGTAGTTCTCCTCCCGTAGGGACAGGCGTCCTCGACTGTCCGCTGTCCGGAACCGGATTTTCCGCGGACTGTCCGGAGGCCAGTCCCTACAATTTGATCCGTTCGCTTTGCGCTTGCACTGTAGTCTTATTCGTGCTATCATTATCCTAAAGAAAGGGGGGCGCAGGATGCTGCCGAAGGAATTTTTACAGAGAATGGAAAACCAGCTGGGGGCGGAGTATCCCCAATTTTTGGAAAGCTTAGAGCGCCCCCGGGCGGTAGCTCTGCGGTTTAACCCCTTGAAGGGGGAACGGCCCAAGCTGCCCTTTGCGGGCGACCCGGTGCCCTGGGCGACAAACGGCTGCTACTATGACCCCCAAAGCCGCCCCGGCCTGCACCCATATCACGAGGCCGGCGTATACTATTTACAGGAGGCCAGCGCAATGGCGCCGGTTACGCTGCTTGCGCCCCAGCCGGGGGAGCGGGTGTGCGATCTGTGCGCCGCACCCGGAGGAAAATCCACCCAGATCGCCGCTTTGATGGCAGGGGAGGGCTTTCTGCTTTGCAATGAGTACAGCCCCAAGCGGGCAAAGATCCTCAGTCGGAACATAGAGCGGATGGGCATTGCCAACGCCTTGGTTACCAATGCTGCCGTGGAGGAATTGGCGGAGCGTATGGAAGGCTTTTTTGACCGGGTGCTGATCGACGCTCCCTGCTCCGGGGAAGGGATGTTCCGAAAGGAAGAAGCGGCGGTAACGGACTGGAGCGAAGAAACGGTACAGATGTGCGCCCGGCGGCAGCTGGAGATTTTGCGCAGCGGCGCCAAGCTTTTGCGCCCCGGCGGACGGCTGGTGTATTCCACCTGCACCTTTGCGCCCCAGGAAAACGAGCAGGTGGTGGCGCAGTTTTTACGGGAGCACCCGGATTTTGCCCCGGAGGCGGTGGAAGCGCCCTGGTTCGCACCTACAGAAAACGGAGGCTTCCGGCTGTGGCCCCATAAGCTTTTGGGCGAGGGGCATTTTGCGGCAGTTTTGAAAAAATCCGGTGAAGACTGCCCGGAGAGCAAACCCTGCCCCGGAGAAAAGCTGCCCAAGGCATTCGCCGATTTTGCAAAAGCGCTGGACATTACCCTGCCGGCAGGAAAAGCCATATCCTTTGGCGGCAGACTGTTCTGGGCACCGGAAGGGATGCCGGACATCCAAAAGCTGAAGGTGCTGCGCCCGGGTCTGGAGCTGGGGGAAATGAAAAAGGACCGGTTTGAGCCGGCGCATGCTCTGGCGCTGTGGCTGAAGCGGGCTGCCAATGTGCTGGATCTGCCTGCTGACAGCCGGGAACTGACCGCATATCTCCACGGAGAAACCGTCCCCTGCGACAAAAAAGGCTGGTGTCTGGTACGAACCGACGGATATAGCATCGGCTGGGGAAAAGGGGACGGAAAAGTTCTGAAAAACCATTATCCGAAGGGTTTACGACGATGAAGGTAGGAAATTTGTGCTTTACATAACTACCCCAGTATGCTATAATCAACCTGTGAAAATGCTAATCGCAAGGAGTGTTCTCCCTTGGCTAGATATGAAATTATTGGCGGCACACCCTTAAGCGGCGAGGTAACCATCAGTGGCGCAAAAAACGCTGCGGTTGCCATTTTGCCTGCGGCTTTGTTGGTCCGCGGC
The DNA here is from genome assembly GCA_045538605.1 of Faecousia sp. Classification (GTDB taxonomy): domain Bacteria; phylum Bacillota; class Clostridia; order Oscillospirales; family Oscillospiraceae; genus Faecousia. Next base: position 8,375 of record JAZSRR010000078.1, read on the forward strand.
AAATGCCGGGTGGAAAACGTGCCGGATATTTCCGATGTCCGGATCTTGCTGGACATTTTGGAGGATCTGGGCGCGGTGATCACCCACGAGGAGCCGGGTGTGGTGCTGCTGGATTGTACCCATATTACCAAAACCTGTCCCAAACCGGAGCTTGTGCGGAAAATGCGCGCCAGCTATTACCTGATGGGCGCGCTGATGAGCCGTTTCGGAAAAGCCAATGTGGCGTTGCCCGGCGGCTGTAATTTTGCCTCCCGGCCCATCGACCAGCACATTAAAGGCTTCCGGGCGCTGGGCGCAAGGGTAGAGGAAACGGAAGATTATGTAAACCTGGAGCCCGGTAAAGAGGGCCTGCACGGCAACCGGATCAGCTTAGACGTGGTCAGTGTAGGCGCAACGGTGAATATCATTATGGCGGCGACCCTGCTTCCCGGTCAGACGGGGATCGAAAACGCCGCCAAAGAGCCCCACATTGTTGACCTGGCAAACTTCCTCAATACCATGGGCGCCCACATTTCCGGCGCCGGTACGGACACGGTGAAGATCCGGGGTGTGGAGAGCCTTCAGGGCGGTACATACGCCATTATCCCCGACCAGATCGAAGCGGGTACTTACCTGGCAGCGGTTGCGGCAGTGGGTGGCAACGTGCTGGTGAAAAATGTGATCCCCAAGCATATGGACTGCATCACCTCCAAGCTGCAGGAAATGGGCGCAAAGGTCATCAACTACGATGACAGCATCCGAATCCGCTCTGAGGGAAGACTGCATTGCACCACAGTCAAAACCCGTCCCTATCCCGGCTTTCCTACGGATATGCAGGCGCAGATCTGTGTCTGTATGGCGCTGGCGGAGGGCGGCAGCCGGCTGACGGAGAATGTGTATGAGACCCGTTTCTTCGGCTACTGCGCGGAGCTGCAGGATATGGGCGCGGAAATTATCATCAACGGCAAGACCGCAATGATCTCCGGTGTGGAAAAGCTCCGGGGCACCGAGGTCTGCGCCCACGATCTGCGGGCAGGCGCGGCACTGATCATTGCAGGCCTGGCGGCAGAGGGCAAAACAACGGTCCGCAATGTGCATTTTGTGGAGCGTGGCTATGAAAATGTGGTGGAAAAGTTTGCCGCTCTGGGCGCAAACATCACCCGTATCGACGACTAAAAAATATCTCCCGAAGGAAGGGCAACGCCCTTCCTTCGGGAGATTTTATGTATTGTAGGGGAGGGTTATTAACCCTCCCGAATGCAAAACCGAACTCCTCACAAAAGCTTTGCAATGATATCCTCCCGGCTTTCCGGGGACAGGTCAACAGGCGCGATGTCAAAAATGGTCTGGCAGCCGGTTATTCCCCGACCTGCCATCCGGTAAACCGCCCGGGCGCAGGCAACCAGCACACTGGCGGTAAACTGGGGGTTCGAGGAAAGCTTCAGGGAATATTCTATGGTCTGCCGGTTTTCCTTGTCCCAGCCGGTAACACCGCTGCGAATCACGCAGCCTCCATGGGGAAGACCGCTGTGATTTTCCGCCATTTCCTGGGCAGAAATAAATTCTACAGAGGTATCATAGTCGGCAAAATAGCCGGGCATCGACACGATGGCATCGGTGATCGCCTGTTTATCCGCATCGGCTGCTGCCACCACATAGCAAAGCCGGGTATGCTTTTGCCGGGTGGTCAGCTGGGGCGCTTCCCCTGAGCGAACCTGCTCCATCGCAGTTTCTGCCGGAATGGTATACTGCCGGGCATCCAGGACCCCGGGAATTCTGCGTACTGCGTCGGAATGCCCCTGACTGACCCCCTTGCCCCAGAAGGTGTAGTCCTTACCCTCCGGCAAAATTGCCTGGGCATACAGCCGGTTTACCGAGAACAGACCCGGATCCCAGCCGGTGGAGATCAGGGCAATATGTCCGCTTTCCCGGGCGGCAGCATCTACCGCGGCAAAATGGGCGGGGATGCTTTTGTGGTTATCAAAGCTGTCCACCACGTGGAAATGCTTACTCAGCTCCGGTGTCATTTCCGGCAGGTCTGTGGCGCTGCCGCCGCACAAAAGCAGAACATCGATAGAAGAAGCAAAATCCAAAATATCATCCAGCTTACACACCGGCACACGGTTGGTGGCAATGGCAACGGTTTCCGGCTTACGCCGGGTAAACACCGCGCAAAGCTCCATATCCGGGCTCTGGGCAATGGCGCACTCTGCGCCCCGGGCAAGGTTTCCGTAACCTACAATACCGATTTTCATCCTAATATTCCCCCAATCGGTGGATTTTCTTCATTTTACCCCGGCATTTCGGGACTGTCAAGTACCCGTTGCAAAAGAGAAAAAACCGGTGTATAATAAAGATAACAAAAAATGCATACTTTATGCAAAAGGAGGCAGTTATGAAAAAAGGAACGATTATCGCAATTGTAGTAGGTATCATTGTCTTGCTGGGCATTTTGCTGATTTCCGGCAACAACAGCCTGGTTTCTATGGAGGCAGAGGTGGATGCGGCGCTTGCCAATATCGACACCAATCTCCAGCGCCGTGCTGATTTGATCCCTAACCTTGTGAATACGGTGAAGGGCTATGCTGCTCACGAGAAGGAGGCCCTTGACAGTGTCACCGAGGCTCGTGCGAATTTGGCAGGTGCATCCACTGTGGAAGAAAAAGCTGCAGCTGACAGCGCTTTGACTTCCGCACTGAACAATCTGCTGGTGATCGTGGAGAATTACCCGGATCTGAAGGCTTCTGAGAACTTTACCCAGCTTGCGGATGAGCTTGCCGGTACAGAAAATCGGATCGCCACCGCACGGCG
>JAZSRR010000087.1:0-14769 GCA_045538605.1 Faecousia sp.
AGGAGAGATCTGCTCGGAAATATCTGCCGCCGGGATGATATGCTCGGCATAGGAGCAGTTGTAGTTCTGGACAAAGACCACCTTCAGCTTATTGTCCATATCCGGATCGTTGTTGATCATCCGGGCGATCCGGTTGATATAACGGATAATTGCCTTTGCCCGGGCATAGCCGGGAGCAGACTTTGCGCCAAACAGGTACACCGTGGGCTGGAAGTCCTGCAAGCTGCCGTCCTTCAAGCGGAAGTAGATATCCACAATGGAAAGGGCGTTGAGCAGCTGCCGCTTATACTCGTGCAGTCGCTTGACCTGCACATCGAACAAAAAGTCCGGGTTCAGACGGATACCCTCATTTTTATAGACAACCTCGCAAAGCTGCTGCTTTTTCTGGCGCTTTACATCATTGAACTGGCGGACCATATCATCGTCGATCATACCCTTGAGCCGGCTCATTCTGTCTAAGTCCTTCAGGAAATCGTCGCCGATGCGGTACTTGATCAGTTGGGTCAGCTCCGGGTTACACAGACCCAGCCAGCGCCGGGGGGTAACACCGTTGGTTTTGTTCTGGAACCGGTCCGGGAATGCCTGATACCAGTCCTTGAAGCAGTCGTCCTTGAGAATCTGGGAGTGAATCTCCGCCACGCCGTTGACATAGCTGCCCACATACACACTGAGGTTTGCCATATGGGCGGTGTTGTCCCGGATGATAAACAGCTCCGGATGCTCGCTTTTCAGCTTCTGATCAATGCGGCAGATAATCTCCACGATCTGTGGCACAACACTGCGCATCAGATCCAGATCCCATTTTTCCAGTGCCTCGCCCATAACCGTATGATTGGTGTAGGAGAAGGTCTTCTGAGCGATCTCAAAGCTGCGGTCAAAGTCCATACCCTCCAGCATCAGCAGTCGGATCAGCTCCGGAATGGACATTGCCGGGTGGGTATCGTTCAGCTGCACGGCGTAAAACTCCGCAAAATGGCTCATATCTGTGCCGTGGGCAGTCTTGTATACCCGCAGTATATCCTGCAGAGAAGCGGAAGACAGCACATACTGCTGCTTGATACGCAGCCGCTTGCCCTCCCAAGTAGAGTCGTTGGGGTACAGGACTCGGGTAATGTCCTCTGCCTTATTATTCAGGGTCAGCGCCCGGAGATAATCCTGGTCATTAAAGGCGTTAAAGTCCAGTTCTTCCTCTGCCTCGCACTGCCACAGACGCAAGGTGCCCACATTGTCCGTACCGTAGCCGATGACCGGCACATCGTAGGGCACTGCCAGCACCGTATGGTCCGGGAAGGAGACCTTTACTGTGTGATTATACCGGCGATAGGACCAGGGATCGCCAAATTTTGCCCAATCGTCGGCGGTTTCCACCTGAGAGCCGGCGGCATCGATCTTCTGCTTAAACAGACCGAAGCGGTACCGCAAACCGTAGCCGGACAGGGGGATATTGGTGCTGGCGGCGCTGTCTAAGAAGCAGGCTGCCAGACGGCCCAGACCGCCGTTGCCCAATGCTGCGTCCTCCACTTCCTCCAAAATCGCCAGGTCTACACCGTGTTCGGCAAACAGGTGCTTCATCTCCTCCAAAATGCCCAGATTAAACAAGTTGGAGTACACCAGCCGACCGATGAGGTACTCGGCAGAAATGTAATAGGCCTTGCGCTGGTGCATACGGGTTGCCTTGCTCTTGCTCCAGTTGTCGCTGATGGACATCATAATCGCCTTACCCAGCGCCTCGTGCAGCTCCTGCGCCGTTGCATCCTTCAAGGACACATCGTGGGTAAACTTCAGCTGCGCCTCGGTCATTTTCAATATATTCAAGCAATTTAACTTCATAAACAATCTCCTTATTTTGTCCGTCCGTAAAGCCGGCATAATTGATGGATATCCCGGGCCAATTCCTCGGTGCAGCGATCCGGCTGCGCCCGCCAGGTCCAGTTATTGCCCATTGTGCCGGGGAAATTCATCCGTGCCTCGCTTCCCAGCTCCAGATAATCCTGCAGCTGGACAATGCAAAGGCGGGAAACACTTCCCAAAGCAGTTCGCAGCACGCCCCGGGCAAGGCCCTCTTCTTCATTCAGGCCCATATACTCCCGGGCGTAGGCGATCACATCCGGCTTCGATTCCGACAGCCACTGACAAAGGGTCATATTGTCGTGGGTGCCGGTATAACAAACGGTGTTTTCTATATAAGTATGGGGAAGATACAAGGAAGGTTCCCGGCTGTCAAACGCAAACTGCAAAACCTTCATCCCCGGATACCCGGTTTCATCCCGCAGAGCCAAAACCTCGGGAGTTAAAAATCCCAGGTCCTCCGCAATCAGCGGCAGCTGCGGCAGCGCTTTTTTTACCGCGTGGGAAAAGTCCATCCCCGGTCCTTTTTCCCAGTGGCCACCCCGGGCGGTTTCATCCTCGTAGGGTACAGACCAATAGGCTTCACACGCCCGGAAATGATCCAGCCGCACCACATCGTAGAGCTTTCCTGCCTGCTGCAGGCGACGCAGCCACCAGCGGTAGCCGTCCTGCTTGTGCTTTTCCCAGCGGTACAAAGGATTGCCCCAAAGCTGACCGTCTGCGGTAAAGGCATCCGGCGGACACCCTGCTACGGCAGTGGGCTGCAGCTGCTCATCCAGCTGAAACAGCTCCGGTTCACTCCAGACCTCACAGCTGTCCAGCGGTACATAGATCGGCAGATCGCCGATGATCTGCACACCGTTTTTATTGGCGTAGCCCTTCAATTCTTCCCACTGCCGGAAGAAAAGATACTGTACAAAGCAGTAAAAGCGGATCGGCTGCTTCAGCCGGGTACGGGCATTGTAAAGTGCCTCCGGCTGACGGAGCTTTTCCGGCTCAGGCCAAAGAAACCAAGGACTTCCGTCATTTTCTTCCTTCAGCGCCATATACAGAGCATAATCCGAAAGCCAGCTGCTGTTTTTAAGGCAAAAGGCATCAAAATCTTCCCACTGTGCGAACCTTTCAAAAGCCAGCCGCAGCACCGGCAGCTTATTTTGATACAGGGCATAAAAATCCACCCGGTCTTCCCGGTCGCCCCAGTTGCGGCCTTGCAGCTGCTGACGATCAAGAAGACCCTCTTCTTCCAGCGCGCACAGGTCGATCAAATAGGGGTTTCCTGCAAAGGCTGAACAGGATTGATAGGGAGAATCCCCAAAGCCCGTGGGGGTCAAGGGCAAGATCTGCCAGTAGCTTTGACCGGCATTTTTCAGAAAATCCACAAAGGCATAGGCACTGCTCCCCATTGTGCCCACACCGTAAGGCCCGGGCAGGGATGTGATATGCATTAAAACCCCGCTCTGTCTCACTTACTTTTCTCCTTGCGTCCATTTCCAGCTTCCGGAAGCGTTCGCAAACGCCCAAAAGCTATCCCTTAAAGAGTAATACTTTTTCCCCATTTTGTCAAGAAAAAGCAGCAAAAAACAGACCCACAAAGTGGGTCTGTTTTCTTGGTAATATTTAGGCTTCCAGGTTGATTTTGGTTTCCTTGCTGAACACATGGCATACATTACCGGAGAAACCGATCTTTACCTCGGCGCCGTCCTGCAGGGCAGCAATTTCCGCACCGGTCATATCCATCGTGGAAACAACAGCGATGACATCCTTGCCTGCTACGTCCACGTGCAGGTGGACGGAGGAGCCCATCAGCTCGTTCACGCCAACCTTGGTGGCAATGCCGTCGTCGCACAGAACAAGATGATCCGGACGGACACCCAGAACGACCTCCTGCTCCTCCACATTGTTGGCGTTCAGACGAGCCTGCTTCTCCTCAGACAGAACAATAGTGTAGCCAGCCAGCTCAACAGCGTACTTGCCGTCAACCTTTTTCAGCTTGGCATCAATCAGGTTCATCTGGGGATAGCCGATAAAGTCGGCAACAAACAGGTTGTAGGGATGATTGAACACTTCCTGAGGTGTGCCAACCTGCTGAATGAAGCCGTCCTTCATAATTACGATACGATCGCCCAGGGTCATAGCCTCGGTCTGATCGTGGGTAACATAGATAAATGTAGTATCAATACGCTTACGCATCTTGATAATTTCCGCACGCATCTGGTTACGGAGCTTTGCGTCCAGGTTACTAAGGGGCTCGTCCATCAGCATAACCTTCGGGTCCCGAACGATGGCGCGGCCGATTGCCACACGCTGACGCTGACCGCCAGACAGAGCCTTGGGCTTACGGTTCAGCAGGTGGGTGATATCCAGGATCTCGGCAGCTTCCTTAACCTTACGGTCGATCTCTTCCTTAGGAACATGACGCAGCTTCAGAGCGAAAGCCATGTTCTCATAGACCGTCATATGGGGATACAAAGCGTAGTTCTGGAAAACGATCGCGATGTCCCGGTCCTTGGGAGCAACGTCATTCATCAGCTGGTCGCCGATCCACAGCTCACCGCCGGAGATCTCTTCCAGGCCTGCCACCATACGCAGTGTGGTGGACTTACCGCAGCCGGAAGGTCCGACCAGAACGATGAATTCCTTGTCGGCAATTTCCAGGTTGAACTCCTGAACCGCCACAACGCCCTCGGGAGTAACCTGCAGATTTGCCTTTTCGGCCTGCTGCTCCAGGTAGTTGTTGTAAGCGTCGATGTCCTTCTGCTTCAGACGCTCCAGAGTCTTTTCCTTTCTCTTGTTTGCCTTGAGTTCATCTGTGCTGTAGGGGTAGAGCTTCTTGATGTTTTTCAGGGATACATTTGCCATTTTGCGCGACTCTAAGCACACCGACTCCTCGCGTATGCTCTCACCGCCGGCCGGGTAAAACAGCCGGGGCATTACGACAGGTCTCCACACTGCCGTACCGTGAGTCCAACGGTATTTATTTTCCTCCTTTTTTGACACAGGGGCTCTATTTTCTGTGGAGTAGAGAACCCATGCCCGGATGTTATCAATGATACCATAAATCTCCAGTTACTGCAATGGTAATATCGCACAGATTTTGGGCGTAAAACTTGTGCATTTCGCCAGATTTTTACCGAAGCTCCAGGCCTCCGTCCGAATTTGCCTGCAAGGTGCTTCCATAATAGGCCTGCATTGCCTGCTGAAGGTATCTGCAGTCAGCCACCGCTGCCGTTTCATAGGCAGAATGCATTGCCAGCTGGGGAATGCCGATATCCGCAGAAGGTACCGATACATTTCCTAAGGAAATACTGCCCAGGGTAGAGCCGCCTACCATATCCGCCCGGTTGTAATAGCTCTGCACCGGCACAGCTGCTTTTTTGCAAGCCTGCCTTACTACCGCAGCCGCCACACCGTCTGTTACATATCGCAGATTGGCATTGAATTTCAGCACCACGCCGCCGCCCAACACAGGCGCATTGGCAGCATCGGAAAGCTCCGGATGGTTCGGATGCAAGGCATGGGCATTGTCAGCAGAAATCAGAAAGCTTTTGGCAAGCATTTGGTCCATATCCTGCCCCAAAGCATTGCAAATGCGGCTGGTCGTCCGGGCAAGCAGCTGAGAAGCTGCGCCCTGGCAGGAGGAAGAGCCTACCTCTTCACTGTCAAAGACACACAGAACCGGAATATCTTCGCTTTCTTTTGCGGTCAAAAAGCCCTGGGTGCAGCCCCATACGCACAGCAGGTCATCCAAACCCTGGGCGGAGATGAATTCCTTCTCTGCACCCCAAATCCTGGCGTTTTCCCGCAGATACAAAAACAGGTCGTGTCCTAAAAGCTTGCCGCCGGCAGCTTCTTCGATCTGCCGCCAAACCCCGGTGTTTTCTGTGCCTGCCAAAGGCAGCGTGTCTGCCGCAGGATTGAAGGCAACGCCCTCATTGACCTTTCGGTTCATATGAATAGCGACGCTGGGAATCAGCAGCAGGTCCTTGTCGATGTCCAAAAGCTTGGTCTGCACGCCGGTATCCGTTTCCACGATCACCCGTCCGGCAACAGACAGGGGTCTGTCCATCCAGGAGTACATAATCATACCGCCGTACTTTTCTGTGGCAAGGCGAGTATATATGCCGGTCAGCTCCCCGTTTTCCTTCACCTGAAAGGCAGGGCGATCACAGTGGCTGGCGGTAATCAAAAACCCTTTCGGCTGGGTGTCCGGCACACGGAAGGCAAGCAAAGCGCTGCCGCCGCGGGTCAGATAATACCGACCACCGGCAGAAAGCTCCCAGCTTTCCCCCTCCTGCAGGCAGGTATATCCTGCATTTTTCAAAACATTTTCCAAATAAGCCACCGCGTGATACATACTGCGGGCGCCATCCAAAAAGTCCTTTAGCGCTTCCATTTTTGCCGCCTCCGTTTTCTTTTCTGAATTGGTATTATTCTACACCTTTTCCCCACTACCGTCAACCGCTTATGTGTTTCGTCGATTTATGTCGAAATGTTTCAAATTTAACCATTTTTGTTGGTATTTGTCGGTTTTTGTCGAGCGATTTATTTTGTTTTTACCTTGCAAATCCAGCCACATTATGCTAAATTATATTTGTCGCAGCTTAGGGGATTGATTTTGAATATGTCAGGAGAGGATATTATGGACAATCGCACAACCGTAATTATTGCAGACAACACAGAAGAATTTTGTACAAGCCTGAAAAACGCCTTGAGCCGTGCCGAGGGTTTTCAGGTTTTGGCAGTCGCCAACGACGGACAGCAAGCCATTCGCCTGGTCAGCGAAAAGAAGCCGGACGTGTTGGTGTTGGATTTGATGCTGGCAAAGCAGGACGGCTTGAGCGTCCTGAAAGCCATCTCCGGTATGGAGCATAAGCCGGTAACCTTGGCTACATCCCGTTTTGTTACCGATTATGTGGCAAACGCCGCCGCCAATCTGGGTGTGCGGTATCTGATGCTCAAGCCCTGCGATATGGAAGCCCTTGTGGAGCGGCTGCAGGAGATCCGGGGTGTGGGCGAGCAAAAGCAGCGCACCGTGCCAAACGGCAGCAACAGCATTGAATCCATGGTTACCGGAATTATTCACGAGATCGGCGTTCCAGCCCATATCAAGGGCTACCAGTACCTCCGGGAGGCCATTATCATTGCCGTCAACGATATGGATGTGATCAATGCCATTACCAAGGTCTTGTACCCCCAGGTGGCAAAAACCTTCCAGACCACCCCTTCCCGGGTGGAGCGTGCCATCCGCCACGCTATTGAAGTGGCTTGGGACCGGGGCGATTTGGATACCTTGCAGCGGTTTTTTGGGTACACGGTCAGCAATACCAAAGGAAAACCCACCAATTCGGAGTTTATTGCCCTCATTGCCGACAAGCTGCAGCTGCAGCTGAAGGGTGCCAGCGCCGCACGCCTGTAAGAATTAGATTGACAGACAGCCTTTGTATTACTATAATATTTCTGATGCGTATTTCGCTGGAAATATTATACGATACAAGGCTGTTTTTCAGCCAGGAGGACATTTTATGAACGAATTGCAGAAGAAAATCAGTGAGATCGGCGTTGTTCCGGTTATCAAGCTGAATAACCCCACCCGGGACGCCAAGCCCCTGGCAGATGCCCTGTGCGCCGGCGGTGTGCCGGTGGCAGAGGTTACCTTCCGGGCTGCCGGCGCTGCCGAAGCCATCCGGATCATGACCGAGACCCACCCGGAAATGCTGGTTGGTGCCGGTACGGTGCTGAATAACGAGCAGGTAGACCAGGCGATCGCAGCCGGTGCTGCTTTCATCGTTACTCCGGGTCTGGATATTGATATCGTCAAGTATTGCCAGGAAAAGGGTATCACCATTTTCCCCGGCTGCACCACCGCCACCGACTACCACAGCGCCTACAAGCTGGGTCTGGAGGTTCTGAAGTTCTTCCCGGCTGAGCAATCCGGCGGTCTTGCCAAGATCAAGTCTATGTCTGCCCCCTTCCCTATGTTCAAGGTGATGCCCACCGGCGGCATTGGCCTGAACAACCTGGCAACCTATGCCGCCAGTTCGGTGATCTGTGCCTGCGGCGGCAGCTACATGGTAACAGCTGATCTGATCGATGGCGGCAAGTGGGACGAGATTACCGAGCTTTGCAAAAAGTCTGTGGAGATCGTCAAGGAGGCAAGAGCATAATGGAAGATAAGGAACTGCTGCAGGAGGAAGAAGCCTCCATCATCACCTTTGTGGACGAAAACGGCGAAGAAATTACAATGGAATACCTGGACTGTATCGAGTACCAGGGCAAGGAATATCTGGCACTGCTGCCCACGGAAGAGGATTGCAACGAAATCGTCATTCTGGAGGTCGTACCGGTGGACGAGGAGAATGAGAACTATATCTCCGTTGAAGACGACGCAATTCTGGATGCGGTGTACGGCATTTTTAAGGAGAATTTCAAGGATATCCTCACATTTGAAGACTAAATTGTCTCAAAATAATTATTTGTAGGGACACCGCTCCCGCGGTGTCCGCTAAGAACACGAATAACATAAAAATCGGCACGATTTGTGCCGATTTTTTCGTTTTTCGGACACCCCAGAGGGGTGTCCCTATAATCTTAAATTAGAAGATTTATCCTTCAACCCTTTTCTTATCGGGTTTTTAATTGCAGCTCCTGGTTTTTTAAGGTAACGGTGGTGCCGGCGGGGATAGACTTGGTGATAAAGGCGCTGGCGCCGATGACACTGTCCTTTCCGATCACCGTTTCGCCGCCTAAAATGGAGGCGTTGGCGTAAATGGTTACATTGTTCTCAATAGTGGGGTGGCGGCGCTTGCCACGCAGGCTCTGTCCGCCCCGGGTGGAAAGGCCACCCAGGGTTACACCCTGATAGATCTTTACATTGTCGCCAATTACCGTGGTTTCACCTACCACGATACCGGTGCCATGGTCAATAAAGAAATATTTTCCAATCGTAGCGCCAGGATGGATATCAATACCCGTTACACTGTGGGCGTGCTCCGTCATAATTCTGGGAATCAGGGGTACATTAAGCTTATACAGCTCGTGCGCCAACCGGTAGACCGTAATCGCAAACAGTCCCGGGTAGGAGAAAATGATCTCCGCCATTGCCGTAGCCGCCGGGTCGCCGTCGTAGGCTGCCTGTAGATCGGTCTGCACCAGCTCCCGGATCGCCGGAAGCCGTCCTAAAAACTTCAGGCAAACCTCCTGCGCCTGTTCCTCGGTGCGGCCGTCTGCCTGGAACACCACCGCGATCTGCTTGCTCAAATTGTACATCACATCTTCAATGAGCATAGAAAGATTGTGCTTGGAATTATAGATCCGGTATGCCTTTTCCCGGAAGTAGCCGGGGAAGATGATCCTGCGGAGCTTTTCCAAAAGATCGATGATGGCGTCCTTATCCGGCTGCCGGCAGGCTTCCATTGCGTCAATGTCCCGGTTACCCCGGTAATCCTGCAAAATCGCGTCCACGACCTGCTCAATTTGTTTTTCCAATTGTGCCAATTTTTTCACCCCTTCACTTTCTAGTTTTATACCATACGCGGTTACGGCTTGTCAACATTCTATTGACAACCCCGGCTGGGGGAGTATATAATTTTTCTCATAATAAGGAGGTAGGTTTATGGCCCGGATTTATACCACAGCCCAACAGTTAATCGGCAATACGCCCCTTTTGGAGCTTTCCCATATTGCGCCCCTGCAGGCCCGGCTGCTTGCCAAGCTGGAGGGAGCAAACCCCGGTGGCTCTGCCAAGGACCGAATCGCTTTGGCGATGGTCTTGGCAGCAGAGGAGGCAGGCAAGCTCTCTCCCGGCGGCACCATCATTGAGCCCACCTCCGGCAACACCGGTATTGGCCTTGCCCTCGTTGCCGCCTGCCGGGGCTATCAGACCATAATTGTAATGCCCGATTCTATGAGCATCGAACGGCAAAAGCTGATGAAGGCATACGGCGCGAAGCTCGTGCTGACCCCAGGCAAGCTGGGTATGCAGGGCGCAGTGGATAAAGCCAATGCTCTTGCCAAGGAAATTCCCGGCAGCTTCATTCCGGGGCAATTTGAGAACGAAGCCAACCCTGCTGTCCACAAAGCCACCACCGGCCCGGAGATCTGGCAGGACACCGACGGGGTCGTGGATATTTTCGTAGCCGGCGTGGGCACCGGTGGTACTTTGACCGGTGTAGGCGCATATCTGAAAGAGCAAAACCCGGAGGTCCGGGTAGTGGCGGTAGAGCCTGCCGACTCTCCCCTTTTGTCCAAAGGAATGGCAGGTCCCCACGGTATCCAGGGCATCGGTGCCAACTTCCTTCCGCAGGTTTTGGATACGAATATTTATGACACCATCTTCCCCGTTACCCAGCAGGAAGCACAGCAAGCCGGTCGGCTGCTTGCCACCAAAGCAGGCATTTTGGCTGGCATTTCCTCCGGCGCAGCGCTACACGCAGCCATCACTCTGGCACAAAAAAGTGAAAATGCCGGCAAAACCATCGTGGTGGTTTTACCGGATTCCGGAGAGCGGTACTTGTCTACCGATTTGTTCGCATAAGGCAAAATATTGACATTCCCCGGTTTTTGGATTAAAATGGAAATATCCCAAAAAAAGACAGGAGAGATAAAAATGCCTAAATTTGACCAAAAGAATCTTTTCTATTATATTCTTCTGGCGATCGCCCTGGTGAGCCTGATTTTTGCCATCGTCTGCTTCTGCACAGACACCAGCTACGCCTTTGGCGGCAGAGAAAGCAATGCCACCTACGGCGGTGATGCCTATACCGGCATGCAGAATGCATCTGCTCAGACTGCCACCAACGTTTACTATCTGAACCGGAACATCGAGATTTTGACCTCCAGCGTGGTTACCATTGGCGGTTTCTTCTTCCTGCTGGTTGCCCTATGCTTTGCTCTGGCCGGCATTAAGGGTCTGGGCCTTTTGGAAATAAAGCCGAAGGCAGAAGCTGCGGCAGGTGTTTTTGTTGAGGACCTCCCCGAAATCGTCGCAGAAGAAGTTACAGAAGAGCAGCCTGAGGTTGCCGACGTGTCTGCTGAATAAGCTTACATAAAACGCGCAAAAACCGGAATGCACCAAATGCATTCCGGTTTTTTATTCTTATTTTTGATGATAAGGCTTATACCACACCGGGTAAGTTTTTGCAACCGGCCTTCACTACCAAAAAAACCAGGCAATAGCCTGAATAGCTACCAGATGCGCTGGGTAATAAATGTAGAAGAAATACTTACCCATGCCCTTTCCCCTTTTTCCGTTATACAGTGCCAACAAAGGAACTGCCAGCAGAGATATGTATTGGATCGTGCCAATGCCGCCGGAAAGCATCACCAGCGCAAAGGCACAGAGCAGAAGCCTTTCACCCTTGCTCCTTCCCAGATACACCAGCACCGGCAGCATCACGCCCCAAAAGCCGTAATCCACAGCAAAGTCTGTGCCGGGAAGCAGACCCGGCAGGTAATCGGTGATTCCGTAAATTGCCGTGATCGCCGCTACCACCGCCAGAAAAGAAACGGCGGTTTTGTTCTTTTGGGCATATTGTACCACCGCCGTCAGGGCGATCGCCATAGAAAAGCTCACCAATACGCTTTGATAGAGCGACCCCATTGCCACCGCGTAAACCACCTGGCACACCAGAGCAACTGCGCTGACCGTCAACAAGTATCGACCCATATTCCGGGTATGCCGGCAGCCTTCGCCAATCATATAGGCAAAAACAGGAAACGCCAGCCGCCCCACCATCCGGAACACCGGATACTGAGGAAACAGCGTAAGTCCCACATGGTCGATCGTCATAAAGATCACCGCCAACAGCTTCAGCACTGCGCCGGACAAGCCAAATTTATCCATACATTACTCCTTACAAGCGGACACGCACAGTCGTCCCCTTGCCCGGGGTACTTTCCAATTCCACTGTACCGTCGTGATAAGCCACTGCGTGCTTGACAATGGAAAGACCCAGTCCGGTGCCGCCGGTTTCCTTGGAGTGGCTTTTATCCACCCGATAAAACCGCTCAAAGATCCGCTCCTGATGCTCTGCCGGGATGCCAATTCCCGTATCCTCCACCTGCACGACCGGGCCGCCTTTCTCCCGGCAGATTCGGACCGTTACCCGACCGCCTTCTTTGTTGTAGCGGATGGCATTGTCGCACAGATTATAAAAAATCTCATATAAATACCGGCGAACACCGGTGTATACGCAGCCATCCCCCTCCAAGACCAAAGACACTTGCTTTTTCTGCGCCGCCGGCTGCAGCTGCTCCAGCACCTCCCGGGCGATCTCCTTTAAGTCCACCGGCTCTTTGGCAATTTCCGTATGCTCATCCAGCTGGGAAATCCTTATAATATCGTTGATCAGCGCCAAAAGCCGGGATGCCTCCGTGGTGATATGACCGGCAAATCGGGGTACGTCCTCCGGCTGCACCAAGCCGTTTTGCAGCAGCTCACCGCTGCCCAGAATGGACTGCAGGGGCGTTTTCAGCTCGTGGGACACATTGGCGGAAAACTCCCGCCGGGTCGTCTCTGCCAGCTGCTCCCGACTCTGCCCCAACCGCTTCAGCACCGGCTCCAGCTCCCGGAAAATGGCACTGCTTTCCTGTTCCGGTGTGCGGTTTACCGCCTGAATCACCCGACCGGCTCCTATGGGTGCAAGGAACATTGCCGAAAGAACTGCCACAGCTCCGGATGCCGCCAACACCGTTAAAATATTTATAAATCGCGCCGGGTAAACGCAGCACAAAGCAATACCCGCCACAAGACATACGAGCAAAACCGCCGCCGCTGCCCAAAACCGCAGCAGCTTCGTAATTTGTTTACCCATCGTTCTCCTCCAACCGGTAGCCCACGCCGATCACCGTCCGGATGTAGCTTCCTGCCGAACCCAGCTTCTGCCGCAGGGTTTTGATGTGCATATCCACTGTTCTGGATTCTCCTAAATAATCCACGCCCCAGACCTCCGAGAGCAAGGTATCCCGTGATAGAGCCGCACCCGGTTTTTTTAGAAACAGCTTCAAAAGTGCAAATTCCTTTACAGTCAAATTAACCGTCTCTCCGCAAACTGTAACCAGATGCTCCCGGTCCTTCAGGCAAATATCCCCGTATTGCAGCACGTTCTGCTCCCCGCCGCACCGACGCAGCACCGCCTTGACCCGGGAGACCATTTCCATCATCCCAAAGGGCTTGACCAAATAATCGTCCGCCCCGCTGTCCAGCAGCTGAATTTTGTCCGCCTCGGTGCCCTTTGCCGTTGCCATGATCACCGGAATTTCCCGGGTGTCCGGGTCATCCCGCAAATGCTTGAGAACCTGGATGCCATCCATTTCCGGCATCATAATATCCAGCACGATCAGTGCCGGTTTTTCCTTTTGCAGCTGCTGCAGAAGCTCCGCGCCGCTGTCAAAGCCTCTTGCCGGAAGGCCAAGGGATTCCAGAGTGTATACTTCGATATCCAAAATAGTCTTATCGTCATCCACGCACCAAATCAAAGAAGATCCTCCTTTTTGGTTGTTTTCCTCTATTTTATAAAATTTCCCACCATTCGTCAACCGCAAGAAAAATCTTGCTTTCAGACGGTTTTTGCGGTATAATAACACATTATTATATATCAAAGGAAAAACCGGTATGTTGCGTACTACGACCCCGACAACCCGCGACACGATTTGCCGCTTTCTTGCCTCCCCTTGTTACTGCGTCTGCGTAATGGCTTTCGCAGGCATCTGTCATATTCTGGCAGCAGAACTGTTTGGCTTCACCCTGCTTCTTCTGCTTGCCATTGCCATCTGCCTGTTTGCAGAGGATCTGCTGGCACTGCTGCCGCTCATTCCGGCAGTTTATATCACCCCCTCCACCGGCAACAATCCGGCAATTTATCCCAATACCGTTTTCTCAGGCGCTAGCGGTATCTTTCTTCTTGCCCTTTCCTGCCTGTTTGCTGCAAGTCTTTGCCTGCGGATCATCCGGCAAAGAAAGCGGTTTTTTCAGAATCCGGGCAAGCTGTTCCTTTCTTTTCTACTGCTTTGCAGCGCTTATCTGCTCAGCGGCGTTGGCAGTCCTGCCTACCCCCAATATTTGAAGCAGAACCTGCTGTTTGCCCTTTTGCAGTCCGGCTGCCTGCTGCTGCCTTATTGGCTGTTCAGCCGGGGAATAAACTGGAACAACGTCCGCCGGGAATACCTTTTCTGGATGGGCTTTGCTCTGGGGGCTGTAGTCTGTTTGGAAATTCTCTGGGTCTATGCCACCAATACGGTGGTGGTGGACGGCATTATCCGCCGGGAACGAATCTTCACCGGCTGGGGTATGCATAACAACCTGGGCTTTTTGCCGGCAATGATGATCCCCTTTGCCTTTTATCTGGCAACTAAATACCGCAAAGGCTGGCTGGGCACGGTGATCGGCTCCGGATCTTTGATTTGTGTGTTTCTCACCTGCTCCCGCAGCTCCATTCTGTCAGGCTCTTTGGTCTATGCCGTGTGTATTGTTTTGATGCTGGTATATGCCCGAAACCGGCGGCATAATACCCTGGCGCTGACCGTGGTGCTGGCGCTGGTTTGCGTATCCGTCGCTTTGTTCCACAAGGAGCTTCTGCGGCTGTTTTCGGACCTGTTGGGCCGGGGTCTGGACCCCTCCTCCCGGGACACCATCTACTATGAAGGCTTACAGCTTTTTGCCAAGTATCCGGTGTTCGGCGTATCCTTCTATTCCCCCGGATACCTCCCCTGGGATTTTGCCACAATTCCGGAATTCTCCGCTTTTTTGCCGCCCCGGTGGCATAATACCATTGTTCAGCTTTTGACAAGCTGCGGCGCAGTGGGTCTGGCTGCCTACGGCTTTCACCGCTTCCAGAGCATCCGAATGCTTGTAGCCCGGCGTCATAAAGAGCAGGTATATATCGCCTGCGCCCTGGGTGTTCTGCTTTTGTGCAGTCTGCTGGA
>JAZSRR010000073.1:0-2986 GCA_045538605.1 Faecousia sp.
AAATTGGCAACTCAACTCCTTGGCTCACAGAACGACATGGCTACGATCCGACTTAGGCAGTGCTGATGGATCTAATGGAGCAGTGGGAAACTGCTCAAATATAAAAATGACTGATAATTTTTAAAGGAGCGTTTATTTATGAGTTCATGTAGCGGTAATTGTTCATCCTGCGGCAGCGATTGCGCTGTCCGCAAGGCAGAAAGCTAGCTCGCCCAGTTAAACCCCAAGGCAAGCGTTAAAAAGGTGATTGCTGTTGTATCCGGTAAGGGCGGTGTTGGCAAATCTACTGTCACATCCATGCTTGCGGTTGCTATGGCGCGAAGAGGCAAACGAGTCGCCGTTCTGGACGCGGATATTACCGGCCCTTCTGCGCCTACCGCGTTTGGCGTGTCGGAATGCCAAGGAGCGACGGAGGATGGATTGTATCCCCCGTTGACGACTACCGGTATTCAGGTTATGTCTATTAATTTGCTTTTAGATAACAACACAGATCCTGTCGTTTGGCGTGGCCCGGTAATTGCCGGTGCTGTAAAACAATTCTGGACGGATGTGATCTGGGAGGACGTGGACTATATGTTTGTGGACATGCCTCCCGGCACTGGCGATGTGCCTTTGACAGTATTTCAGAGTCTGCCGGTGGACGGTGTGGTGATCGTTACAAGTCCTCAGGATTTGGTTTCTATGATCGTGGCCAAGGCTGTTAAGATGGCAAACATGATGCATATCCCGGTCCTGGGATTTGTGGAGAACTACAGCTATCTGGAATGTTCCGATTGCGGCAAGAAAATTAATGTTTTTGGTGAAAGCCGTTTGGATGAGGTGGCAGAGGCATTTAATTTGCCGGTTTTGGCTCGACTGCCCATCGATCCCATGGTTGCCCAAAGCTACGATAGTGGTTTGATGGAAATGGTCAAGACTGACAATGTGGAAGCTGTTGTGAAAGCAATCGAAAATATGGAATAAAAAAACGCGTGTTGCCAAAGTGAACTGCTCCCCGTCAAGTAGACAGTGAAATAAAATAAAAATTTTCTTGCTTCCGGTGACCTGTTTTGGGTTACCGGAAGTCTTTTTATGCTGCCAATGGATAGCTGTAGTGCTTCTCCATCGGTGTCAGAACGCCCAGATTGCGTTGTACACGGCGGTTGTTGTAGTAAGTAATGTAGTTCTCAATCATCTGTACAAGCTCGTTACGGCTCGCAAACCGCTTGCCGTAATATCTCTCTCGTTTCAGAATGCCCCAGAAACCTTCCATTGGGCCGTTGTCAATGCACTTGGCAACTCTGGACATACTCTGCTTCATCTTGGCTTTCTTCAGCTTGTTGTAGAACACTCGGTTTGTGTACTGAAAACCTCTGTCGCTGTGGAACAAAGGATGTGCGTTGGGGTTGGCTTTTATAGCGGCATCCAAGGTGTCAAATACTAGAGGATTATCGTTGCGGTCGCGGATAATATATGCAACAATTCTACGGTCGTACAGGTCTAAGATAGCACTTAGGTACAGCTTGCGTACATTCGGTCCTTCGTACCACTTAAACTCGGTCACATCCGTCAGCCACTTCTCGTTGGGCATACTTGCGTGGAACTGACGGTTTAGCCAATTCTTTGCAATGTGTTGCGGATTGGCTGCTTGTCGTGTACAGCCATTGTTTTTGTACTTGATAGTGGATTTAATATCCAAGCTACGGCAAATACGAAGTACTCGCTTTTCGTTTACATTCAGGTTGTGGTCGTGCGCCAGATCATCCTTGATACGGCGGTAGCCTTTGTCAGGGTTCTGTGTATGTATTTGCTCCATGAGCTCTGCAATCTTCTCGTTTTCCAGCTCTCTGTTGCATTTCTTCCCGCTAAGCCAACGGTAATAGGCAGCCCTTGACACGCCGAACATACCACAAGACAGTTCTACAGGATATCCATATTCTTCTTTGCCTTCTTTTATTGCCAGATAGATATGCGATTGCCGAACCTGGCTCAGCCCCGCCTCCTTTCTATCTCGTCCAATTTTTTTAGTAGGTCACGCTCCATCTTCAGCATATAGTTCTCATGCTCCAGCTGTGCGATCCGGATCTTCATCTCTTCTTCCGGTGTTCTTGGTTGCTGCTGTGCCGTCCGCTGTCCCCGGCGATCTTCCAAACCAGCTTCGCCCTGTTCAGCATACTTGTTGGTCCAGGTGTACACTTGTTGGTAACTGACATTGTATTTAACTGCCAATTCACCGTAATTTCTTCCGGACGCAATACATTCTCTGGCAATTGCAACTCTTTCCTCAAAGGTAGTCTTTCGTGCTTTGGTCATATAGCTTCCTCCTGTCGAAGTTCTCAGTTCTTTATGACCATTATACACCTTAATCCAGTTTTGAAGAGGATGATTTGAACGAATTTTATATTTTTTACAGATTTCTTCTAAGCTCCCTTTGCCGGACAGATAGTCTTTTACTGCAGCTTCTTTCAATTCCTTGGGATATTTGCGCCATCCCTGCGCAGCTGTCAATCCGACTTCTCCTTCCGCTTCGTAGCGATGAATCCAACGCCGGATACTCTCTTGATTCACTCCCATTTGCCGACCGGCTTCACAGACGCCGAACTCACCGGACAAACATCGCTTAACGATTGCAAGTTTCTCTTCCTTGCTGATCTTTCTGCTTTTGGACATAGAAATACCCCCATAAGAAACAGTTTTTCTTTTTCACTGTCTCTTATGGGGGTAGCATATCAATGAGCCTACGCTTCATTTCCTTATATTCAGCCTGTGCGGTGCTAATCTCCTGTTTCGCTTGCTTTTTATTCTGCGAAGCCTCTTTCGGGTTCGCACCATAGCCGGTGTTCTCAACTGCTTCCACGATTCCGGCAGTATTCATTTCTGACTCATCGTAGGATACCACCATGCTGTTTTTCAGCAGGTTCACGGAAACATCTTTCACACCCGGCAGCTTCACAACGCAGCCCTCCACTCTGGAGGAGCAGGCAGAACAGGTCATGCCGGTAATATC
>JAZSRR010000039.1:0-4142 GCA_045538605.1 Faecousia sp.
GCCTTCGATTCTTCCAGACTGGAATTCTTGGGCGTTGAAGAAGGCAACATTTTTATTCTGAGCGATGAAAACAGCACAGGTCAAAAGCTCCCAGACTGGAGCTGCAATGTGCAAAACAGTAACGATACTGGCCGGATCAACATTATGTATCTGGATATGATCGGCGGTAAAAACGCATTTAGCAAGGAATTACTGGCAGACGACTACAATGTTGTGCTTCGCTTGAAATTCCGTCTGCGGGGCAGTGTGCGTCCCGGCGATGTCCTTGATTTGATTGTGGAGGATGCCGTATTTGCCGCATCCGACGAAGCCCAAAGTCTTGCTATGACCACTGATACACTTAAGGTTAAGAACGGCAGACTTGTGATTGGAGAATAATGATGAAGAAAATACTGAGCCTACTATTGGCTTTTACAATAATGGTTTCTTTGTGCGCCTGCCAAGGTAACTTTGGCAACGTGAACTTGAATGATTCTATTGAGATCCCCGAAAATGGCATTATCAAAGAAAGCCTTATCCAGCAAATTCAGAGTGAAAATGCCATTGGTGTTTTTACCGGAAAATCCGGCGATTACAAATATGAATGGACTATCTTTGGCAGTGATATTACGCAAGCCCAGGAGATTAATCTCGGCGTACAGATTCGTAAGACTACTGAAGGTAATATCCAAGTTGATCTGACTCAGGCAGAAGCCTTTGGCTTTTCTGCGCTGCTTTCTATTTATTTGGGCGAGCAATGGAATGCCCAGAGCGCAACTGCGTATGTCGGTGACGAGGTATTTGCATCGGTGTCCATTACCGGTAGTAAGACTACCATACTGAATTTCACCTTGGATGGCTCTGTGGATAGTTTTGAGATTCGTCCGGATGCCCTCCCTGAGGACGAGAAGGAAACACAGGCAACGGAAACGACAACACCCAACCAGACACCCTCGCTACCTGCAGGCGGACAGGATGACTATCTTTCAACACCAGGACAAAGCGACAATAAGGTCCAAAACGGTGGCAAGGACAAATATAACACCGACCCAGTTCCGGAAGGTAAACCCCAACCGGTAGAACCTGAGGATCAGGAAGTGGACAAAGGAAAAACTTTCACCTGCACCTTCTCTATTGAGTGCTCCACCATTTTGAATAATTTGGATATGCTTGACCCCGACAAGCTGGAAATGGTTCCCTCCGGCGGTAGGATTCTTTCCAAGACCACTGTGACTTTCTATGAGGGTGAGTCCGTATTCGATGTGTTGCAGCGGGTTTGTAAGGAAAAGGGCATCCACATGGAAGCTTCCTGGACGCCCATTTATAACAGCGCTTATGTGGAAGGCATCCACAATCTCTATGAATTTGATTGCGGCGCGCTGTCCGGCTGGATGTACAAGGTCAATGGGTGGTATCCCAACTACGGCAGTTCCCGTTATCAGCTGAAGGACGGCGATGTAGTCGAGTGGCGGTTCACCTGCGACCTGGGTAACGATATCGGTGGCGGTTATGCCGTCGGAGGATAACATGCAGGATAGATTCGCTAAATATTATCCCTTAGTGAACTTCTTATATTTCACCCTGGTGATCGGCTTTTCCATGGCGCTGAATCATCCTTTGGCGCAAGGGATCTCCCTTGCCTGTGCAATTGCCTATGCGGTGCAGGCAGAGGGGAAAAAGGCGGTGCTGTTCACCCTAAAATGGTGTCTGCCTATTATGCTGCTGACGGCATTTATGAATCCTGCTTTCAGCCATGAGGGTATTACCATTCTGCTGTATTTCCCCACGGGAAACCCGCTGACCTTAGAGAGTATTCTCTACGGATTATCTTCCGGAGTGATGATCGCCACGGTCATGTTGTGGTTTCTGAATTTCAACCGGGTCATTACCTCCGACAAGTTTATCTACCTTTTTGGTCGCATCATTCCGGCGATGTCTTTGGTTTTGAGTATGACCCTTCGGTTCATCCCGAAATTCAAGGCGCAGATGGACGCAGTGGTGGATGCTCAGCGGAGCATCGGTAGAGATATTTCAGAAGGTAGCCTTTGGCACCGGACGAAGATCGCCATTACTGTGCTGTCCATCATTGTCACCTGGGCATTGGAAAATGCCATTGAAACCGCCGACAGTATGAAGAGTCGGGGTTACGGTCTGAAAGGGCGCACCGCTTTTTCCATCTATCGCTTTGACGACCGGGATAAGATGGCACTGCTCTACTTAGGATTCTGCGGCTTTTACATGCTGGCGGGAATGATCGTGTCTGCCTTTGGCTTCAGGTATTTCCCCAGCATCCGCTATATCGGTCTGAACACCGTGACCCTTTCTTTTCAGTTTGTTTATTTGATTTTGTGTATCATGCCCGTGGTGCTGAACTGGGCAGAGGAGAGAAAATGGAAAGCTATTCATTCAAAAATGTAGATTTTACATACCCGGAGGGCGAGAAAAAGGCCCTTCGCAATATCTCTTTCACCGTTCAGCAGGGCGAATTTGTGATCCTCTGCGGCCCTTCCGGCTGCGGTAAATCCACCCTTCTGAGGCATTTGAAATCTTGTCTGACACCCCACGGTCTGTTCTCTGGTGAGATTCGCTACAAAGGAACACTGCTGTCCGAGCTATCCCAAAGAGAACAGGCACAGCAGATCGGCTATGTGCTGCAATCCCCGGAGAACCAGGTGGTCACCGATAAGGTATGGCACGAGCTGGCCTTCGGCTTGGAAAGTTTGGGTTATGATACCCCCACCATTCGCCGCCGTGTGGCTGAAATTGCGGCCTTCTTCGGCATTGAGAACTGGTTTTATAAGAATGTCACCGAGCTGTCCGGCGGTCAGAAGCAACTTTTGAGCCTGGCTTCCGTTATGTCCATGCAGCCAGGTGTACTGGTGTTGGACGAACCTACTGCCCAGCTTGATCCCATTGCCGCTGCTGACTTCCTGGCATTGCTTGGCAAGATCAACCGGGAACTGGGCACCACCATCATTCTGACAGAGCATCGCTTGGAGGAAGCCTTTCCCTTTGCAACCCGTGTCATCGTGATGAACGAGGGTGCGATTCTCTGCGATGATAAGCCGGAGAATGTAGGCTTGCAACTCAAGTACAAGGGTAGCGGAATGTTCCTGGCTATGCCCACCGCTATGCGGGTTTGGGCAGCGGTGGAAACAAAGCTTCACTGCCCCATGACAGTCCGTGACGGCAGCAATTTCCTTACTCAGCGAGTAGAGGAGCAAGCATTCTTACCCCTTGCAGAAAAAGATCCCCCAGCGTACCCAGAGGAAGTGACATTGGAATGTGATGACCTGTGGTTCCGCTACGAAAAAGACAGCCCGGATGTTGTAAAAGGATTCTCTTTGCAACTTCGGAAAGGTGAATTCTATGCCATCCTGGGTGGCAACGGTGCCGGTAAGTCCACCACCTTGAAAGTGATCTCCGGTCTGCGGTCTGCCTACCGGGGTGATGTGCGCTTGCATGGCAAGTTGGGTCATCTGCCCCAGAATCCCCAAACTCTGTTTGTCAAACGCACTGTCCGGGAAGATCTGTATGAGGTATTCCGAGGTGAGAAGATTCCTAAGGAGCAGCAGGATGCGGAGGTTGCCCGTATTGTGGAACTATGTGGCCTGCGGGAGTTCCTGGATCGGCATCCCTACGATATTTCCGGTGGTGAGCAACAGCGTTCTGCTTTAGCGAAGGTGCTGTTGACCCAGCCGGACATTCTGCTACTTGACGAGCCTACCAAGGGATTTGACGCAGAGTTCAAGGTAATTTTTGCGCTAATTCTCCGCAGGCTGGTAGCCGCAGGCACCACAATTTTGATGGTGAGCCACGATGTGCCATTCTGTGCAGAATATGCCCATAAGTGCGGTCTGTTCTTTGATGGCAGCATTGTGGCAGAGGGTACACCCCGTGAGTTCTTCCCCGGTAATAGTTTCTATACCACCCCGGCTAACCGCATGGCACGGCATTTGATCCCCAAGGCGGTAACTGTTGCCGACATTATCGGCTGTTGCGGTGGAGAACTGCCTGCCGAACCGGAAGTTCCGGAGGCTTCACTGCTGCCTGCGGTGAAGGAAACCGCAGTATCGTTCAAACCAAAGCCTTTGCCTGTATGGAGAAAGGTGCTTGCCAGTATCTCCTTGGTGGTTGCGCTGCTTGTGTTCTTCTATTCCACC
>JAZSRR010000009.1:0-8220 GCA_045538605.1 Faecousia sp.
GCATCACCGTAAAAGGCTATCCTCTGCTTTCTATGCTGCTGCCGGCGCTGCTTAACGGTCTTTTGGTGGGCTGGGAGCTTTCCTTCTATATCGGCGGCGGCTTCTGGCTCAACGCCCTGTATGTGGCCATCGGAGAAGCGGCAGTGCTGCTGACGCTGGGCAGCATCTTGTATTATACCTGCAAAAACCGTCGGTTTTTCCATTGATAAGCATTGGGATTTGTGGTAAACTATCCCAAAGGATGTGAGAAAAAGATGATCGATTTTAAGGCTCTGACCTTAGCGGACAAGCCGGTTTATGAAAGCTATCTGCAGGACGGCAACGAACGGGGTTGTGAGTACAGCTTTGTGAATTTATACCTGTGGGGTCGGCAAAAAGCCGCTGTGGTAGACGGACACCTGACCTTTTTCAGCCAATTTAACCGAAAATCCGTATACCTGTTCCCAGTGGGAAAGGGCGACAAAAAGCCGGTTTTGGATGCCATTATTCAGGATGCCGCCCAGCGGGGCATTCCCTGTCGGTTGGTCGGTCTTTCTCAGGATGACTGCGCTTTGTTGGAAAGGCTGTACCCCGGTCGCCTTCGGTATCATTTTGACCGGGATTCCTTTGATTACGTGTACGCAATCGAGGATCTGGCAGAGCTAAAGGGCAAAAAATTCCAGAAAAAGCGCAATCATCTAAGCCGCTTTACCCAGGAAAATCCGGACTACCGCTTAGCGCCCATCACAGAAGAAAATCTGCCCCAGGTGCAGCAGCTTCTGGATCGGTGGTACGCCCAGCGTCTGGAGCAGGATGCCCACAGCGATTTCCATATGGAGCAGGCCGCCCTGAAAAAGGCGCTGGCGCACCGCCAGGCACTGGGTATGGAGGGGCTTGCCCTCTACACCGACGAAGGCCTTGTGTCTATGACCCTTGGCTCTTTCTTAAACGATACCATCTTTGATGTCCACTTTGAAAAGGCGCTCAGCCATGTAGACGGCGCTTATGCCGCCATTAACAACGGCTTTGCCCAGTACCTGCACGAAAAATACCCCCAGCTGCAGTACCTGAACCGGGAGGATGATATGGGTCTGGAGGGCTTGCGGAAAGCAAAGCTCAGCTATCAGCCTCATCATATGGTGGAAAAAAGCTGGGCGTGTCTTTTGGAGGACGGCTATGATTATTGATATTGCCGCCCAGAAAGCCTTGTGGCAGGAGGCCTTTGGAGATACGGACGCCTTTTTAGACGGTTTTTTTACCACCGGTTTTTCACCAAGCCACTGCCAGTGTCTGTACCAAAACCACCGGCTGGCAGCTGCCCTTTATTGGTTCGACTGTGATTGGCAGGATAAAAAGCTTGCCTATCTTTATGCCGTTGCCACCAAAAAAAGCCTGCAGGGGCAAGGACTTTGCCGGAGCTTAATGGAGGCGACCCACACCCGGCTGAGCCGGGAAGGTTATGCCGGCGCAGTACTGGTGCCCGGAAACGACGGTCTTGCGGGAATGTATGAAAAATTCGGCTACTGCACCTTTTCTTTTGCCCAAAAGCAGGAATTTCTCCCGGCAGAGCCTGTCCCGGTAAAGGAGATCACCCCGGCAGAGTACACCGCTTTGCGGAAGGTTTTCCTTCCGGAGGATGCCGTTCTGCAGGAAAAGCTGGCCTTTGATTTTCTGGGAAAATTTTGCCGGTTCTACCGGACAAAGGATGCTCTTTTCTGCCTTTCCCGGCAGGATCATACCTTAAATTTTCAGGAATTTTTGGGCGACCCCAGCCTTCTGCCCGGCATCACCGCCGCTATGCGCGCAGAAAAAGCCGTTGCTCGGGTTTCCGATGACCGGACGCCCTTTGCTATGTACCGCAGCTTTACCGGCGACGATGCCACCCCCGGATACTTTTCCCTACCAATGGATTAAAAAATTCCACCCAAAATTGGGTGGAATTTTTTAGTCCTTCAAAAGCGCCTCAAAACGGGGCAGGCTGGCAACAATTTTTTCGTAGGGCACGCAGTAGCACACCCGGAAATATTCCGGACAGCCGAAATCATCTCCCGGCACCACCAGAACATCCCGCTTTTTCGCCTTTTCGCTAAAGGCGCGGCTGCTGCCCCCCGGCGCCTTCACAAACAGATAAAAAGCACCCTCCGGTTTTGCCACTTCATACCCCATCTGGGTCAGCCCCTGCCAAAGAGCCTTCCGGTTTCGGTCATAAGCCTGCACATCCGGGCGCAAGTGGGCGCACCGGGCAATCACCTTTTGCATCAGGCTGGGGGCGCACACATGGCCTTGGGCACGGGATGCGCCGCAAATGGCGTAATACAATTCCCGGCTGTTCGCCGCCTGACTGGGGACATAAATATAGCCGACTCGCTCACCTGGCAACGACAGGGATTTGGAATAGGAATAGCAAACCACCGTGTTGGCATACAGCTTGGGAATAAAGGGGATTTCTACCCCGTCATAGCAAAGCTCCCGGTAAGGCTCATCGGCAACCATATAAATGGGGTGTCCGAAATCCTTACTCTTTGCTTCCAGTAATGCCACCAAGGTCTCCAGTGTTTTCCGGGAATACACCGTGCCTGCCGGATTATTGGGGGAGTTGACCAGCACCGCCTGGGTATTGGGGGTCAGCGCCTTTTCCAGGGCCACAAAATCAATCTGAAAATCCGGGATATCCGCCGGCACTACCTGCAAGGTCATACCAGCAGCCTCCACGAAAGGACGGTACTCCGGAAAATAAGGCGCAATCGCCACCACTTCCCCACCGGGCGCTGCCAATGCCTGCAGCACCGCCGTCAGCTCTGCCGCTGCGCCGCAGCCAACAAACAGCTCCTCCGGCTTTACCCCGGCATCATACCGGTCATTCAGGTCCCGGGCAATGGCCTGCCGGGTCTGCAAATCACCAATTGCGGAGGTGTAGCCGTGGACTGCTAAGCTGGGCTCATTTTCCACAATTTCTTCAATTGCCCGGTTTACCGCCTCCGGGGCGGGAATGCCCGGATTGCCCAGGCTGAAATCTAACACCTGCTCCGGGCCAACCTCCTGGGCGCGGCAGCAGCCGTACTCAAACAGCTCCCGGATGCAGGAGCGATTAGCGCCCAAAGCATACATTTTTTCATTTACCATTTTATTACTCCTGATACAAAGGCTGAGGCGGATCAAACCGCTGGGGCTTATAACAAACCGAGCCAATGGCTTTTCCGCTGATTCCGTACTTGGGATTATATCCGAACAGGTTAACATAACACTCTAAATCGTCCCGCTCGGCTTCCATCGCCTGCATCACCGCCACCGTGGCGATCACATCATCCACCGCCCGGTGGGAATTGACCACCTGCCCGGCAAGGCCGTAGGCAACAATAGCGTTACACAGCTTGTGGGGATAGGGTTTTCGGTCTTTATAAACCGTAAGTAAATCCAGCTTGTCCTTACCCTTCAGAATACAGGGGTCGCCGGAGCGAAGCAGCAGATAATACAAAAAGCTTAAATCAAAATGGGCATTGTAGGCAAGCAGCAATGAATTTCCGGCAACCATTTCCGCAATATCTTGGCACAGCTGCTCCTTAGGGATGCCTCTTTCCCGGATATCTGCATTGGTAATGCCGGTGAGGGCTTCGATCTGAGGCGGCACGACCGCACCGGGACTTAAGGCGATCAGCTCGTCATACTCCCGGACAATGACCGGCTCTGCCCCTTGCTTTTCCACCACAACCGCGGCAAATTCAATGATCTCATCCCGGGCAAAATCCAGACCGGTGGTCTCGGTGTCAAACAGCACCAGCCGGTCATACCGGGAAAACAGTTTTTCTAGCGTTCCCATTATTTCTCTCCCTCTGCCAAATCCAAGGCTCTGCGGAATTTGCTTTTGGTCTCCTGCTGCAAGCCGAACAGCACCGCCACCGCCCGGGCATAGGCGATCGCGCCCTCCCGGCTTCCGGCTTTCAGCTCCACCTCTGCCTCGCACAAGGGTACTTCCTTTCCGCCGCCGGAAAGTGTTCCCAAATCCAGCGCCAGCTCCACGGTGCAGTCCGGCAGGGTAATCAACTTCGCCCGCCGGGTAAACCGGGCGGCGCACACCGGCACCACACCCTTCCGGGTAAGAGACAGCACCTCCGGCAGTCCGGCGAGTTTACATAACTCCGGAATTGCTCTTTCGATCGCATCGCAGCGAACCTCATATTCCCCCCGCCCTTGGTTTCCAGCGGGGGTTTTCAGGGTGCAAACGGAGACGCCGTTTTCCCTCCGCCGGCGCAAAGTAAGCTGCCGGGAAGAAAGCGCCTTGCCTGGGGTGTCATAATAAGTGGTTTCCATAGCAAATTCCTGACACGCCCCGGATATTTGCTTGTCCAGCGCGTCCAGCTTTTCCGGGGTCGCGCGAAATTTCAGTTCAAATTCCACAGCCATTTTCCAATCACTCCTCTTTTTATTATACACCCGGCAGGAGCGGTATGCAAGAACCGATTTGGGGGTTGTGAAAGTGAAGAAAATGGTGTAAAATAAAATAATTAACGGGAAAGGAGGGCGCTTATGACCATTGACCCGGAAGAATTCAAAAAACGCCGGCAGGAGCATCGGCAGGAAACCAAAAAGAAGCGGCGGCTTCTGTATATCCGTCTGGGAATTGCCGGCGCTTTGCTGATTTTGGCGCTGGTTTTGCTCCTGACCCTGATCCCGGAAAAGGCGCCTCCGGCAGAAACCACCGGGCAGACCGCTGCCCAAACCGAGGGCGCGGCAGATACGGTCATTCATCTGGCCGCTGCAGGCGACCTGAATGTAAACGAAGCGGTGGTTGGCGCCGGCGGGAGTATTTACGATTACACCAACGCCTTTTTGGATGTAGCGCCCATCCTTGCAAACGCAGATATTACCGCGCTGAATTTGGAGGGCAACTTCTACGGCGAGCCCTACGGTACAGACCATTCTGCTCCCGCCGAATTGGCAGAGGCTCTTGCCGCCGCCGGTGTGGATATGGTGCAGCTGGCAAACTCCTTCTCCATCTATAAGGGTATGGACGGCTTGCGCCAGACCATCAGCACCTTAAATGGCGCTGGCATCACCCCCTTGGGGGTCTACGGCTCTACTCAGGAAGCCCAGGCCGGCAAAGGCTATACCTTGGTTTCGGTGCAGGGCATTAAAATTGCTTTTGTCGCCTTCACCAAGGGTATGGACGGCATGGCGCTGCCGGAAGGAAACACCGGCTGCGTGAACCTTTTGTACAAGGACTACTCCACCGATTATCAAAAGGTAGATACCGATGGCATCACCCGGATCTTGGATGCGGTGAACAAAGAAAAGCCGGATCTGACTGTCGCTATGCTCCATTGGGGCAGCGAATTTAATGACAACATCAGCCAGACTCAGGAGCAGATCTGTAAGCTGATGCAGGAAAACGGTGTGGATGCTATTTTGGGCACCCACTCCCACTATGTGCAAAAAATGGAGTTTAACCCCCAAAACGGCACTTTTGTCGCCTATTCTTTGGGCGATTTCTTCTCCGATGCCCAAAAAGCCGGCACGGAATATTCGGTTATCTTGGACCTGGAAATCACCAAATCCGCCACCACCGGTCAAACCCAGATCACCAACTTCACCTACACCCCCATCTTCACCGTAGCCGGTGAAGGCAAGCCATTGCGCCTTGTGCGGCTGAACGAGGCTATGCGCGCCTATGAGGACGGCTATTTAGACCGGGTCTCTCCGGAAACCTACGAGGCTATGACCTATGCCCTGACCCGGATCTCTGCCAGAATAACCGGAAAATAACACCCGGGAGGAACTGGGATGCTTGTAAAGAATCAAATTTATGAAGCCACTGTCAGCGACTATACTGCCCAAGGGCAGGGTATTGCCAAGATAGAGGGCTGCGCGGTTTTCATCCCCAACGCCCTTGTGGGGGAAACGCTGCTGGTGCGAATCGAAAAGGCGCAGAAAACCTGGGCGGCTGGGAAGATCACCCAAATTCTGGAAAAATCTCCCCACCGGGTGAGCCGGGCCTGCCCGGTGGCAAAGCTCTGCGGCGGCTGCAGCTTCTGGCATATGGACTATGAAGAAGAAACCCGGTTGAAAGCAGCCCGGGTTTTGCAGGCATTAAACCGCATTGGCGGCGAAAATCTGGATGCTGTTCCCATTTTGTCCGCGCCTTCCTGCACCGGCTACCGGAACAAGGCCCAGTATCCTGTCGCCCAGAATAAAGGCAAGGCATACGCAGGCTTTTTCAAAGCCGGCACCCATCAGGTGGTGGAAAACCCCGGCTGCCTGATATTGCCGCCGGAAATGGACCAAATCAAAGGCCTGGTTATGGATTATGTAAACCAATACCGGATAACTATTTATGACGAAACCGCCCACAAGGGTCTTTTGCGGCACATTTTTGTCCGAAAAGGCTGGGTGTCCGGAGAAATTTTAGTTTGCCTGGTAGTAAACGGCAGAAAGCTCCCCCACCCCGAGGCGCTTATTAAGCACCTGCAAACCGTTCCCGGCTTTACCTGCCTGATGCTGTCCGTCAACACCCAAAAGGGCAACACTATTTTGGGCGAAGAATGCATCACCCTTTATGGGCAGGGTTATATTGAGGACACCCTGTGCGGTCTGACCTTCCGGCTGTCCCCCCAGTCCTTTTATCAGGTCAATCACCCGCAGGCAGAGCGGCTGTACCAAGCCGCCATCGCTCAGGCGGAAATCACCAAAGAGGATCTGGTGCTGGACCTGTATTGCGGTGTCGGCACCATCACCTTGTGTATGGCTGCCGCTGCCAAAAAGGTTATCGGCGTAGAAGTGGTAGAACAGGCAGTGCAGGACGCACGGGAAAACGCCCGGCGTAACAATATCGAAAATGCGGAATTTTTCTGCGGCGATGCCGGGCAGGCGGCGCTGGAGCTGGAAAACCAAGGCATCCGCCCGGATGTGGTGGTAGTCGACCCGCCCCGCAAGGGCCTGAACGCCGACACCATCGAAGCATTGCACCGGATGTCTCCCCGGCGGATCGTGTATGTGTCCTGCGACCCGGCAACTCTTGCCCGGGACGTGGCGCTTCTAAAAGAAAAAGGCTACTGCCTGCAATCTGCGCAAGCCGTAGACCTCTTTCCTCGAACGGCGCACGTTGAATCTGTCGTTTGTCTCAAACGACAGATTCAACAATGAATTGCCGTTGGCATGAATTGCGCTAACGCGCATGAATTGGCTTCGCCATGAATTGCCCTGCGGGGCATAGGAGAATACGGCAATTCAATTCATGGAGGAGGCGGAACGCCGACGAGAAATCATGAAACGTAGTTTCAATTCATGACGGCAACGCCGTCAAATCATTAAAAATAAGGAATTACGATGAAAGAAAACTTTTTAGTTGATCTATCAAAACAATTTGCGGTTGATATAGTCAATCTTTGCACGGACATCAAAGAACACAGAAAAAGCAATGTGTTATTAAACCAAGTATTGCGTAGCGGAACAAGTATTGGTGCCAATATCCACGAAGCCAATTACGCATCAAGTAAGGCTGATTTTATCAACAAGTTCCAAATTGCACTAAAAGAGTGCTATGAAACAGACTATTGGCTGGGATTATTCAAAGAAACCAATATCATCACACCCGATGAATACAATGATTTGTTTTCACAATGCAGTAAGATCCGCAAGCTGCTCATCGCCTCCATCACAACCGCCAAAGTAGGAAAGGAAGCGAACAATGTCTGACAATGTTCAAAATGCTATGGGATTTCTGCGGGGCATCAACCAATATAGGAAAAAGCGAACATCCTTGGGTGTTACAGCAGTTTATGCATGGTAACTGTAAGGCGTGATTTTTCCACACACGTAAAGCCGGCGCCCGATATGGGCGCCGGCCGGTTTTTGTTATTGGAATGCTTGCTTTTGGATAAGCGTCTTTATCCCTCTTTCAGGATAGAGTTGATCTCGTGAATAAATCCGTTTACATCCTGGAAGCGGCGGTAAACTGAGGCAAAGCGAATATAGGCAACCTCGTCCAAGGGTCGGATGCGCTCCAACACCATTTCACCGATTCGGTCGGTGGTGATTTCCCGCATCAGGTTGTTTTGCACCGTCTGCTCAATTTCCAAGGCGATCCGATCCAGATCCGCGGCGGAAATCTGCCGCTTGTCAAAGGCGCGGACCATACTCTGCAAAATCTTGTTCCGGTCGAAGCTCTGCCGGGAGCCGTCCCGCTTGATCACCATAACCGGGATGCTTTCCACCACCTCATAGGTGGTAAACCGGCGCTGGCACTTC
>JAZSRR010000111.1:0-6401 GCA_045538605.1 Faecousia sp.
ACCGCGTATGCGTTGGTCCGTTCCGGAACCATCCATAGTGTCCGCGTGGGACGCAACTACCGTATCCCTCTGGAAGCGGTGATTGACTACCTTTGTAAGCACTGATCGTTGCGGATAGACCGCTTGTATGGTATAATATAAGTGTACCTGCTATGCGGCAACGAAAGGAGTAATATTTATGCCGCAAAGCAAAAAAGCATCTTCCGGTATGGGGTCGATCCGCAAGGTCACAAGAGAAGTCAACGGAAAGACCTATACCTATTACGAGGCGCGTTATACGGCTGGCTTTGATCCTGGAACAGGCAAGCAGATCCAGCGCAGTATATCCGGCAAGACCCAAAAGGAAGTTGCTCAAAAATTGAAAGCTGCCTTGGCAGCCCTTGATTCAGGAACTTATATTGCACCCTGCAAAATGACAGTTGCTGAATGGTTGGATGTATGGGCAAGTCAGTATTTAGGAGGCGTTAAGGAATCTACTGTTGCCGCCTACAATGCGACCATCCGCACCCATATCAAACCCGGTCTGGGAGCAATTCGAATGGATGCACTGGATACCCATTTAGTCCAAAGCTTTTACAACAGCCTGAGAGAGCCGACGAAGGATCGTGCTGCAGTTTCACCCAAGACGGTGAAAAATGTCCACGGAATCCTTCACAAAGCTCTACAGCAGGCAGTTGCCAATGGATACATCCGGTTCAATCCCACAAACTCCTGCATCTTGCCACGTATTGAGAAGAAGGAACTGCAACCACTGGATGAAGCAGAAACGAAACTGTTCCTGGACGCAGTCAAAGGCCATCCTCTCGAACTCCTGTACACGATCACACTGTTTACAGGTCTGCGGGAGGGAGAAGCCCTTGGGTTGACCTGGGACCGTGTTGACTTCATGCGAGGCACCATACTGATTAGCAAGCAGCTGCAGAAGGAAAAGAAAGCGGGCGGACAATTCCGTTTGGTTTCTCTGAAGAATGATAAACCGCGCCGTATCCGACCCGCCCCTTGGGTTATGCAGTTGCTGCGAGATAGAAAGCTCCAGCAGTATGAGCACAAGGAGAAAGCAGGAGCAGCTTGGTCCAATCCTCTGAATTTGGTTTTTACAAATGAGTTGGGTGGAAATCTGATTCCGCAGACCGTGGTAAAGCATTTCAAAGAAATTGTCACAGCCATTGGCAGGCCAGATGCAAGATTCCACGATCTCCGGCATAGTTACGCAGTTGCTTCTCTGCGTTCTGGAGATGACATTAAGACCGTTCAGGGTAACCTTGGCCATGCCACCGCAGCGTTTACTTTGGATGTTTACGGTCATGTGACGAACCAAATGCAGGAGGCCAGTGCAATCCGAATGGAGGCCTATATCAAGGGTATTTTGGAGCTATAAGGGAAAATGTAAGGGAAAAAGAAAAACCACCGCAGGACAATCCTAACTTTTAACCCACAAAAGTGCCGAAAACAAAGAAGAAATCCGGTCAGGACTAACTTCCTAACCGGATTTCACTGGCGGAGTGAGAGGGATTTGAACCCTCGCGCGGCTTTAGACCGCCTACTCCCTTAGCAGGGGAGCCCCTTCGGCCTCTTGGGTATCACTCCGAATAAAAAGCATATTTTGATTGCCAAAGTATTCTAGCATAGTGCTACTCTTTTGTCAAGGGCAAATGGGTGCTTTCTGAAATTATTCCCCTACAGGCTCTGGGCAATTCTATATTTTCTCCACCGGCATATTGCGATTGGACTATTCGAATCTCCACCTCCAAGACCAATAAAAGGCACGCCAACTGGCGTGCCTTATTTTTGTCTACGGGCAACAAAAAAGATATTTACGATAGGTTTGTGTATGACCTTGAACTCGCATTCAAATCACGGCAAGGCTGTGTATATCATCAAGACGAAGTCTTGCCTATCATCAATTCCGTAGGAATTGTATATCATCATTGCAAAAGCTTATATACAGCTTTTGCTGATGAGATGCACGTTTTGCGTGATGATATTCGCCTTGTGGCGATGATATACCATTGCTTTCCCAATGGTTAAAAAATCGACAGGTCGAAACCTGTCGATTTTTGGCGGAGAGTGTGAGATTCGAACTCACGGTACCTTTCGGTATCACTAGTTTTCAAGACTAGCTCCTTAAACCGCTCGGACAACTCTCCGTGTGTGGCTCATCATAGCATTTTGGTGTCGGAAAGTCAAGATGCTTACTTGTGCTTCAGCTTCTCCTTGGAGCCGTCCGGGTTGACGATATAGGTGTTTTCCAGTTGACCAACCAGACTTGCTTTCACCGAGTCAATATAAATTCTGCGTAGCTTATCCCGTTCGGTAGTTTCCTCGTCGGTAAGACCTTCTGTCTTTGCTTTTTTTGCCAACTGATTAATTCTTGCAATCACTGCATTCATATCCATAATATTACCTCACATATAGCGGTTAATGACCACAGAAATGCGGCCTTTTTTCGTCTGACCATTGACGGTTTTTAGGAGTATTTTTCCCATACCCCGGACACTTATGGTGGCGCCTTCCTCAATAAGCCGATCCGGCTTTACGCAGGGCAGACCGTCAATCGAGGTGCGTCCTGCGGCGATCTGCTGACCGGCTGCGCCGCGGCTGACGCGAAAGCCGGAAGAAACCACACTGTCTAAACGCAGCGATGCCACGGTATCCCGAATTTCTTGGATTTCCGGCTCCGGCACGCAAACCTGCACCGGTGAAATCTGAATCAGGCGGAGTTTTGTTCTGCCGGCGCTTTTAAAATTTTGCAGCAAGTATGGCGCGATTTCTGCGCTGACGAAGAAATCGCAGCTTTTGTCGCTTACCAAAATATCGCCAACCGTTTCCCGGCCGATACCGGCGCCCATTAAAGCGCCCAGAAAATCCCGGTGTGTGGGGTTGTCGCCCTCATAAAATTCTGCGCGCAGGCAAGCAAGAGGGGAATCTTCCGAAACCAGATAGCTCTCGTCAAGATATTCTGGCAGATACACCAGCATCTGCCGTTGTGCATCGGAATAACCGCCATAGCTGCAAAGACCTTCTAAGTTTCCAAACAGAAAACGCGCCATTTCCTGTTCCCGTTGGGACAAAAAGCAGGTGCTTGCGGGAATGTTCTTTTGTATACCGGAATTGATTTTGTCCCAAAGCCTGGCGAGCAGGACTTTGTCCTCCGGTGTCTGGGCAATCTTTTCAATGTTTTTTCTGTCCATTTGGTTCACCGAGAGTATTATAGCACACCTTTTTCGCTTTGCAAGGAAGTTTTTCTTGTTTCGTGAGTTGGTATCGGTTATAATAGGGGATGAAAGAGGGTGAATTGGGTGGTTATCGGTATTATCGGCGCGGGAGCATCGGGTATGGCGGCTGCTTTGGCGGCGGCAGAAAACCCCAATGTCCAGGTAGAACTATTTGAACGGCAGGCGCGAGTTGGCAAAAAACTGCTGGCAACTGGCAACGGACGATGTAATTTAACAAATCTGCGCGCTGCTGAAGGCGGCTACCACGGTGAGGACGCCGGCTTTGCAAAGGCGGCAATTGCCACTAGAACACCGGAAGATACCCTTTCCTGGTTTCAGGATCTTGGGCTTTACACGGTAGCGGAAAGCTCCGGCAGGGTCTATCCTTATTCTGACCAGGCAAATTCTGTCGTGGATATTCTGCGCCTTGCCATGCAAAAGGAGAATATCACCTTACATACTGGTTTTGAGGTGGAGAAACTGCGCCGGGAAGATCAGGGTTTTGTGATCAGTAACCAGGAGACTTCCTATCGCTGCGATAAAGTAATTATCGCTTGCGGCGGACTGGCTGGCACAAAGCTGGGTGGTTCGATGGCAGGCTATAAGCTATTGTCGAAACTGGGTCATAAAGCAACACGACTGCGCCCGGCGCTGGTGCAGCTGAAAACCGATTGGAAGGGGATTGCCGCCCTGAAGGGTGTGCGCAGCAATTGTTGCGTAGAAATCCTCTGGGATGGCGAAGTGTTTGCAAAAAGCACCGGGGAAATCCAATTTACGGATTACGGTCTGTCCGGACCGGTGATTTTTGAGGTTTCCCGGGATGCTTGTTATGGTGCCGGGGATTGGTGCGCTCGTTTGGACTTTCTGCCGGAAAAACCCGCGGACTGGGTCAAAGCAGAATTGCGGCGGCGCCGCGAGGTGAAATTGTCTATAGAAGAGATTTTGACCGGTATTCTGCATAATCGTCTGGGCAGAGTTTTGACCAGGGCATCTAATATTACAAATATTAAAACCGCTGGGGAGCTGACGGACACGCAGCTTGACCAGTTAGCGGAAACGGTAAAAGCCTTTGAGATTACCTTGACCGAGCCGATGGGAATGGAGAACGCCCAGGTTACAGCCGGCGGTGTCTATACCCGGGATTTTAACCCCGGAACAATGGAAAGCAGGCTCGTTCCCGGGTTGTACGCTTGCGGCGAGGTGTTGGATATTGATGGAGATTGCGGGGGTTATAACCTCCAGTGGGCGTGGAGCTCCGGTTATGTGGCCGGCAGCAGTGCCGGAAAGGAAGCAAAATGATTCGTTTGCGAGAAATCTCTTTGCCACCGGAACATAATGTTGCCCAGCTTTCCTTTGAAGCGGCGAGGATGTTAAAGCTGCCAAATTCCAAGATTCGCACCATTAAGCTGGTACGGCGTAGTGTGGATGCCCGGAAAAAACCGGATGTGCGGATCATCTATACAATCGATGTTGCTGTAGAAGGGAATGAAGAAAAAATCATTCGCCGCAGTGGCTGCAAACGGGCCTGTATTGCGCCCAATAGCTATTATCGGCTGCCGAAACCGGAACGCCTGCCGGAAAAACCCCCGGTTGTTGTGGGTTTTGGCCCTGCGGGTATGTTTGCCGCCTTGGTGCTTGCAAAGGCGGGTCTGAAACCGATCGTTTTGGAACGGGGCGCAGATGCCGAAACCCGGCACAAAAAAGTAGAAGAATTCTTCACTACCGGCAAATTGGACACCAAGACCAATGTCCAATTTGGTGAGGGAGGCGCCGGTACGTTTTCCGACGGAAAGCTCAATACCGGTGTTAACAACCCCCGGATTGGCTGGATATTGGAGCAGTTCGTGCATTTCGGTGCCGGAGAGGATATCCTTTTTGATGCCAAACCTCACGTGGGAACGGACGTTCTGCTGAATGTGGTGCAAAATCTCCGCAAGGAAATTATAGCCTTGGGTGGGCAGGTGCATTTTAATACCCAGGTTACAGATCTTTGCATGAAGGATGGGCGCATTACCGGACTGACAACCACCAACGGAGTTGTTACCTGCGACCAATGTATTTTCGCCATTGGGCACAGCGCCCGGGATACCTTCCGGATGCTGGAGGGGCGAAATATCACTTTAGAAGCGAAGCCGTTTTCAATGGGCGTGCGTATTGAGCATCTGCAGTCGAAAATCAATCAGGCGCAGTATGGCGCGGACGATCCAGTGCTGCCCCCGGCAGATTATAAACTGGTAAAGCATCTGGAAAACGAAACGGTTTATACCTTTTGTATGTGCCCCGGTGGCTATGTGGTAGCCGCTGCATCGGAAGAAGGAAGATTGGTAACCAACGGTATGAGCTATGCAGATCGGGCAGGGGAGAATGCCAATGCTGCCTTGCTGGTTACCTTAAATCCCAAGGACTTTCCCTTTGACGGCCCTTTGGGCGGAATGCTCTGGCAGGAACAAATAGAAGAAACGGCTTTTGCAGCGGCCGATAAACCCTACTATGCGCCGGCGCAAAAGGTTGGGGACTTTCTGAAGGGTCAGCCCAGTACCGGCGCAGGCCCAGTAAAACCCACCTATCGTCCCGGTGTAACCTGGTGTGATCTGCACAACGTACTGCCTGAAAAAATCACCAAGGCCTTGAAAACTGCCATTGTCCAGCTGGATGATAACCTGAAAGGGTTTTCTGATCCGGATGCGGTGCTGACTGCGCCGGAAACCAGAAGCTCCTCCCCGGTGCGGATCTTGCGCAACGAGGACAAACAATCTGTATCGGTCCATGGACTTTATCCGGCAGGTGAGGGAGCAGGCTATGCTGGTGGCATTATGTCCGCCGCGATTGACGGTATCCTTTGCGCCGAGGAGATCATTAAGCAATATTTTTGATATATTAGGTATATAAATTGCACAAAACCTGCCCCAATTTTTGGGGGCAGGTTTCCATATTTTAATATGTATAAAATAGTCTGTAAAAAAATGGCGAGAAACGAAAAAAAGTGCTTGACAATGCAGGGGGATTGTGGTAGACTTATCGAGCTACCCACTTCTGGGAAGCGCACTGTACCTTGTAAATTGAATAACGCAAAGACGAACAAACACCTTGGACAATTGATAAATTGTTTAAGTTTCGATGTAATCGAATTTAAGCCAACGAAAATTCTTGAGTAAATTTGCTAGTACAAATTATTCAAAAACTGAT
>JAZSRR010000034.1:0-7714 GCA_045538605.1 Faecousia sp.
CCCGATAAAAAACAAATGGCAAAAAGACAGCGTCGGCTGGTGCTACTTAGGCGACGATGGCTATATGCTCACGGATAGCTATGCCAAAGACAGCAAGGGTCTTTGCTACCTGGACATGAGCGGCTACTGGGACGGCAAATATGTATAACAAAAAGCAGGAAACGGTTTCTTCCGTTTCCTGCTTCTTTTATTTGGTTTTCAGGTTTCTGTTATTTTTTTGCTTCTTCTGCTGATTGATCCAAGTGGACATCACAAGGCTGTGGGGCAGGAGCTTTACCAGTCGCACCTGATTGCGCACCGGCAGACCGTGGATCGAAACATCCTTTTTGGTTTTGTACAGGTCCTTCAGACCGGTAGCCACCACATCCTTGGCTTCGTACAGCCGGTTAAAATACTGTACCTTGGAGCCGTTGGTGGTCAGGGCGTGGTTAAAAAATTCCGTTTTGACCCAGCCGGGGTTCATCGCCATGACCCGGATGCCCTGAGGCTTCAGCTCCCGGTTAATGGCTCGGGAGTAGCTGAGGACAAAGGCCTTGGTTGCGCCGTAGGTGGTGATGTAAGGCACCGGCTGGAAAGCCGAAAGACTGTCCAGCTGCAAGATGTGGCTGCCTTTCGTCATATAGGGCAGGGTCAGCCGGGTCATCGCCACCAATGCCTTGCAGTTTAAGTCGATCATACGGCAGTCGTCCACCAAGGGGACGTCCTGAAAATCTCCGAACTTACCAAAGCCTGCTGCGTTGACCAGCAGCTTTACATTGGGTTTTTCCTGCTGAAGCAATGCCTGATAGGCTTCGAAGCTTTCTGTATTGCATAGGTCCAGACAAATTACCCGCAAAGGAACGGATACTTCCTTTTGCAATTCCTCCAGCGCCTCTTTCCGCCGGGCAATCACCCAGATTTCACCAACCTGCACATAGGAAGTCAACTGCAGCACAAACTCTTTACCCATACCGGAGCTTGCGCCGGTAATAACGGCAACATCCATTTTTTATTCCTCCATTTCAAAGAAAGTCTTACCTGCTTGCAGCAGGGCATCGTACTCGTTGGGGATCGCTTCATCCAAAACCAGTCCCAGAAGATGCTGCATACACGCGCCGATTTTAGGACCTGGCTCGATACCCAGCGCCAGAAAGTCCCGCCCGGAAACTGCCAAATCCGCAGCCTTCAGGCAGCTGTTTTCCGCTTCGATTTCCATAAGCAGGGTTTGAATGGCTGCAAAATCCGGGACTTGCTCCTCGGCAACACCCTTGCTTTCGTAGTCTGCCTTTTGCAGCGCTAAAAGCTGCAGCATCGTTTCCCTGCCCAGTTTACTTAACCGCCTGCGGAGCAGCTTTTTGTCCGGCTCCAAAGGGGTCATATGTTCTTGGATCAGGATAACCACCTGCTCCCGCAGAGCAGTAGG
Organism: Faecousia sp.; assembly: GCA_045538605.1. GTDB lineage: Bacteria > Bacillota > Clostridia > Oscillospirales > Oscillospiraceae > Faecousia. Next base: position 1,403 of record JAZSRR010000034.1, read on the forward strand.
TACGCGCAAGGAAAGCAAAACCTCGTCTGCCATCTGGGCGCCTACCTGGGCGTGGCTGTAGAAATGTCCCCGTCCGTTTTCGTCCTGAGTAAAGGCGTGGGGCTTGCCGATATCGTGGAGCAGTGCAGCCAGCCGCACCGGCAATTCCCGGGGCAGCGCCGCTACCGTGTGGGCAGTATGGGTGTAGACATCGTAGGCGTGGTGGGGACTGTGTTGCTGGAAATCTACAGTAGAGCCAAGCTCCGGAATGACCCGTGTCAAAATGGGCGCAAAGTCCAGCATCTGCTGGGCACTGATTTGGGGCAGAATTTTACACAGCTCCGCAAAAATCCGCTCCTTTGCCAAATTGTCCAGCAGCGGCACGAGGTCGGTCATTGCCTGCCGGGTCTTTTCCTCCGGTACAAGGTCAAATCGTACCGCAAACCGCACACCCCGTAAAATCCGCAGCGCGTCCTCCTGAAAACGCTTTTCCGGGTCGCCAACGGTACGCAAAATCAGATTTTGCAAATCCTTCCTGCCGCCAAATAAATCCACGTAACCCGTGGCGGGGGAGTAAGCCATTGCATTCACAGTAAAGTCCCGGCGGGACAGGTCGTCCTCCAGACTGGTAACAAATTCCACCCAATCCGGATGCCGACCATCTGCGTAGCTGCCTTCTGTGCGGAAGGTGGTGATCTCATAAACCTGCTTGTTCAGCACAACGCCGATGGTGCCGTGCTTTTCACCGTTTCGCACCAGCTTGTGGTCGGAAAAAGCATTAACAATTTGCTCTGGCGTGGCATTGGTGCACAGGTCGTAGTCCTGAGGCAGTAAACCCAGCAGACTGTCCCGGACGCAGCCGCCGACTACATAAGCATCATAACCGCTGTTTTCCAATTTTTCCAAACAGTAACGGACATCCTCCGGCAGGGGCATTTCTTCTTTTGCAGCCTTCGGCTGACACACACCGGTCAGACACCAAAGGGCCATGGTAAGATAAAAGCACCAATCGTCTCCGTACACACTGCACAGGCAGAAGAACAAGCTGCCGTAATGGAAAAATGCAAAGGGGAGGAGCTTTCCGGTGCCGTAATCCAGATTTGCCCGGTGGTAAGCCATCAGCATCAAAAACACCGAAGCCATCAGGCCGAAGAAATATTCCGGCAGCTGGGGCTCTGCGCTCCACACCCGGTACTTGCATACAAGGCGTACAATGAAATACAGGCAAACCGTGCCGTGCAGCAGCACATTGGGACGGAGCTTTTTGGTCCTCTGCAGACCGGTCAAGGCCAAACAAATTGCGGCGGGGATTCCCAAAACGCAGCAGAAAAGATTGGTCCTGTCCGGGCTTCTCAGAACATCGCCCAGAACCGTGATTCCGATGCCCAAAGCGCCCACAAAAGCGCCTAAGGTGGCGGCAGTGCTTTTGGGAAACACCTGTCGGTAGGTTGCCTTTTTCGGCCAGAGCTGCAGCTGCAGGAAAATCAGCAGCAGAACACCACCGGTAAGCAAAAAGCTCAAAACATTTGCAAAATGATTTTGCTGCAGAAGTCCCCGGTTGTCCACACCGGCGGAAAACAGCCACAGCCGCAGAAAAAATACCACGATACCGGCACCCAGCACCGGCAGAAGAATCGGCTTGTCTTTTTGGGATACTTTCATAAATATAATCTCCAAATCTGTTCTTGCAACCATTATAGCAGGCAGGGCAGCCAATTTCCAGTCCTTTTGGAAAAATTAGGCTTGTTTCTGCGGAGATATCGCAGTATAATACGGTTATATGTTTGGCGGGAGGAAACCGTTTTATGCTGTTTGGAAGTATGATTGTCTTATCCGTGCTGGGTGCGGTGCTGCTGTGTTTGGTGGCGGATGCATTTGCGGGGCTTGCTTTTTTGTGGCTGCTGCCGGCAGCTTTTGTGGGCATTTTCTTAATATTAGCGGCATTGGCTTTCGGAATTTTTGTTCTGATTTGCGCCCTGATTGATCCGGACAAACCCCGGCAGGAGGACAGCTGCTGGTTCCGGACGATGGTGCTTACTTATGTGGACGCAGTTTTGAGGGTGCTGCCGATCCGTGTGCGCACGGAAGGATTGGAAAAAATCCCTACCCAGGGGCGCTTTTTGCTGGTGTGCAACCATCTGGATAATATTGACCCGGCGTTCCTGCTCCACTGCTTCCCCAAAAGCCAGCTGGCATTTGTGGCAAAGCAGGAAACGAAAAATATGTTCTTGGTGAACAAAGCACTGCCGATGCTCCTGTGCCAGCATATCAACCGGGAAAATGATAGAGAAGCGCTGAAAACCATTTTGAAATGTATCGGACTTTTGAAGGAAGATAAAGTTTCCATTGCCATCTTCCCGGAGGGTCGGATCAACAAGTACCGCAAGCTGGCTCACTTCCGTCCCGGCGTGTTTAAGATCGCCCAAAAGGCGCAAGTGCCCATTGTGGTCTGCACCATTCAGAACACCCACAATGTGATCAAGCGGCTGCTCAAGCTGAAGGGTAGCACTGTGGATTTACATCTGTTGGAAGTGATACCTGCAGACGAAATTGCCGGAAAGACCACCGTTGATGTGGCAGAGCGGGTTTACGCGATTATGGCGCAGGATTTGGGTCCGGAAAATGTCCTGACCCCGGAAGAGGAAGAAAGTGCTTGATTTACGGACCTTTTTCTGTATAATAGATGTCAGGCAAAAATGGGAGGTTTCTTATGAAAAATAGCGAAAAAACATTGGAAATGATTGTTAACCTTTGCAAAAACAGAGGTTTTGTCTATGCCGGTTCCGAGATTTACGGCGGTCTGGCAAACTCCTGGGACTACGGTCCTCTCGGTGTGGAGTTTAAGAATAATGTAAAGAAGGCGTGGCTAAAGAAATTTGTGCAGGAATCGGACTACAATGTAGGTCTGGATGCTGCCATTATTATGAACCCCACCACTTGGGTTACCACCGGCCACGTGGGCTCTTTTTCCGACCCTCTGGTCGACTGCAAGGGCTGCGGCTCCCGTCAGCGGGCAGACCAGTTGATCTCTGCTTCCGAGTCCGGCAAGCTGGTCAATGTGGATGCTATGGACACCAAGGAAATGAATGCTTTCATCGAGGAGCACGAAGATGTTGTCTGCCCCAACTGCGGCAAGCATCACTTCACCTCTATCCGGAATTTCAACCTGATGTTCCAGACCAAGATCGGCGTTACCGAGGATTCCTCTTCTATTGCTTATCTGCGTCCGGAAACTGCCCAGGGCATCTTTGTCAACTTTGATAACATTCAGCGCACCACCCGGAAAAAACTGCCCTTCGGCGTTTGTCAGGTGGGCAAGGCTTTCCGCAATGAGATCACCCCCGGTAATTTTACCTTCCGCACCCGGGAATTTGAGCAGATGGAGTGCGAATTTTTCTGCCAGCCCGGTACTGACCTGGAGTGGTTTGCTTACTGGAAGGACTTCTGCAAGAACTGGCTGCTCTCCCTGGGCATCAAGGAAGACTCCCTGCGTCTGCGGGATCACGACCCGGCAGAGCTGGCTTTCTACTCCCGGGCTACCACCGATATTGAGTATCAGTTCCCCTTCGGCTCCGGCTGGGGCGAGCTGTGGGGCATTGCGGACCGTACCGACTATGACCTGGGCCGCCATCAGGAGGCTTCCGGCAAGAAGCTGACCTACTTTGATCCGGATCGGAACGAGCATTACATCCCCTATGTCATCGAGCCCTCTTTGGGCTGCGACCGTGTGGCTCTGGCATTCCTCTGCGAAGCTTATGATGAAGAGGTCGTTGGTCAGGATAAGAAGGGTAACGATGATGTCCGGACGGTTCTGCGTCTGCACCCGGCTCTGGCACCCTTCAAGGCTGCTGTGCTGCCTCTTTCCAAGAAACTGGCTCCCAAGGCAGAGGAAATCTACCGGGAGCTGCGTAAGGACTTTATGGTGGACTTTGACGATGCCGGCTCTATCGGCAAGCGTTACCGCCGGGAAGACGAAATCGGCACGCCCTTGTGTATCACCGTGGACTTCCAGACTGTTGGCGACGAGACGACGGAAGCTGACAACTGCGTAACCGTCCGGGACCGGGATACCATGGAGCAGGTCCGCATTCCTATCAGCCAGCTGAAAGAGTATATTGCCAAGAAGTGCGAATTCTAAAAAAGTCCCGACCACCCGGTCGGGACTTTTTCTGTCATTGCGAGGGCGGTTTGCCGCCCGTGGCAATCTCTGGGCATAGTTGCAATTTGAAAGCGGTTGTGCTATAATACGGAAAATTATTTTCCGCAGTAAGAAGGTTTCTTTATGAGAATATTTCAAAAATCCAATAAGCTGGAAAATGTGCTGTACGATGTCCGGGGCCCGGTGGTGGACGAAGCCGCCCGGATGGAGGAAAAAGGTCTTAAGATCCTGAAGCTGAATATCGGCAACCCGGCGCCCTTCGGATTTTCTGCTCCGGATGAGGTCATTCAGGATATGCGGGACAGCATTGCAGGCAGTCAGGGCTATTCCGACTCCCGGGGGATTTTCTCTGCCCGGAAAGCGGTGATGCAGTATGCCCAAATCAAGAAGATTCCCAATGTTACCATGAAGGATGTGTTCACCGGTAACGGCGCCAGCGAGCTGATTCAGTTAAGCCTCAACGCATTGCTCGATCCCGGTGATGAGGTGTTGATTCCCAGCCCTGACTATCCGCTCTGGACAGCCTGCACCAATCTTTCCGGCGGTAAAGCGGTCCATTACATCTGCGATGAAGCCTCCGACTGGTATCCGGATCTGCAGGATATGGAAAGTAAGATCACCTGTAAAACAAAGGCGATCGTGGTCATCAACCCCAATAACCCCACCGGCGCTTTGTATCCCAGGGAGCTTTTGGAAAAAATTGTGGACATTGCCCGCCGCCACGAGCTGATCATTTTCGCTGATGAGATTTATGACCGGTTGGTAATGGACGGTGAAGAGCATATTTCCATCGCCTCTCTGGCACCAGACCTGTTCTGTGTAACCTTCAGCGGTTTGAGCAAATCCCATATGGTCTGCGGCTTCCGGGTTGGATGGATGATTCTTTCCGGCAACAAGGACTTAGCCACGGATTATATTTCCGGTATCAATATGCTTTCTAATATGCGTCTTTGCTCCAACGTGCCGGGACAGTCCATTATCCAAACAGCGTTGGGCGGCTACCAAAGTGTCAATGAGTACATTGTCCCCGGCGGTCGTGTCTACGAACAAAGAGAGTTTTTGTACAAAGCGCTCAATGATATCCCCGGTATCAGTGTGGTTAAGCCCAAGGCGGCATTTTATATGTTCCCGAAAATCGACACCAAGAAGTTCAATATTCTGGATGACCAGAAATTTGCGCTGGACTTTCTCCGGGAAAAGCGAGTGCTGATCGTGCCGGGCAGCGGCTTCAATTGGAAACAGCCGGACCATTTCCGTCTGGTGTACTTGCCTCGAATAGAGGTGTTGGAGGAGGCAACGGCAAAGCTTGCAGATTTTCTGTCTTCCTACCGCCAAAATTAATATATATTATAATGTATATACCGCTCCGGCAACGGGGCGGTATTTTTATGTATAAAACCTCCGAAACCGGGCAACAATTTCTCGCAGGAGGGGATATTATGAAAATACGGGACATTATGACAAAACCGGCTATCCACATCAGCCCCAACACCTCAATTGAGGCTGCTGCCCGGACACTAATGAAGTACAACATCGGCGCGCTGCCGGTGTGCAGTCCGGAAGGGGCGCTTTGCGGTGTGGTAACAGACCGGGATCTGGTAACCCGGGGAATGGCAGCAGGCAAGACACCGGCACAGACCCAGGTCCGGGAGGTTATGACCAGTCAGGTAACATCGGTAGAGCCGGATATGGAAACCGGCGTGGCGGCGCACTTGATGGGCAGACTGCAGATTCGGCGATTGCCGGTGGTGGAAAATAACCGCCTGTGCGGAATGGTCAGCTTGGGAGATTTGTCCAAACAGGAGGATAGTATAATGGACGCAGCGGACGCGCTGACGGATATTTCCAGCAATATCTCCAATCGTAGCGATTGGTGAAATTGTACAGAAAAAGCTGTCTTTGTTTGTCCAAATTGCACGATTGCACAATCGTCAGAAAAAATGAAAAAAATTGAAAAAAACTATTGACAAACAAAGGTCAAAATGGTATCATATGCAAGCTGTCCGATGAACGGCCCGCCGGGAGGACGGCAGCTGTACCTTGTAAATTGAATAACGCAAAGACGAACAAACACCTTGGACAATTGATAAATTGTTTAAGTTTCGATGTAATCGAATTTAAGCCAACGAAAATTCTTGAGTAAATTTGCTAGTACAAATTATTCAAAAACTGAT
>JAZSRR010000072.1:0-18380 GCA_045538605.1 Faecousia sp.
GTTATAACCGTCTGGAGGGCTTTGTAGCCCAATACGACCAAATTTAAGGAGGAAATCATTATGTTTGCTGGAATTATTGCCGGTGTTACCTGGGCGGGAGCTACCGTGGTTTTGGGCATTGCCCTGAGCATGTCCCCCTTCTGCTCCACGGAGCAGGCTATCTTCCTGGCGCCCTTTGTCAGCACCTTTTTGCACGCTGCCTGCTCGGCGATCTGGTCCTGGATCTATAACGGTGTCCGGGGCAACCTGAAAAACGTTTGGAAGGCCTTTTGCACCAAAAGCGGCAAGTGGGTCGTCATCGCCGCAATCATCGGCGGTCCTGTGGGTATGACCGGCTATGTGATGGCAGTCAACTATATGGGCGCTTCCATCGGCGCAGTTGCCAGCGCTATCTTCCCCGCCATCGGCACCATTTTGGCTTATATTTTCCTGAAGGAAAAAATGAAGTGGTATCAGTGGGTGTTTTTGATCTTCACCCTGCTTGGCGTTTACGGTCTGAGCTACTCCCCGGACCTGCAGATCAGCAATTTCTGGCTGGGTCTGCTGGGCGCGGCAATGTGCGCCTTCGGCTGGGGCATTGAGGCAGTTATTCTCGCCAAGTCCCTGACCGACCCGGAGGTTACCGATGAATTTGCCCTGCAGATCCGTCAGACCACCTCCGCGCTGTTCTACGGCATCATCATTTTGCCGGTTTTGGGCGGCTGGGGCTTTACTGCTGAGCTGTTCACCGGAAATACCGGCTGGCTGCTGCCTACCATCGCAATTGCAGGCCTGTTTGCCACCGTTTCTTATTTGTTCTACTACAAGGCGATCGCCCAGATCGGCGCTTCCAAGGCTATGGCGCTGAATGTAACCTACTGTGCCTGGGCCATTGTATTTACAGTGCTGTTCCTGCGGGATCTGTCTGTGCTGACCCCCACCACCATCGTCTGCGCTCTGGTGGTTCTGGTTTGCGGCATCTTTGCTGCGGCAGACTTTAAGCAGATTTTCTCCCGGAACAAATAATTTCTGATATCTTCAGCAGGACAGTCGTATTTCGGCTGTCCTGCTCCTGTGATGCATCTCAAAAAAGGAGAAGTGTTATGGTATTTTATATTGACCCGGGCACAGGCAGTATGCTCTTTACCATCTTGATCGGTGTGCTGGGTGCCTGTGTGTATTCCTTACGCATGCTGTTTATCAGGCTGCGTTTCCGGCTCTCCGGCGGTAAGATTACAGAAAACCAGAAAAAAATTCCCATTGCTGTTTTTTCCGACGATAAGCGGTACTGGAAGATTTTCCAGCCTATCTGCAAGGAGCTGTCCCAAAGAGGACAGACTGTGGTGTATATGACTGCCTCCCCGGATGACCCGGCGTTGCAGGTGGAAATGCCCCATTTTCAGGCAGAATTTATTGGCGAAGGCAACAAAGCCTTCACTAAGCTCAACTACATCCGGGCGGACATTCTGCTCTCCACGACCCCTGGTCTGGACGTGTATCAGTGGAAGCGCTCTCCCGAGGTAGGCTGTTACGTCCATATCCCCCACGCCGCCAGCGAGATCACCCTGTACCGGATGTTCGGCGTGGACTACTATGACGCGGTGCTGCTCTCCGGACAGTATCAGGCGGATGACCTGCGGAAATTAGAAGCGCTGCGCAGCCTGCCTGCCAAGGAGCTGGTGCAGGTCGGCATTCCTTATATGGATGAGATGGCGGCCCGACTGGAAAGAAGCGGCGCTGCGCCGGATCATCCCCGGACTGTGCTGTTGGCGCCTTCTTGGGGCAAAAGCGCCCTGTTTGGTGTATACGGCAGCAAAATTATTGAGATTTTGCAAAAAACCGGCTATCACCTGATTATCCGCCCTCACCCCCAGTCCTTTGTTTCGGAAAAAGAAATGCTCAGCAAGCTCCAGGCAGAGTTTCCGGAAAGCGATACCCTGGAATGGAACCGGGATACGGATAACTTTGATGTGCTTCGCCGGTCGGATATTCTGATCTCCGACTTCTCCGGCGTTATCTTTGATTTTGCGCTGATCTACGACAAGCCGGTGATCTACACCGACCCGGACTTTGATTTAAGTCCCTATGATGCCTGGTGGCTGGATAGTCCCCTGTGGACTGTCGGGGCGCTGCCCCGGATCGGCTGCCAGCTGACGGGCGAGAACATCTCCGATATGAAGCGGCTGATCGACACCTGTCTTTCTGATCCCCGGTACGCGGAAGGCCGCCGGCAGGTCAAAGCAGAAACCTGGGCAAATCCGGGCATCGGCGCCAAGCTGGCAGCCGATTATCTGATCGCCAAGCAGCAGGCTCTGACAGAAGGAAAGGAGGACAAATAATATGTCGTTTTTATCCATTCTGGAAACTGTTTTTATCGGTCCTCTGAAGCTGGTATTTGAGATCATCTTCAATATGGCCCACCGGGCAACAAACCACCCGGGTCTTGCCATTATCTTTTTAAGCCTGATCATGAACATTCTGGTGTTGCCGCTTTACAAGCGGGCAGACGCGATGCAGGAGCAATCCCGGGATGTGGAGGCAAGGCTGCAAAAAGGCGTCCGGCATATTAAAAAGACCTTCTCCGGCGATGAGCGGATGATGATTCTGCAGACCTACTACCGGCAGAATCATTATAAGCCCACCAATGCTCTGAAGGGCTCGGTTTCCCTGCTTCTGGAAATCCCCTTCTTTATGGCGGCTTATCAATTTCTATCGCACTTAGGTATTCTCGACGGCGTATCCTTCGGCCCCATTGCCGACCTGGGCGCGCCCGACGGTCTGCTTACCATCGGCAGCATTTCCATTAATCTGCTGCCGGTTCTGATGACCGCTGTCAACATCCTCTCCAGCGCTTTGTATCTGAAGGGCTCTCCCCTGAAAACAAAAATTCAGCTTTACGCAATGGCGCTGTTTTTCCTGGTGTTTTTGTACGCCTCCCCTGCCTGCCTTGTGTTCTACTGGACACTGAATAATGTTTTCTCTCTGGTGAAAAACATTTTCTACAAGCTGAAAAATCCAAAAAAAGTGCTCTGTTGGCTCTGCGCAGTCTGCGGTGTTGCTTCCATCGGCTTTGCGATCGTCCGCTTCGGAAGCATAACCAACCGGGTGTTTGCGCTGCTGCTTGTGGCAGGCTTCTGCCTGATCTTGCCCCTTGTGTACACCCTGATAAAGAAGTACCTTCCTGCGCGCCGCGTTACAGCCACTGCCGAGCCTGACAAAAAAACGTTCCTGCTGGGCAGCATTTTCCTGACCCTTTTGATCGGCGTGCTGATTCCTTCCACGTATCTGGCTGCCTCCCCTCAGGAATATGTGGACCTGAACCATTTCTTCCATCCTGTCTGGTATTTGGTCAGCTCCGCAGCAATGGCAGCCGGCTTCTTCCTGGTGTGGCTGCGGGTGTTCTATTGGCTGGCAAACGATACCGGCAAGGCTGTGTTTGATAAGCTTGTCTGGATATTGTGCGGCATTTGCTTTGTGGACTACATGTTCTTCGGCAGAGATCTGGGCAACCTGACCGCCGAGCTGCAGTATAACGGCTTTTTGAATTATTCCACCCGGGAAACACTGATAAACCTTTGCACAGCACCGGCGCTGGCGGTCGTTCTGTGGCTTTTAAGCAAAAAGTGGAAAAAGCTGCCCGGCACTGTGCTTTTGATCGCCTCCCTTGCTCTTGGCTGTATGTCCGGTGTGAACACGGTAACCATTTTCCGCTCTGTGGCGCAGATCCAGCTCCTCCCGGAAGACAGTAAAACGACCCAGGACTGTCAGATCACATTAAGCAAGGACGGACAGAATGTGGTTGTGATCATGCTGGATCGGGCGATGGGCGCTTACGTGCCGTTTTTAATGCAGGAAAAACCGGAGCTGATGGAAAGCTTTTCCGGCTTTACCTACTACTCCAATGTTGTTTCTTACGGTCCAACCACCAATTTCGGCGTTCCAGCTCTTGTGGGCGGCTATGAATACACACCGGTTGAATTGAACAAGCGCGCAGAGGAAACCCTGGAAGAAAAACACAACGAGGCGCTGAAGGTGATGCCCCGGCTGTTTTCGGAAAACGGATATCAGGTAACCCTGTTCAATCCGCCTTATGCCGGCTATCAGTGGGTTCCGGACTTGACCGTTTTTGATGATCTGGAAAACACCACTGCCCTGATCGCCGAGGGCTACAATGCAGAAGCAGAGCAAGTATTCCAGAAGGATCTAATTGAGAAAAACCTGCGGAATTTCTTCTGCTTTGGCGTTATGAAATGTATGCCCATCGTTACTCAGGGCGTCTTGTATGACAGCGGCACCTATCTGCGAATCGAAAACATTACGGTCCCCGAGGACGGCCAATTCGTCTACACCAGCCAGGTTAGCAACAAAGACATCACCGCCACCGGCGTTACAAAACTCTTTATGCGTCCGTATCTGTTTTTGGATGCGATGCCGGAAATCACCCGGATAAGCGAGGAAAGCAAGGGCAATTTCCTGTTCATGTGCAACGACACCACCCACGAACCGATGCTGCTGCAGCTGCCTTCCTATACACCGGCGCAAGAGGTGGACAACTCCGCGTATCTGCACCTTTATGAGGACCGGGAGCTGGATGACGGCCGTACCCTGCGTTTGGATACCTCCGCTGCCCGCATGCACTATCACGCCAATATGGCTGCTTTTTTGCAGCTTGCCCAGTGGCTGGACCATCTGAAGGCGCTGGATGTCTACGACAACACCCGGATCATCCTGGTCTCCGACCACGGCAGAAAACTCGAGCAGGTCGACCAGCTGATGATGGAAACGCCCAGAGGAGATATCGACATTGGAACCTATTACCCACTGCTGATGGTAAAGGACTATAACGCCACCGGCTACACCACGGACGATACCTTTATGACCAATGCAGATGTACCCACTCTGGCCACCTCCGGCGTGATCGAAAACCCGGTGAACCCCTATACCGGCAAACCCATCCATTCCGGCGAAAAGACCGCCCACCGGCAGTATATCTGTCTTTCTGACCAGTGGGATATCAACATCAACGACGGAAACCGCTATATCGCCTCCCACTGGGCAAGTGTGGAAGCGGATATGTGGGACCCGGATGACTGGCATTTCTACAACAAATCGTTGGTCCTGGATACCCACCAGTTCCCGGAAAACTAAAAAGTGCCGGCGGCTTCTTGCACGAAGCCGCCGGATTTTTCTTTATTCAAAGAAAAACACCTGTTCCATCAAGGGCTGGGCACCGGTTACCGGGTCCATTTCCATCACCATAACATCCTTCATATATTCGTTCCATTTATCCACCACCGGACTTTCCGCCTGAACCCGGGCGGCAAATTCCACGCTGTCGCACTCGTAATAGCCGAACAGCTCATCGCCTACATTCCAGATGGTGTAGTTACGGATGCCGGCATCGGACAGCACCTGTTTCATCTCCGGCCAGATGTTATCGTGCCGTTTTACATACTCCTGTTTCATCCCGGGCAGGATGATCGCTTTCCAAGCATATCTTTCCACACTAAATTCCTCCTATTCGATATGAAAATTCTGGTTGTATTTTTACTCGAATAGTGGTATTATACAATAAACAAAGGAAATATGGTATACTTTCTGTGTAAATATTACAAATTCTTACAATTTGCACAAAGAACCAGCTCAAATCCTGTGTAATATGCCGGGGCGCTGAGCCTCGGTGGAAAGGAAGTACATATGTCAGATTTTATTCTGGAGCTGAACGGCATTACCAAAATTTTCCCCGGCGTAAAAGCCTTGAATAAGGTGCAGTTTAATCTGCGCCCCGGCGAGATCCATGCCCTGATGGGAGAAAACGGCGCCGGTAAGTCCACCTTTATCAAAGTCATTATGGGCGTGCATCAGGCAGAAGAAGGCGAAATGCTTTTAGACGGCAAGCCGGTGCATTTCAAAAGCACCCGGGACGCCCAGAAAGCCGGTATCGCCGCTATCTACCAGCACGTAACCTCTTATCCCCACCTGAGCGTGGCTGAGAATATCTTTGTCGGTCATATGAAGAAGAAATTCGGTGTCATCCAGTGGAAGGAAATGTATCAGGAGGCTGACCGGCTGCTGCAGGAATTAAACGCAGACTTTAACTCCCGTAGCATTATGGGCAATCTGTCCGTTGCCCAGCAGCAAATGGTGGAAATCGCCAAGGCTCTGTCGCTAAACGCCCGGATCATCATTATGGATGAACCTACTGCGGCTCTGACCAAGCGGGAATCCGAGGAGCTGTACCGTATCGCCCGGAAGCTCCGGGATGAGGGCGTTGCCATCATCTTTATCTCCCACCGGTTTGAGGATATGTATGCCCTTGCCAGCCGGGTTACCGTATTCCGGGACGCCCAATACATCGGCACTTATGATGTAGACGGCATCACCAATGCAGACCTCATCAAAGCAATGGTGGGTCGGGAAATCAAAGACCTGTTCCCCAAGCCGGAGGTTCCGATCGGTGCAGAAGTGCTTCGTGTGGAAAATTTGTGCCGCACCGGCTACTTTAAGGATGTATCTTTCAATATACACAAAGGCGAAATTCTGGGTCTGACCGGTCTGGTCGGCGCCCGGCGTACCGAGGTGGTGCAAACTATCTTTGGTGTGGAAAAACTCTCCTCCGGAAAGATTTTCTGGAACGGCGAGGAAGTCAAGATCCACTCCCCCAGCGATGCAATGAAAATGGGCATCGGCCTGCTGCCGGAAAACCGGCAGATCGAGGGTCTGATCTTGGATTGGGGCATCGGCAGAAACATCACTCTGACGGAGCTGAAGTCCTTTGTGAACAAGCTGTTCATCGACGAGAAGAAAGAAAACGAAACCTCCAAGGATCTGGCGGAGCGGGTAGACACCAAGGCGGTCTCCGTGTTCGACAAGGCAAGCTCCCTGTCCGGCGGCAACCAGCAGAAGGTAGTCGTGGCAAAGGCTCTGGGCTCAGACTTCAAGCTTCTGATTTTGGACGAACCCACCAAGGGCGTGGATGTGGGCGCGAAAGCCGCCATCTACGAGATTATGGGTGAGCTTGCCCAGCAGGGCTACGCGATTGTTATGATCTCCTCCGAAATGCCGGAAATTCTGGGTATGTGCGACCGGGTCATTGTTATGTGCGAGGGTCGCGTTACCGGTGAGCTGCAGCGCGGTGAAGCCACACAGGAGAAGATCCTGGAGCTGGCAATGACCAAGCTGACTGCTGTGGAAGGGAGTGTGTGAGCGTGAAAACAAAGACACTTCAAAAAGGCGGCAAGCTGGGCGAGCTGCTGCGCAGCCGCGAGTCCAGTCTGCTGCTGGTTATGGTTTTGCTGTGCGCCCTGATCCAATGGCGCAGCGGCGGCGTATTCTTCTCCGGCACGGTTATTTCTCAGCTGACCCAGAACTACGCCTATATCGCCGTTCTGGCCTTCGGTATGCTTCTGGTGCTGCTCATCGGCGGTATTGATATTTCCATCGGCGCAACCGTGGCGCTGAGCGGTATGTCTACGTGCCTGCTTATGCGGGACGGCATTATCACCAATCCCCTGGTTGCTTACCTGTTCAGTATTCTGGTTGGTTCGGTGTGCGGTCTTGTAATCGGTCTTGTCATTGCCAAGGGCAAAGTCATCCCCATTATTGCCACCTTGGGTATGCAGTATATTTTCCGGGGTCTGACCTACTTCATTTCCGGAACACTCTGGGTCAGTGCAGACAAAATGCTCCAGGGCTACAAGGACTTCGCCCAAGGAAGCTTCCTGGGGGTCAACAATCTGTTCTGGATCGTAGTTGCCCTGTTTCTCGTTATGATCGTGTTCCTGAAATGGACCGGCTTTGGCCGTCAGATCTACGAGGTCGGCTCCAATGCCGATGCCGCCAAAATTTCCGGCATCAGCATTGACCGGGTGAAGATCACCGTGTATACCATCAACGGCGCCATTGCCGGCCTTGCCGGCGCGATGTACACCAGCCTCTACGCCTCTGCCCAAGGCAACATGGCAACCGGCGCGGAAATGGATGTCATTGCCGCCTGCGTGATCGGCGGTGTCAGCCTCAACGGCGGCCAGGGCAGTGCCTTCGGCGTTTTGCTGGGCGCCATCACCATTGCCATTATCAGTAAATCCCTGTCTCTGGTGGGCATTGACGCCTTCTGGCAGCGTGCTCTGAAGGGCGCTGTGATCCTGCTGGCGGTACTGGTCAATGTGCTTGTGCAGCGTAATGCTGCCCGCAAGGCTCTGGAAGGGAGGGATATCTGATGGCAACCAAATCCGGAAGGACCATATCCCACTTAAAGGAGCGCTCCTTTAAGGACCTGTTGGTCCGCTGGGAATTCCTGCTGATTTTGATCTTCCTGGGCGTTAACATTATGAACGCCAACCTGTCTCCCTTCTATCTGAACATCGACAGTCTGTTTACCAACATCAACGGCTTTATGGTCAAGGGCATTATCGCCCTGCCCATGGCATACATATTGCTGTTGGGGGATATCGATCTGTCGGTAGGTGGCAATGTGTGTCTGTCGGCTACCATGCTGGGCATCGTTTACAACGCAACCGGCAGTATCTGGCTGGGTATTCTGGCGTGCCTTGCCACCGGCGTTGCCTGTGGCGCACTGAACGGCATTGTGATGACCAAGTTTACCGAGCTGGCGCCTATGATCGTAACATTGGCGACCAACATTATATTCCGGGGGCTGTCCGAGCGGATCTTGGGCGACGGCTCCACCGGCGGAATGCAGAAGGTGGAGTGGTTCGGCAAGATCTTCTATGGCCGTGTTGGCGGCATCGTACCGTATCCGTTTATCATCTTCGCAGTGCTGGCAGTACTTTTCGGTCTTGTAATGCATAAAACCGTCTTTGGCCGTCAGATGTTTGCCATCGGTGAAAACAAGAAGGCCGCTGCCTACGCCGGTGTGAAGGTGGAAAAGGTTCGGATGCTTGTGTTTACTCTCACCGGATTTATCTGCGGCTTTGCTGCGATCATCTACTGCGCAAACCTGGGCAGTGTGAAAAGTAACGTGGCAGACGGCTTTGAGCTGGAAGCCATCTCCATGTGCGTGCTGGGTGGCATTTCCACCGCCGGCGGCAAGGGTACTATGGTAGGCGCGGTAATCGCCATCTTTATCATCGGCCTGCTGCGTTACGGTCTGAACCTGATCAACCTCAGCGGTCAGACCATCCGCATCATTCTGGGTATCCTGCTGATATTGGTGGTTCTGTTCCCCACCGTCCGGGAATCCATCCAAAACCGCAAAAAAGCGGTCAAATAATCGGTATGTGCGCGAAAGCGTTCATATATATTAAAAAACGAAAGGAAAAATGTTATGAAGAAGTTTATCGCATTACTCCTGGCTCTGGTTATGGTCCTGGGCCTGGCTGCCTGTGGCGCAGGCGGCGCAGCATCCGGCAAAACTACCTATGCTATCGTTTGCAAAGACGCATCCAACCCCTACATGCTCAAGATGATCGAAGGCTTTAAGGCTGCTTGTGAAGATCTGGGCGTCGAGTTCTTGACCAAGTCCCCCGAGACCACCTCTGTTGACGACCAGATCAACATCGTCAACGACCTGGTTGCACAGGGCGTCAAGGGCATTGCCATCGCAGCCAACGACGCTGCTGCTCTGGAAGCCACCATTAAAGCTGCCAAGGAAAAGGGCGTTACCGTCGTAACTCTGGACTCCGACACTGCCGGTTCCCAGATGTTTGTCAACCAGGCCGGTGTTGAGCAGGTTGCTCAGGTCCTGGTCGACTCCGTTGCCGATATGACCGGCGGCGAAGGCGAGTTCGCTATCCTGTCCGCCTCCTCCACTGCTACCAACCAGAACTCCTGGATCGCAGCTATGGAAGAGATTCTGAAGGACTCCAAGTATGCTGGCTTGAAGCTGGTTGAGACCGTTTACGGCGACGACGAGCCCACCAAGTCCACCACCGAAACCCAGAACCTGCTGACCAAGTACCCCAACCTGGAAGTCATCTGCTGCCCCACCACCGTTGGTATCCTGGCTTGCGCTCAGACTGTTCTGAACACTGACGGCTGCAAGGTTAAGGTTGCCGGCCTGGGTCTGCCCTGCGAAATGAAGGAGTACGTAGGCGACGACAAGGTATGTCCCTATATGTACCTGTGGAACCCCATCGACGTGGGCAACTGCGCAGCTTACATGATCAAGGCTATTGCTGACGGCAAGGCCGGTGCTGCTGGCACTGAGTTCACTGCTGACAACGGCAAGACCTACGCTGTTACCGCTGGCGATCCCGCTGCTACCCAGATCATCGTTGGACCTCCCTTCGCATTCAACGGCGAGAACATCGGCGAGTGGGCAAGCGTATACTAAGATATCACTTAACCATAAACCAAGGGGCCTGCTGAGCAGGCCCCTTTAGAGCGTCAAAAAAGCCGCCAATCGTCAAAATGCAGATAATAACATAATGGATACAAAAAGCCTTCTCCTTGGAGGAGAAGGTGGCAAAAATCTTTGATTTTTGACGGATGAGGTGTAAAATGCTTGCTGCGCAAGGCATTTTGACTTACTGCGCAACGCGCTCTCTACCGTACCACCTGTACGCCGACGAGTGCGCGTTGCTTGTCTTGGCGGCTCCTTTGACCTCTGGCAGTCTGTCAAAATTAGTATTTTGACAGGCTGAAAAGACCGACGGATTTTTCCGTCGGTCTTTTTTGCAGATTGATCAGAACTTTTCCAGATACACAATGCCGGGAATGGTCTGGACATCTTCCAAAAGCTCCAGATGGCTCTGGCGCTTTTTTAATTTTAAGTACACCAAATAGCCGCGTGAGCCTTGTTCGTTCAGCACCTCGTGTTCGTGCTGAATGTCCCGGATCTCAATGTCCCGGGCGCGAATTGCCCGGAGAAATTCACCCAGAGGACAGTTGTTGTTCAGTTCTACATAAAGCTCCAAATTTTTGCTTTTGCGCTGCACATTGTTGTCGATTACCTGCATCAAAGTCATGATCACATAGACAGCCAGGGTGCTGACAATGGCGGCTTCATAAAAGCCTACACCCACGGCTATACCCACGGCCGCAGCGGTCCATAGTCCGGCAGCGGTGGTCAGCCCCTTGACCTGCGCTCTGCGGGTAACCATAATGGTTCCGGCACCTAAAAAGCCGATGCCACTGACCACTTGGGCGCCCATTCGTACCGGGTCGCCGGTGCCAAATAGCTGGCACACATACTGGTTGGTCATCATAATCAGGCAGGCGCCCAAGCAAACCACCATATAAGTCCTGAGACCTGCCGGGCGGTTTTTCAGTTCCCGTTCCAGACCCATCAGACCGCCGATGATTGCAGCCAGTATGATCCGCAGTACGACCGCTAAAAGGGTTACTTCCCGTAGTTCCATACAGACACCTCCGTTTTTACAGTATGAAAGGTTATTGGTATTTTGTTTCCCGTTCCTGGCAAGTAAACAAAATAATTTGCTTTACATTACTCATTTCCTTCAGAATCTCCATAGCCAGCGTCAGTCGGGTTTCATCAAAGCGGACCAGTGCATCGTCCAGCACCAGGGGCGCGTTTGGAGTTAATGCTTCCGCTACTGCCAGACGCAAAGAAAGGTAAAGCTGGTCGATCGTCCCGTCGCTGCGCCAAAGGGCATCGGACAGGGTGTTTTCGACCTCAGCACCCGCCTGCAGGGAGAAGTCCTGGGTCAGCTGCAGTCGGGTATACCGACCACCGGTAAGTCGGGAAAGCAGCGCTTCCGCGCGCTGGGAAATTTTCGGGGCAAACCGTCGCTGCAGTTCCCGGGTTGCTTCCTCCAGGGTCGTCATTGCCAGCTCTGTGGCGCTGTAAAGCGCCTCCAGCTTGTCGATCCGTTCATTTACTCCGGACAGCTGCCTTTGCAATGCCTCTGCCTGCCCTAACGCATCCATTTGGCCTTGGCACTGTCCTAAATTGCGCTGCAGCTGCTGGGCCTCCCATCGGGCAGCATCCATCGCCTGCCGGGTCTGCTCCCAGGTCAGCTCCAAGGTGTCGGCAAAGCGGGGGGCGGGAACGGTTTTAACAAGGCAGGACAGCTCTTCGGCTCGTTCCTGCGCCTTTTTTAAGGTTAACCGGGCGTCAGCAAGGGCTTGATGCTGATCTAAAATCTGCCGGCATTGGTCCATAACAGAAGACACATCCGCGTCTTCTGTCAGGCTTTCCAGCCTTTGGACCAGCTGTTCTTTCCGCCGGGTCAAATCCTCGACAAGGGCTTTTTGCACCGTGTTTCTTTGCTTGTACCGGTCCAAAGCATCCTGATACTCTTGGGCAAGGGGCACCCAGGAATTACTGTCTAAACCCGGATACCGGGCTTGCAGAGCCTGCTTTTGCTTGCGCTGATAGGATTTTCCCCGCAGATATGCGCTAAGAAAAACGCCGAATAAAACCAAAAAGGGAAGGCTTGCAAGGGCGTGGACAAATAAAAGACCAATGCACCCCACCAGAGAAACGATCGCTAAAATGAGAAGAACAGGGGACAAGGGCTTGCTCAGCATATCAAAAGCGGCCTTGTCGGACTTTGCCTGCTGCAGAGCCTGAGCGCCGCCCAGCTCCGAAAAGATTTCCGGAACGGCAGGTTCTTCTTCCAACGGCGGAAGCGCCTCCTTCTCCAAAGCCTCCTGCTGCACCAAAAGCTGCTCCAGCAAGCGAAGCTTTTCCTTTGCCTGTGCTTCCGAGGGCAAGGCTGCACAGGTGTTTTCCAGTTGGGAAGCATTGCTTTGCGCCTGAGCACAGGCATCCTTTGCCTGCTCCAGCCGGGCTGCTGCCGTCTGCGCTTGTTCGTATTCCAATGCGAGCAGGTGATTTTCCAGCAAGTTAAGCTGCTGTTTTACCTGTTCCTGCTTGTCGGTCAGCTGCTTGCTCTGGATCTGCAGCTGTTGATATAAGACAAGTTTATTTTCCAGATCCGCTTTTTGCCGCTCTGCCTGGGGCAGCGCGCCGGTTTTGTTGTGCCGGCAGCTGTTTTTCAAATCCTTCAGCTTTTGCATCAAGGCATCTGCCGCGCCGCTGTCATCACCGGTGGTAACCAGTGCGTTAAGCCGGCGTCGCAGCGCCTCATCCTGGGTTACGGGCAGGTCGGTCAAATTCAAAAAGCCGGACCGGACAAATACGCTTTTTTCTACACCCAGCAGCAGCTGACCGCAGTTTTCCGCTGTCAGCTCCGGGATATCCAGTCCGGACTGGGTCTCATAGGCGCGGAACTGCCCCATCGGGACACGGCCCTTGGTGCTGCGCTCAACGGTAATGTGCCGATCATTCCAAAGAATTTCCATCCGTCCGGACATTTCCTCTCCGGACCAGGGCTTGTACCGCTCCTTGATAGCTAAGGTGTCCTTGGTGGTCCGCTCCTTGGTGTCGATTCCGTAGAGCATAGCCACCAGAAAGGCACACCAGGTGCTTTTTCCCCATTCGTTGGGGGCGTGGATCACATTCAGTCCCGGCTGCAAGGTCAGGGTCTGCCGGGAGAGCTTACCAAAGGTGGCGGTTAAAGACAGAATCCTCACGGCAGAACCACCTCCTGACCGTCCAGCAGCTGCCGGGAGATTTGAGCGGCAAGGGCAGCCTTTTCCTCGCCTGCATCCAGCTTTTTCCGCAGACGGCTGAAATACAGTCCCTCCAGGGTGTCCAGCTGGGCGCTGCCCCAGATGTCCACCGGGGGCGTTGTCTGATCCCGGAGGGTCAGATTGGGAAACTGGGGATATCCGGCACGAATAGCCTCCAAATCCAAAGGCTCACTGGGTCCGGTGAAGGTGATTCGGTAGAAGTTTTCGTTGCCCACCGGAGGTAAAAGACTGTCCAGCGAGTGTGATGCCGGCAGCTCCCAGTCGTAAAACCGGGGTGTGTCCAAGGGAATAAATTCTGCGCTGGCAGTTTCGTCCAAGGTAACCAGCAAGACGCCCTTTTCTCCGGTTTCGTCATAGCCCTGACCCATAGGACAGCCGGGCCAGGCGCACAGGGTTTTTCCGGTGCGGAATTGGTCTGCCTTATGAATATGACCCAAAGCCAGATACTGAAGACCGGAGTTTTTTACCTGCTCCGTGGTAATGGGGCAGTAGGGAGAGTTTACTTGGGTAGGGTCGCCGTGGAGCACACCCACGGCATATTTTTCTGCGCACTCAGCGGTGAAGCCTGCCAGAAGTCCGGGGCAGTCCATTGCCTGAAAGCCTGCACCGTACACTCGGCAGTTAAGCTGCTCCACGGCTACAGATTCTATTTCCGCGTGGGTAAAAATATGGACATTATCGGTAAAGGTTTCTGTCAGCCAGGGACTGTCCGGACTGACATAATCGTGGTTACCCGGGGCAATGAACACCGGGATCTGCACCTGTGCCAACGCGTTTTTTAGGCTTTGCAGAGTGTCGGCAGCATAGCTGCCGTCAAACAGGTCGCCGGAGATCAGCAGCAGATCGCAGTTGTGCTGCTGACACAGTGCTGCAATTTTATAGGGGATCTGGGCGCTGTGGTGGCGCAAAAGCGCTCGCTGCTCCGGGCTTGCAAGGGCCATGGGCGCATCCAGATGCCAGTCTGCGCAGTGGAGTATTTTAATCATCCAAAGCCACCCTTTCTGCATTTTTACAAAGACCGGTTTCGGTGTCTACGGTAAAGAGTACCGCCTCCAGCTTGGTAGGACCCTCTGCCCAGCGGTAGCGCTCCGGCAGATCCCCCCGGAATTTTGCAATAGACAGATCCGGGCGGATGCCCAGTACCGAGTGCTTCGGGCCGGTCATTCCCAAGTCCGTAACATAGCCGGTGCCCTTGGGCAAAACCTGGGCGTCGGCAGTGGGAACGTGGGTGTGGGTGCCCCATACGGCGCTCACACGTCCGTCCAGCATATAACCCATCGCCAGCTTTTCTGAGGTTGCCTCGGCGTGAAGCTCCACAAAAATCAGCTTGGTGTCCAGCTGGGGCAGGATTTTTTCAATTGCCAGAAAGGGGTTGTCCGGTGTGTAGTCCATACTGCACCGACCTTGCAGGTCGATCACCGCCACAGGACCCACCCGGCTGTCATACACGCCCCAGCCTCGTCCGGGGGCTTGTGGCGCATAGTTGGCAGGGCGTAAAATCCGGGAACTGTCCTGCATATAATCCACCAGCTCCCGCTTGCCGTAGGTGTGATTGCCCATGGTGATCACATCCGCCCCGGCATCCAGAATGTCCTCTGCCTGCTGGGGGGTCATTCCCACCACCGCTGCATTTTCGCCGTTGACGATCACAAAATCCGCGCCGGTGATGCGCTTACAGTACCGCAGGCTGCGGCGAATCCGCTCCATACCCGGGCCGCCAACCACATCGCCAACCGCCAAAACCTTAAAATCCATACGCTACCTCAAGTACTTCCTAACAATTTATTTTATTATTATAAACGAAAACAAGGCATATTGCAAGTGCCCGAAAATACGACGGAAATCCGCTTTTTTCTTGACAATTTACCGGATTTTGCGTACAATAGGGCTTTGTATTGGGAGAGTGATTTTTTGAAACATAAAGTAAGATTTGCAGTGCTGCTCACAGCTGCCATTGTGCTGGTGGCAGCGGCGCTGGTTACCTGCGCTGCGGTGTTTGAGCCCAAGCCTGTGTATGATAGCATAACCCTGGAAGCCGGAAGTAAGACGATCCCTCTGGAGCAGTTTGCCAAGGAGGGCAGGAAGGTTACTCTGCTAACGGATATTTCCGGTATTGATGTCAATCAGCCGGCGGAGCATAAGCTGCAGTTTTCCTATAAGAAAAAGGTCTTTGAAAGCACACTGAAAATTGTGGACACCAAAATCCTGGAGGGTAAGCCGGTTGACCACACAATCTACAACGATGAAACCCGGAACCCGGCGGATTTTGTAACCGATATCCGGGATATTACCCAAGTAACGGTTACTTTTGGAGAAGCACCGGACTTTACCAAGGTGGGGGAGCAGACAGTAACGGTTCATCTGACGGATACCTCCGGAAATGTGGGTGTCGTGAAAGCGCAGCTGACGGTGATAAAAGATACCACCTTCCCGGTGTTTTCCCCTATGGAAGAGCTGACGGTGAATATTGGGCAATCGGTTTCTTACCGCAAGGGTATCACTGCCACCGATGACCGGGACGGAGAACTGACCTTTACGGTGGATGCCACCGGTGTCAATCTGGAAGAGGCAGGCACCTACAGTATCCTCTATGAAGCAACGGATAAAAGCGGAAATACCACCAAGGTAGAGCGGAAGATCCATGTCAGCGCAACGCTGGTGATCAACCAGGAGCTGGTGGAGGAAAAAGCCCGGGAGGTTCTGGATAAAATCCTCACCGACGGGATGTCTGCCCACGAAAAGATTACGGCTGTCTATAACTATGTCCGTAAGCATGTGATCTACAGCAGTTCACCGGAGAAGGAACTTTTCAGCGCAGCCTATAACGCCATCGTCAAGGGAAAAGGGGATTGCTACAATTACTTTGCCCTGTCCAAAGTGCTGCTGGATCTGTGCGGAATTGAGAATTTGCCGGTAGAGCGCTACAACAGCAAATCCTCTCACTACTGGTTGTTGGTAAATATTGGGACCGGCTGGTATCATTACGATCCCTCGCCCCAGAGTCTGGAAGACCCTTTCCGCTGCTTTATGAAAACCGACGCTCAGGTAAAAGCCTATGCCGAAGGACGCTCCGACGGCAGACGGGACTACTATCAGTTTGACGAAAGTAAGTACCCCGCCCGGGCAACGGAAAAATACAAAGCGCCCTAGTAAAGAACACGCCCAGAAGCTTCGCTTTGGGGGGGGCTGTTTTATCTTTGATATTCAAACTCGATATCGTAAATATCTACGGTGTCGCCGTCCTGAATTCCCATTTCCTCCAGCCGGGCAAAAAGTCCGCATTTGCGCAGCTGCAGGTCAAAGTAATTCCGGGACTCGTAATCGTCGAAATTGATGTTCATTACCAGCCGCTCCAGCCAGGTGCCGGTAATGACCCAGGTGCTGCCCAGATGTTCGATCTCCAGAGCCTGCGGGTCGCCGGCTTCCGGAATAGCCTCCACATACTCCGGCTCGTAAATGGTAACCGGGGGCAGCGTGCGCAGCCGTTCCGCGATGACCCGCATCAGGTTTTTGGTGCCTTGGGTGGTGCCGGCAGAAATTTCATAAAGCTGGCAGCCGGCTGCTTCTACGTGCTGACGCAGCCGCTCTAAGTTATCGCTGTCCGGTGGGAGCAGGTCGCACTTGTTGGCGGCAACGATCATGGGACGGTCGCCCAGATCCACACTGTAGTCTTGCAGCTCCTGGCAAATGGCATCAAAATCTTCCACCGGGTCCCGCGCTTCACTGCCGGAGACATCCACCACGTGAACGAGCAGTCGACAGCGGTCAATGTGCCGCAGAAAATCGTGGCCCAGGCCTGCGCCCTCGGCAGCGCCTTCGATAATGCCGGGGATATCCGCCATGACAAAGGAAACGCCTTCGTCCACATAGATAACGCCCAGATTGGGGAACAAGGTGGTAAAGTGGTAGTTGGCGATTTTGGGGCGGGCGTTGGAGGTAACGGAAAGCAAGGTGGACTTACCCACGTTGGGGAAGCCAACCAGACCCACATCCGCCAAAAGCTTCAGCTCCAAAATCACATCCCGCTCCTGACCGGCAATGCCTGCTTTGGCAAACCGGGGGACTTGCCGGGTGGGGGTGGCATAATGGGCGTTGCCCCAGCCGCCTCTGCCGCCCTTGGCAATCACAAAATCCTCGCCGGTAGACATATCCACAATAATCTGGTTAGTCTCCGCATCCCGGACAACCGTGCCCCGGGGGACTTGAATAATCCGCGGCTCGCCCCGCTTGCCGCTCATTTTTCTGCCCTGACCGTTCTCGCCGGACTGAGCGGAATATTTTCTTTTATACCGGAAGTCCAGCAATGTGGTCAGGTTATCGTTGACCCGCAAGATCACACTGCCGCCGTGTCCGCCGTCGCCGCCGTCCGGTCCGCCGGCAGCTACATATTTTTCCCGGTGGAAAGCCACCGCGCCGTCGCCGCCGCGACCGCCGCAGACAGTAATGCGCACCTTATCTACAAACATAGAAATCCTCCTTGCCGTTATTTTGCAAGAAAAATAGGCTGCTGCATAGTATGCAGCAGCCCGTTACAAGTTATACCAAACCGTGATCACTGCTCCACAGCGTAGACGGAGCACTGACGACGGTCCTTGCCCTTGCGCTCGAACTTGACGGTGCCGTCAATCAGGGCGAACAGGGTATCATCACTGCCGATACCAACATTGGTGCCGGGATGGATGTGGGTGCCTCTCTGGCGAACCAGAATGTTGCCGGCCAGAACAAACTGACCGTCAGCGCGCTTCACGCCCAGGCGTTTCGCCTCGGAATCACGACCGTTCTTGGTAGAACCGCCGCCCTTATGGTGAGCGAAAAACTGAATACCAATCTTCAGCATGGTATTACACCTCCAAAACTTCAATATAATCAGGATATTCTTC
>JAZSRR010000051.1:0-6027 GCA_045538605.1 Faecousia sp.
CCAAGCATTAGATAACTATATCTATTACTACAACAACGAACGAATATCTCTAAAATTAAAAGGAATGAGTCCGGTGCAATACCGAACTCATTCACAAGCAAGTTAATATTAAATTTTGTCTAAACTTTGGGGTTCACTTCATTTTGGTGTCCGGTCTCGTTATTCTTTTATTCTTTACCGGAGGTAAAAACAAAGAACTTTCCCAAAACATAGTTGGCCAGCACAACGCCTATTCCGGCAAAAAGCTTCACCGCCGTATCATCAAATTTCAGCCACTGTACAAACAAAAGCAAAGCCAGTGTTTCCAAGACAGCAGAAGCGATCCGAGATGATGCAAACTTCGTTGCTTCTGCAAGCACACCCCTTCCGCTCCTTTCTTGGGAGCGAAATACCAAAAGCTTGTTCACCACGAAAGCGAACAGCACCGATATCAGCCACGCCACAGTATTGCTTACCAAATACTGTGTATGCAAAACATCGGTTAAAATAAAGTAAACGGCATAATTGACAACCGTTGTGGCAACACCCCAGAAGATATAGCTGATGAACTCCCGGTATTTTTTTAGAAGCCGCTTTATCTCCATTACTTGATTACCTTCACATCCTCGCAGTTGCTTTCTGCCACAATATAGTGGGGTCTGTGTTTCGTCTCCAGGTAGGCTTTTGACAAATATTTTCCGATAATGCCCAGACACAGCAGCTGAACTCCGCCCACAAACAGAATGATACAGCAGGTAGAAGCCCAACCGGCAACCGGGTCGCCAAACAGTAACCGCCGAATAAATACAAAGATAACCGCGGCAAAGGAAAAACCGGTCATCATAACACCCATCCAGGATGCTATGTCCAGCGGTGCTTGGGAAAAACTTACAATTCCGTCGATCGCGTACCGGAACAGCTTCCAAAAGCTCCACTTAGTTTCTCCAGCGATACGCTCCACATTTTCATAGGACAGCCAGTAAGTGCGAAAGCCGACCCAACCGAAAATACCTTTGGAAAATCGGTTGTATTCGCTCATTGCAACGATCGCATCGACCATTTTCCGCTTCATCAGCCGAAAATCCCGAGCGCCATCCACAATATCAGCATCAGAAATTTTATTGATGAGCTGATAGAATTTTCTGGCAAACCAACTGCGTATCCGCGGCTCACCCTTTCTGGTTTGCCGACGGGTAGCAACACTGTCATATTGTCCGGACCGCAAAATCTCCAGCATCCGGGGAAGCAAAGACGGAGGGTCCTGCATATCCGCATCCATTACTGCCACATACTCCCCCCGAGCATTGCAGAAACCGGCATACATCGCCGCTTCTTTTCCAAAGTTCCGGGAAAAAGACAGATACCGAACACAGGAATCGCTCTCTGCCAGCTTTCGCAGGATTCCCAGTGTGCCGTCCTTGGAGCCGTCGTCCACAAAGATCAGCTCATAATCCATATTTAACGTTTTTACTACCCGGGAGACTTCCTCATAGAAGATAGGAAGTACTGCTTCCTCGTTGTAGCAAGGCACAATAAGTGTAATCAAATCAATCACCTGCTGTCTTTACTGCTTTTACAACGCTGACGGGTATTGTACCCAACCGCCCGGCCGAAACAACCATTTCGCAGGTATAGCCCTGTTCTGCCAGTTGTTCCTCATGGATCTCACCGGAAAAAATCAGCCAATTCTCCTTGCCTTCCTCCAATGGGAGGGGTTCATCGGCATTTACCAGTGTTACCGGCACCTGAGGATAATAGTAATCCAAAACCGTCCATTCCAAATGGGTGTGGTCCGTCAATATGACATCATCCTCTTGAATTTGGGAAACACTGGCATCCAATGTTTTTGTAATCAGCGCATTTTCGTTTTTTTGTTCTTGATAAGCCGTTATAAACTGGGGAACACAGGTTACCAAAAGCACCGCTACCAGCACCGGCGTGATTATATGCTTTGCCTTGCATTTGGAAACACTCACTGACAAAATCACCCACGCCACCGCTGCCACTGGGAACAAATAGCGCAGAAGGAGCAACGGGCGAAACAGCTTGGAAACGCCAATGCCAACCACAATTGTTCCAAATACGCAAAGTCCGCCGGCAAGCAGCCAAATCGAGAAGTTGGCTGGTCCTTTCGGTGTATTCACCGACACAGTCCATTTTTTGTCCGCTTTTTCTGCCCTGACCAGCCCGGTATCGTATGCAATTGCAGCCAAGGCTACGCAAACCGTTGTCATAAACAGAAGCAATGACACCGCTTTACCGGAACCTTCAAAGAGGTACAGGCAAGCCTCCCGGAAAGAAGGAATATACGTGATCCAGAAATTCTCCGCGCTTTTTTTAAAGGAGGTAAGCAGGATAACCAGCCACGGGCTGTAGGCAAGCACGGTTACCACACAAGTCAGCACCGTTTTCAGAATATATCCTTTCCGTCTTATCAGCGCCACCGCGATCAAAGCCACATAGAAAAATGCAACAGCAAGCAGGCTGTAATAATGGGTGTATGCCGCACCCAACGAAAAGACGGTAAACAACACAAAGCTAACGGTTTTTTTGTTGCGGAAAATCTCATACAGCGCAAAGAAGGCCAACACCAAAAACAGCGCGCCCCAAGAATACATCCGCAATTCCCGATTAAACAAAACCGCTTCGCTCATGAAGCCAAACAGGGTAATCATCAAAATTGCGGGTTCTTTTCCGAAAACCTTCCACACCAAAGTCAGCGACAGCGCCGCAATTACCAAAAAAGGAATTACAGAGGCAATATGATAGACAAAGGGTGTGTTCCCAAAGATTGCACATATCCCCATTACAATCAGATAATACAAGGGAGGATGTACATCTGCAGCGGTGGTTGTAACCATATCGGGAACCGACATTTCACAGATCCATATAGTAAAGCACTCGTCGCCTCGAAAGGATACATCAAAGCAAAGAGAAATATTCAGCAAAAGCAAAGCAGCCGCATAAACGATAGCTGCCAAACGCCAATGGGTAAACCGCCCGGGCTTTTTTAATGTGCAGGAAAAATCTACCTTTTTTCTCCAAAAGCTCACAGCAAGCGGAATTGCAGCAGCAATCGCACAGCTCAATACCATATATCTTAATACGAAGCCGGTATCGGTCTGAAGCTTGGCAACGATCCCCACGCTGCTATCGAAAAGCAATGTAGTAATTGCCGCAGAAAGAAAGTTGACAAGCAAGGTGCACATACAATAATACGCGCTGAGCTGCGGAAGTGTATATGCTTTATCGTTCTTTCGCGGCCACAAATACAGCATCAGCACCGGTGGCATAAAGACACAAATTAGGGCAAACATCGTCTTTCCTCCCTCTGTGTTTTGGCATAAAAAACGGGCCTCGTATCAGAAAAAGCCCCGTTCAAAAATGCAATTCCTTTTGAAAAAACTACACTTTTCAGCATTAGGATACCACAGTATATTTCTGTTGTCAATTCATTTGCACCTGGAGCATTTCAATTTGCGACAGAAAGACCCGGTGCTCATGCACCGGGTCTTGTTTTGATCACGCTTGGTTTTCCATTTCCTTCAGGGCATCCTTGCGGCTGAAGTTTGCACGGCCCTTCTCATCGAAGCCCATGAATTTCACCCAAGTCATATCGCCCAGGTTCAGAACATCCTCAACCTTTTCCACACGGCGGTTTTCCAGCTTGGAGATGTGCACCATACCGTCGTGGCCGGGGGCGATCTCTACAAATGCGCCGATAGGCAGGATGCGGACAACCTTGCCGTAGTACAGCTTGCCCACCTCAGGAACAAAACAGATGTCGTCGATCATCTTCTTGGCAGCGTAAGCAGCAGCGGAGTCAACAGCAGAGATGAACACAGAGCCGTCGTCCTCGATATCTACCTTCGCACCGGTGTCCGCGCAGATCTTCTGAATGGTCTTGCCGCCGGAGCCGATGATCTCGCGAATCTTGTCCACGGGAACGGTCAGGCTGATCATCTTGGGCGCATACTCGGAAACCTCTGCGCGCGGCTCAGCGATGCAGGGCAGCATCACTTCCTCCAGAATGGTCAGCCGAGCCTTGCGGCAGCGCTCCAGAGCGTCAGCGATGATCTCCATAGTCAGACCCTTGTTCTTCAGGTCCATCTGGATGGCGGTGATACCCTCGGTGGTACCGGCAACCTTAAAGTCCATTTCGCCGTGGAAGTCCTCAACACCCTGGATATCGGTGAAGGTTCTCCACTCACCGGTTTCCTGGTCAGAAATCAGGCCGCAGGAAATGCCGGCAACAGGGCGCTTAATGGGAACACCGGCGTCCATCAGAGCCAGGGTGGAGCCGCAGATAGAGCCCTGAGAGGTAGAACCGTTGGAAGAAAGAACCTCAGACACCACACGAATCGCATAGGGGAACTCCTCCACAGAGGGGATCACAGGCAGCAGAGCCTTTTCTGCCAGCGCGCCATGGCCAATCTCACGACGGGAGGTGGAACGGGCAGCGCGAGCTTCACCGGTGGAGAAAGAGGGGAAATTGTAGTGGTGGATATACCGCTTGGTCTCCTCGGGGTAGATGGTGTCCAGCTTCTGAGCAGCAGACAGGGTGTTCAGGGTGCAGATGCTCAAAACCTGAGTCTGGCCACGGGAGAACAGGCCGGAGCCGTGTACCCGGGGCAGCAGGCTGACCTGGGCATCCAGAGGACGGATATCGTCCATACCACGACCGTCCACGCGCTTGCCTTCCAGCAGCCACTTCTTAACGACCTTCTTCTGCATCTTGTACAGGCAGACCTCAATGTGGGTCTCAAAATCCTCGTACTTCTCGCCGAACTTCTCGGCGAAGTCCAGACGGGCAGCGGTCAGGCGCTCTTCCCGGACGTTCTTGTCATCGGTATCCAGCGCATACTCGATCTGACCCAGACCGTACTCGATCAGGTCATCCAGCAGCTCGTGGTTCACGGCAGCCTTTTCGAAGGTGAACTTCGGCTTGCCGATCTCCGCAACAATACCGTTGATAAACTTGACGATCTCCATATTGGTCTCGTGTGCAATGCGGATCGCCTCCAGCACAACGGCTTCAGGAGCTTCATTAGCCTCGGTCTCGATCATAACCACCTTTTCGAAAGTAGAAGCGATGCATACGAAGCAGTCGCAGGCATCCCGCTCCTCAGCAGAGGGGTTTACGATATACTGGTCGCCTACGTGGGCAACGTTGGTGGTAGCAACCGGTCCGTTCCAAGGCACATCGGAAGATGCGATGGCAATGGATGCGCCCAGAGAAGCTACGATCTCCACCGGGTTTTCATAGTCGTTGGCAAGAACCGTGCAGGTAACCACGGTGTCGTTCCGCAGCTCCTCGTCGAACAGAGGACGCATAGGACGGTCGATGATACGGCTGTTCAGGATGCCACGGTCAGAGGGCTTGCCCTCACGACGGTTGAAAGAGCCGGGGATACGGCCAACGGCATACATTCTCTCCTCGAACTCGATGGTCAGAGGGAAGTAGTCGATACCGGCCTTGGGGATGGGGTTGCAGGTGCAGGTGGTGAGCACCACGGTATCACCGTAGCGGCAGATGCACTCTGCATTGGCAAGCTCAGCAACCTTACCGGTTTCCACAGTAAAGGGGCGGCCGCCGATTTCCATCTCATATACGTGATGGTTGGGATACTGTTTACGAGTAATCATTTGTATTTCCTCCTATTTTTATTTGTTTCGGGAGGTTTAGCACTTGAAAATAGGTTCTGTGTCAAAGCCCATTTTCAACTGCTAAAGTGTCTCCCGATTTTGATGATGTGACAGCGAGAGATTTTTCTTCAACGGCTGGAGAAAAAGCTCCGCTGAAAAACAAGGCGACGGAGGTATCCGTCGCCTTGCCTTTTGTTCATTACTTACGGATACCCAGCTTAGCAATCAAAGCACGGTAACGGTTGATGTCCTTCTTTGCCAGATAGTCCAGCATATTGCGGCGCTTACCAACCATCATCAGCAGACCACGACGGGAGTGGTTGTCGTGCTTGTGCACACGCAGGTGCTCAGTCAGCTCGTTGATACGGGCGGTCAGGATAGCAACCTGAACCTCGGGGGAAC